>CANJOT010000153.1 GCA_947475815.1 Burkholderiales bacterium | reverse complement strand
GCTCGGGTGGGCATACCCCGGATGATTGGTGTCGTCAAAATCAAGAGCGTGGGCGATGGTCCCGTTGTAGAGCGCGGCATCGGCCGGCGCGGCATAACGCGTCGAGCCCAACATCAAGCCGGGAAACTGCGCCGAGGGCGCATCAAACGCTGGCAGCGTGGCACGCAGCGGCGCGGCCAGGTCTTCGCGGCTACCGGCGAGCATGCAGCCGACACAATCGGCGATCGCGTCACGTGCGCGACTGCGCGCCAGCGCCGGAAAATGATGGTCGGCGATGGTGAAACGTGCCATCTTGCGCGTCAGGTCTTGGGCGGATTGAGCCATCGGGTCGGACATGTTTTTGCCTTGTTATTATTGAAAAAGGGCGGATTCAACGCTGAAGTTCAACACCGCGATGACGCGAGTGTAGCGTCTTCCAGAAGACTTCGTGGGGCGTGCTGAAACCGGGGCATTCTCTCGACGGGTGGTTCATGCGGTGCATGTTTTCGCTGGCACCTCGTCGCTGTTTCCGCAATGACATAATGCCCGTCTGGCCCTCGGGAACCTCAGTCAGAAATGGAATATGCCAATTTAGCACTGGATGGCGGCGATGATTCACTTCACAGCCGTGATTGGCTTTATCATACAGATTGACTGTTTGACAGTTTGAAAAGCGGATGACACAGCACTCATTCAAAGCGCGTTTACACAAAATTCAGCCCCCCTCGCGTCGTTGTATCCGGAGGCCAGCGTGATTTCTTTGCCTCCTTCCGAGGGGACCGATCGGTCCACCGTGCTGATTGTTGACGATGCCCCCGAGAACCTGACCGTGCTCGGTGAGGTGCTCGGTCCCTATTTTAAGGTCCGCGCCGCCAATTCAGGTCTGCGCGCCCTGCGTATCGCCGGCAGCGAGCCGCGCCCCGACCTGATCCTGCTCGACATCATGATGCCCGAGATGGATGGTTATGCCGTGCTTGAGCATCTGCGCGCTGAGACCGCCACGCGCGACATCCCCGTCATCTTCGTCACTGCCATGGATGCCATCGCCGACGAGGAAAAAGGTCTGAAGCTTGGCGCGGTCGATTACATCACCAAACCGATCAAGCCCGCCATCGTGCTGGCCCGCGTCAATGCGCACATCGAACTCAAACAGGCACGCGACTGGCTCCGCGACCAGAACGCCTTCCTTGAGGCCGAAGTGATGCGGCGCATGGAAGAGAACGTGATGGTGCAGGATGTCAGCATCCGCGCGCTCGCCCGTCTGGCCGAGGTGCGCGACCCGGAAACCGGCAATCACCTGCTGCGCACGCAGAACTACATGCGCACCCTGGCCGAACGCCTGCGTCATCATCCGCGCTTTGAAAAAGTCATCAGCGCGCGTCTGGTCAACATTCTGGCCAAATCGGCTCCGCTGCATGACATCGGCAAGGTCGGCATTCCTGACACCATTCTGCACAAGCCAGGCCGCCTCACGCCGGAGGAATGGGTGATCATGAAAACCCATGCCAAGATCGGTAGTGACGCCATTGAACATGCCGAGCGCGATGCCGAGCGGCCGATTGAATTCCTCGCCACCGCCAAGGAAATTGCCCATTGGCACCACGAAAAGTGGGACGGCAGCGGCTACCCTGACGGCCTCGCCGGTACCGATATTCCGGTCAGCGCGCGCCTCATGGCGCTGGCCGATGTGTTCGACGCGCTGATTTCGCGACGCATCTACAAGCCGCCGATGTCTGCCGAACAGGCCACGCAGATCATCCTCGAGGGCCGCGGCCGGCATTTCGATCCCGATGTGGTCGATGCCTTCGTGGCCGATCGCGATGTTTTTCTCGCCATCGCTGAACGGTATGTCGATTCCGAAGCGGTGCTCATGGAGAAAGCCATCGGCATGGGCATGAATACCGGCCAGGCGGACGACGGCCTGGCTTAGCAGAGAAATATCTGCTGCCCGGAACCCCGATGCCCTTGTCGACCCTCCTCGAATTCATCATGCCACGCCGTCTTTGGGGGCGCCTGCGCCTGTCACTGACCAGCGTGCTGGCGGTGATCGTCCTGCTGGCGACGATTCCGGTCGTCATGTGGCAGGCCTCGCTGGTCATCGAGTTGCTCGTTGTGCGCGGTCAGGGACTGGCGCGCAGCATCGCCGGGTCGAGCATCAATCCCCTGCTCGCGCAGGATCTCGCCGGACTGGAACAATTGGCCCTTGGGCAGGTGCAGTCGATCAACGTTCAGGAATTGCAGATCCTCGACAGCAGCGGCAAGGTCGCGGCCGATATCGACACGATCGATGGTGCAGCCCGGGCGCGTTTTGGTCGCACTTTTGTCATTCCAGAGGGCGCTGCAACCGGAGTGGTGGAACACCTGACCATCATCGACCTTTTTGGCCGCAAGATCTATCGCGCCGGAGTCAATCCCGTCATCTGGCAGCCAATCCGCGAAGCCGGCACAACGCTGGGCTGGGTCCGCCTCACTGTGGGCGCCGAAGCAGCCCACGTGCTGCAACACGATGTCGTTCGCGCCAGCGTCCTGCTCGCTCTGGCGATTGTCCTGTTCAGCCTCGGCGGCTTGTATCTGCTCATGCGCCGCCCGATGGCCGAACTGGCGCGCGCGGCCAGCTTTGCCACGGCGCTCACCGAAGAACACGGCCGGCAGGTGCCGGGCAGTACGGCGAGCTTTGAAATCAATGCGCTGTTTAATGTGCTCAATTCGGTTTCCGCACAGCTGGCAGCCCGGGATGTCGCCCTCATGCGCGACCGCCGGTTTCTCGAGGGCCTCATGGAGAATCTGAGCGATGGCGTGTACGTCACCGACACCGAAGGCCAATGCATCTTCTTCAATCGCGAGGCCGAGCACATTACCGGCTGGTCCCGCGGCGAGGCGGTCGGCAAGAGCGCCGCTGCACTGCTCAAGACCGAACTCACCAGGGGTGTGGCGATGACGGGTGATTCGCCCGGCCGGCAGGCCATGGCAACCGGCTCGGTGGTACGTTCCGAGGCGTTCCGCTTTGTGCGCAAGGACGGCAGCGTCGTGCCGATATCACTGGCCGCCACACCCCTGATCATCGAAGGCCAGTGCACCGGGGTCGTGATGGCCTTTCAGGACATCGGCTTGCGCAAGCAGGCTGAAGAGGCGATGCGCGAGGCGCGCGAGGCCGCCGAGGCGGCCAGCCGGGCGAAAAGCAATTTTCTTGCCGTGGTCAGCCATGAGTTGCGCACGCCCATGAACAGCATTCTCGGCATGACCTATCTGGCCTTGCAGAGCGATCTGACGCCACGCCAGCGCGACTATCTTGCGGCGCTGGATGGGTCGGCCCAGAAGCTCATGCACATCATCAATGACATCCTGGATTATTCAAAGATGATGGATCGGCATCTGCGCCTGCAGAACACAGACTTTGATCTGAGCCGGGTATTTTCTACCCTTGCCAGCGAAGTCAGTGCCGAGATCACGGCCAGGAAACTCCAGTGGAGCCAGACGATTGCGGCCGACGTGCCCCACTGGTTGGCTGGCGATGGCGAGCGCCTCGCACAGGCCTTGGGCAAACTGGTCGAGAACGCCGTCAAATTCACCGAGCATGGCAGCATTGCCCTGAGCGTGCGCCTTGAGCAGGTGCAAGAAGACGGGCTGTTGTTGCGTTTCACCGTCGTCGATACCGGGCTGGGGCTGAGCGCCGTGGCACGCAAAGCACTGTTTGAAAGTTTTCATCAGCCGGAGGATGCGCTGCGCCGCAATTTTGGCGGCATGGGTCTTGGCCTGGCGATTGCCAGCGAACTGGCGCATCTGATGCAGGGCGAGATCGGCGTTGACAGCGAAGAAGGCCAGGGTTCGTCGTTCTGGATGACTGCGCGCTTTGGTCGGGGGAAAGTGGGTCTGACGGCCGGCCCGACGCCGCTGCGCGAAAATCGTCTGACGGCCCTCAGCGGTGCGGCGCGTTCCGTAGCGGCCGATCTGAACGCACTCGAACCAGCCCTGCGGGAGCTGACGGTACTGCTCCGCGACAACGACTTCGGCGCACGCGCAGCTCTGGAGCGGCACGCCGCGCTGTTTCAGTCGGTATCACCCGTTCTGTATCGTGAGATTGATGCGGCCTTGCACACCTTCGATTTTGAAAATGCCCTGAGTTCGCTCGAACAGTTCGAAAAAGAGGCGGGCCTGAGCCCCGGCCATGTCACTCAGGCCTGAAGCCAGACGCCGTGCTCAGAAGCCCAGCGAGAGCAGCGCGGCGGCGCTGATTGCAGTGAGCAGCGCGGCGCCACCGTAACAGGCCAGCCGGGCGAGTGCTCCCGTGTGCACGCCCAGATCATGCAGGCTGTGAAAGATGCGGTGCGCCGCATGCCAGGCAAACAGCGAGATCACGACCCACAACAGGCCCTTGCCAACCCCGTTGCGCGCGAATGCCATGACGTGCGGGTAGGACAGCAAATCCGGCGGCAGGCCCAGGCCGAGGGGGTCGGCCAGTCCGGTGATGAACACCAGCACCGTGCCGAACACAGCGGACAGCATGCCGCCAGCGCCGAACAGCAGCCAGAAAATCGGGGCATTGGAGCGCTTCATGATGGCACCTGCAGGGCAAGCAGCACGACCAGCACCGAGGCCAGTAACGTGACCGCCCAGCCCGTGCGCGTGATCACACTGCCCGCCAGACGCTGGTGGCCAATGATGATCATCGGCATGGTCTTGGGCATGATCTCAAACCAGCTGCGCGCATGAATGAGCATCGACACCAGCAACACCAGATGCAGCGCGATGCTCCATGGTGTTGCCATGAGGGCACGCCAGTCGTTCCATGCGGCCTCGCCCTGAGCCAGCCGGATCACACCAACGGTCAAGACCAGCGCGTAGAGGGCCACGCCGACCGCGGTGACTTCGCGCAGCATGTAGCGTTTAAAAGACGGATTGCGCCGCCACCAGCCCGCCATGGGTCGCATGTAGCCAGCGCGGCGCGGCCGGCTGGCGTCGTGTTCGTGGTTCATTGTTTGCTCCCCGGTTTGCTTGCCTCAGGCCGCAGCAGGTGCAGAAAATAGTCCTTGGCGCTGTTCACCTTGTTCTGGTTGACGGCGTTGGCCGGGTCGACATCCTTGGGGCAGACTTCCGAGCAGTAGCCCACCGCCGTACAGCTCCAGACGCCCTGCTCGGCGTTGAGCACCTCCATGCGTTCGGCACCGCCACCATCGCGCGAATCGGCGTTGTAGCGATGCAGCAGGGCCAGCGCGCCGGGTCCCGTGAAGTCCTGGTCCAGACCAAACTGCGGACAGGCCGCATAACACAGCATGCAATTGATGCAGCCGCTGTACTGCTCATACTGCTCGACCTGCGCCGGGCTCTGGAGGTATTCACCCTCGGCCAGCCTGCGTTCCTCTTTGGGAATCAGCCAGGGTTTGACGCGCTCGAGTTTTTCAATGAAGGGTTCGATGTTGACCACCAGATCGCGCTCGATGGCAAAATGGTTCAAGGCTTCAATGCGCACGGGTCCCGGCAGCAGGTCGCGCAGAAAGGTCTTGCAGGACAGCTCTGGCCGGCCATTGACCATCATGCCGCAACTGCCGCAGATGGCCATGCGGCACGACCAGCGAAAGCTCAGGCTGCCGTCAAGGTCATCCTTGATGAACTGCAACGCCTGCAGCACCGACATGTCGTCGGCATAGGGCACTTCAAAGGCTTGCCAGACCGGCTCCTCTTCCTGTTCCGGCCGGTAGCGCAACACCTCCACCGTGACCGTGCGTGGCGTGTCAGTCATGATGATTCTCCCTGGCCTGGCGTTCTTCAGCAGCGGCTTTTTCGCCCGCGGCACCATAAGCGCGCGTGCCGGGTGGCGAATGGGTGATGCGGACGGCGCCGTAACTGATGCGCGGCGGTCCATCGGCCGTAAAGGTCGCCAGACTGTGCGCGAGGTACTGCACATCGTCACGCGTGCCATAGCCGTCGAGCCGCTGGTGCGAACCGCGCGATTCCTTACGGTGCAGCGCCGAATGCGCCATCGATTCCGCCACATCGAGCAAAAAGCCCAGTTCGATGGCGCCCAGCCAGTCGGTATTCCAGGCGGCTGAGGCATCGTCGATCTGTACATTCCTGAAGCGCTGTTTGAGTTCGGCCAGCTTGTCACAGGTATCCTGCATGGTCTGTGCCGTACGGTAGATGCCACAGCCCTCTTCCATGCTGAGTGCCATTTCCCGGCGCAGCGTGGCGACCCGTTCGCTGCCGCCGCGGCGGCTTGCCAGCGCCAGCGCCTGCGCGCGCGCGCCTTCGGCCAATAAGCTCAGCGCAGCACTGTTGCCGGCACCGACCGATTTGGCATGGGTCGCGGCCTCCAGCCCGGCGAGCTTGCCAAAGACCAGCAATTCGGAGAGTGAATTTGAACCCAGGCGGTTGGCACCATGAATGCCCACGCTGGAACATTCGCCCACTGAATACAGGCCAGCCAATGGCGCGGCGGTGCGGCCATCGGCGGTGATCCCGCCCATGGTGTAATGCACGGCGGGCAACACCGGGATCGGCGCAAGCGCCGGATCGACCCCGAGAAATTGCACCGCCAGCTCATAGATTTGCGGCAGACGTTCGCGCAGTTTCTTTTCGCCCAAATGGCGCAGATCCAGATGCACCACCTCGCCATGGGGGCCGGCGATGGTGCGGCCTTTCTGTTTTTCCTGCCAGTAGGCCTGGCTGAGTCGGTCGCGCGGACCCAGCTCCATCGCCTTGTTGCGTGGGCTGGGTTCGGCCGGACCAAGGCCATAGTCCTGCAGGTATCGATAGCCCTCCTTGTTCAGCAGGAACCCGCCCTCGCCGCGGCAGGCTTCGGTAAACAACAGGCCGGTGCCCGGCATGCAGGTCGGGTGATACTGAACAAATTCCATGTCACGCAGCGGCACGCCATGGCGGTAGGCCAGCGCCATGCCATCGCCGGTGACGATGCCGCCGTTGGTGTTTTCGCGGAACACCCGGCCCGCGCCACCCGTGGCGATGATGACCGAGCGCGCCTCGATGAGCACAAAACTGCCCCGCGCAATGTCGATCGCCACCACGCCCTGGGCGCGACCCTGATCAACCACCAGATCGACGCAGAAAAATTCATCGAAACGTTTGATCGAAGGGTATTTCAGCGAAGTCTGGAACAGCGTATGCAGCATGTGAAAGCCGGTGCGGTCCGCGGCAAACCAGGTGCGCTCAATCTGCATGCCGCCAAAAGCGCGCACATTGGCGTGGCCATCGGCGGTCCGGCTCCACGGACAGCCCCAGTGCTCCATCTGCACCAGTTCTTCATGCGCGGCGCCGACAAAATAATCCACCACGTCCTGCTCGCACAGCCAGTCGCCGCCGGCGACGGTGTCGTGAAAATGGGCTTCCAGGCTGTCATGCGCCTGCGTGACGGCCGCCGCACCCCCCTCGGCAGCCACCGTATGGCTGCGCATCGGGTAGACCTTGGAGACCAGTGCCACCTTGAGATCCGGGTGCGCCTCGGCGATCGCGATGGCCGCGCGCAAACCGGCGCCCCCGGCTCCGACGATGACCACGTCGGTCTTGAATACGTCCATTGCCATCGCCGTGCAACTCCCGTGTCAGCGGGTGAGCACCAATTTCTGGTACATCGCGCCGAAATAAGTGACCTTTATGATGCTCGTTGCCGGCCGCTGCTGCGGCAGATAGGCTTCGAGGCCGTGCTTCCATAAATCCAGTGCGAAGGGCTCAAGCGTGCGCAGCACGGCCCACAACAAAGGCCGTGCCGGATGCCACCAGCGCGGCCGGTGATAATCCACCAGCACCACTTTGCCGCCCGGCTTGACCACGCGCATGGCTTCGCTGAGCGTGGCGCGACGCACGGCCTCGGGCTGTTCGTGCAACAGAAAAAACAGCAGCACCTGGTCATAACTGGCATCGGCCGCCGACAGCGCCGACGAATCGTTTTGCCGCAATGTCACGCGCGGATGCTCGGGCAGCTTGCGTGTCAGGTTGTTGAGCTGGATCGGCAGAATGTCGATCACGTCGAGGGTGGCTTTGGGTCCGAGGCGTTGCTGCAGACGGTTGCTGAAGTCGCCATACACACAGGCAACCTGGAGCGTGTCACCGTCTACCTGCGCGCCGAGTTCGTTGAGCATGGCGTCGCGCAGGCGGGCATAGTTGCCCATCAGGATGGTATTGACCAGCCACTCCCGCTCAAACAGGCGAACCGCTCGGGGGTGGACATAGGCCCACCAGTAGACACGTTCGAGGTAACCTGGAATGCTCAGACTGGTCGTGGCGGGTGGAGGCATGGGCGGGTCGATTGGGCGTTGGGTGAACCACCAAGTAGAGGCCGGATCACAGGTTGATGGTAGGACGGACGATGGGCGCATGGTTTGATCCATGTCAAACGCGAACGTAACAACCCGTCTTGTCCATCTCGGCTGCAGCCTCCATGACAGCAGCAAGCGTTCGCATGGCGCCAGATCTGCAGCACTCCTGTGTATACTCGCAGAAAAGAGCATCGCATTGTCGGGAGACCTTATGACGGCCATTGATCCTGCGGCGACAAGCCGCACGGGCAGCAACAACAGCACCCGCAACAATGATGGGTCCATCACGGACGAAGCGCTGGCAAAACTGCGTGAACGCATCGGCGTGCGTATGGTGCCGAGAAATCGACCCTGGAATACCTCGATCAATGCCGACTCGATCTACCATTTCGTGCAAGGTATCGGTGATGGCAAT
>CANJOT010000152.1 GCA_947475815.1 Burkholderiales bacterium | reverse complement strand
CCCGATGCACGTCGTTGGCAATCCGGACATCCAGGTGTTCAAGCTCAACGGTAACGGCACGACCACGCCCCTCCACATGACCGGTGTCACCTTCACCCAGGGCGGCGAAATCCTCAACGTGGCGCTGGACAGCGTGCTCGCCGAAAGCGATGCCGTGCTGGTCAATTACGCCGGCAGCTTCAACGGCCAGTCGCAAGGGTCCATCGTCGACAACAACAACGTCGGCATCTCTCCCTTCAGCATGGCGGTCGGTGGCGCGCTGGCCAGCAATATCGACCTGGCCAATATCGACGTGCCGATCTACCCGCTGGTCGCGATCTATGGCAATGCCGGCAATGATGTGCTGACCGCCGGCGACCACGCCGACGGCCTGGTGGCTGGCTCCGGTACCGACACGCTGACCTCAGGCTGGGGCCAGAACAATTTCCGCCTCGGCGAACAGGGCGGCACGCGCGTCACCGACACGCTGCGGATCAACCTTGACACCAGCAGCCCAAACTCCAGCGACAAGCTCTACAGCTTTGATGTCACCAGCGCCACGGGCGTGGGCAATGATGTGATTGCCCTGCCCTCGGCGGTAATTGCGGCGGACACGGCGGGCGTGGTCAATGGCACGGACAACACCGCCAGCGGCGTGACCGTGCGCAGCCATACGATCGTCAACAGCATGATCACGCTGTTCTCGGACGATGCCGGCACCACGCAATTGTTAGCCAATGGCAGCAACCTGCGTGCCATCAATGGTTATCTCAATGCCAACGTGACGGTCGGCCAGACGGTCGCCTTCAATTACGACGAAGACAGCAACGGTTTCAAGGATGCGCTCTACATCTTCCAGAAGACCGGCAATTTCGACTCGGCCAACAAGAACCTTGAGATCGCCTTGCGCGGCACCATGGGTGCAACCCTCAGCAACAGTGCCGGACAGGGACTGGTACAGATCACCGACGGCTTTGGTCCGCAGATCACCAACGCCACGCTGGCGCCGGCCAGTCTGTTCCTGCAGGCGAACGAACTGATCAACAGCGTCGACTTCAGCGGTATCTCGGTACAACTTGGTCATACCGACAGCCTGTCTGGCGTACAGTCGATCGGCGCTGCGACAGCGGCCGTCGCCGCCGTCGACGGCACCAATGGCACCCGGGTCAACATCGGCAGCCTGGTCATCACCGACACCACGAGCGACTTCGTGCTGGTGACCCATCCGGGCGGTCAGGGCAGCTTCCAGGATGTCAATGCCGTCACCGGCACCTTGTTCGACCCCGTCGATGTGCTCGGTATTGCGGTCGGCAACAACACGGCGAAAATCGACCTGTCCGGCCTGAGCGGTGATTACGACCTGTATGCACGCTCAGGCGCAACGCCGGCCTCGGGCGGCGCGACCCTGACGGGCAACAGCGGCAAGAACCATCTCCAATCCGGCAGTGGTGCCGATGTACTCGACGGCGGTGCGGGCAATGACCGCCTCGACGCCAGCGGCGGCAATGACACCCTGCGCGGCGGCGGCGACAACGACGAACTGATCGGCGGCGGCGGTGCCGACAACCTGGACGGTGGTTCGGGCAAGGACAGCTTCGTGTTCTATCAGGGCGATGCCAACGGCTTCACACTGGCCTTCAACAACGGCAACACCAGCGTGGTCGATGGCTCGACCTACACCTTTGCCAGTGGCGTGGATGTCATCAGCGGTGGTTTCTCGGTGTCGGGTGCGCAGGGTGATCATGTCGCCTTCTGGACCACCGGCGCCAACATCACCAGCCCGAATCCGATGCGCAACAATCTGGGTCAACTGTTCGTGCCCGGCAGTGGTCTGGTGAGCAACCAGAGCTATTACGCGATCCGCGGCACGCTGGCGGGCACGGTATTCACCGTCAACACTATCTCGGGCACCGACACCCTGCTGGTTTACGACGGTGACCAGTCCGGCGGCAGCAGTTCGACAGGTCTGGTGATCCAGAACATCACGCCCGAGCTGCTCACTGAAACCGCTGGCAACGTCAGCCTGACACCGCTGATGCTGCAATCCGCGGCGGTCTCGGGCAACGCGCTCACGCTCGCGTACAACCTCGGACTCGATGCGGCGCACGCGGCACCGACGGGGTTCTTCAGCGTCAAGGTCGACGGCGTCACCGACAACGTACTCACCTCCAGCGTTGGCGGCGTGAACGGCAATGAAGTCCATCTGACGCTCAACACGCCGGTGAGCGTCAGCCAGAAAACCGTGCTGTCCTACACCGATTCGAACAACGTCGACGAGCTCTTCGCCATCCAGGACCAACTGGGCAATGATGTGAATTCGCAGGTCGTGGCCATCGTCACGGACGTTGGCACTATCAGCAACGACTTTGATGGCAACCTCAATGCCCTGCACCTGCGCGTCACCACCGGACTCGGAGCGACGCTCGACGAGTTCCAGATCATCAATGCCGGCAGTGCCGGCTACCAGATGATCGACAGCGCCAATCCGGCGCGCGTGACCGCGCTGGGCCAGACGGGCAACCTGACCGGCGTGGCACTGGTCGAGGGCAGCGGCATGGCGCAGAACATCGATTACGGTGCACTGCTCAGCAACAGCTTCCACATCAACCTGAACCAGGCCTATACGCTGCAGGCCAGTGCACCGGGCGCCCGTGCAGTTCTGGCCCTCGATCGCGACGCCAGCGCGCTGGCGGGTACCGATCTGGCACTCAGCCTGAGCCTGGACAACAGCGGTGTCTATCATGTGCATGCGGCGTCGCAGAACCTGTCCGATATCGTCATCGCCGACATCGTCCAGAATGGCGCCAATGCCTACGATGTGGTCAACCATCTGCCGGGCACCAACACCACGCTGACCGACACCCTGACCGGTGTTGATCATCTGGCGCTCAGTCTGGGCAGCAACATCCTCATGAACCTGCAACTGGACTACACCAGCCATCAGATCATGAGAGTCTGACCGGGTTCAAACCGTCCCCACGCGGGACGGTTTTTTTTTGCGACAGGCATGCCGATTTCCCATCTGGCCATCAGGCCTCTAAAATGTGGGCCTTCGTCCACCCGTTGCGGAACCTGCCCTCATGTTGCGATTGACCGAACTTCGCTTGCCCCTCGGTCACGAGCCCGATGCACTACAGGCAGCCGTGCTGGCACGGCTGCACCTGCAGGCCGCTGACCTGCTCGAACTCCAGATCGCGCGCCGTGGTTACGACGCACGCAAACCCTCGGCGATCTGTTTCATCTACACGGTCGACGTCAGCCTGCGCGACGAGGCCGGCGTGCTGCAGCGACTGGAGGGTGAGCGTCATGTCAAACCGACCCCGGACACCGCCTACCGTTTTGCCGCGCATGCCGCCGCCGGCAGCGCTGCCCGGCCGGTGGTCATCGGCACCGGCCCGTGCGGCCTGTTCGCGGCTCTCATTTTGGCGCAGTCAGGTTTTCGCCCGATCGTGCTCGAGCGCGGCAAGCCGGTACGCGAACGCACCCGCGACACCTTCGGTTTCTGGCGCAAGGGGCCGCTCAACACCGAATCGAACGTGCAGTTCGGCGAGGGTGGCGCAGGCACCTTTTCAGATGGCAAGCTCTACAGCCAGATCAAAGACCCGCGCCATCTTGGCCTCAAGGTGATGCGTGAACTGGTGGCCGCCGGCGCGCCCGAGGAGATTCTCTACGTCAGCAAACCGCACGTTGGCACCTTCAGGCTGGTCAAGGTGGTTGAAAGTCTGCGCGCCACCATCGAGAGTCTCGGCGGCGAGTTCCGGTTTCAGACGCGCCTCGATGATATCGTCATCGACAAGGGCCAGATGCGTGGCCTGGTGCTGGCCGACGGCAGTGTGCTCGACGCCAGCCACGTGGTACTCGCCGTGGGTCACAGTGCGCGCGACACCTTTGCCATGCTGCACCGGCGCGGCGTGTACATCGAAGCCAAGCCCTTTTCAATCGGTGTGCGCATCGAACACCCGCAGTCGCTGATCGACCGCGCGCGCTTTGGCGTCAACGCCGGCAACCCGCTGCTCGGCGCGGCGGACTACCGGCTGGTCCATCACTGCGGCAACGGCCGGTCGGTCTACAGCTTTTGCATGTGTCCGGGCGGCACCGTGGTGGCAGCCGCCTCCGAGGCCGGCCACGTCGTCACCAATGGCATGAGCCAGTACTCGCGCAACGAACGCAATGCCAATAGCGCCATCGTCGTCGGCATCACGCCGGCCGACTACCCCGGTGATGTGCTGGCCGGCATTGAATACCAGCGCCGCTGGGAAGCAGCCGCCTACGAGGCCGGTGGGAGCACCTACAACGCGCCAGGACAGTTACTGGGGGATTTCCTTGCCGCGCGTCCCTCGCGCGTCCTGGGGGCTGTGGAGCCGTCCTACACGCCTGGCGTGCACCTAACCGATCTGGGCACCTGCCTGCCGCAGTTTGCCATGGAGGCCATCCGCGAGGCGCTGCCGGCTTTTGGCCGCCAGATCCGCGACTTCGACCTGCCCGACGCCCTGCTCACCGGCGTTGAAACGCGCACGTCGTCGCCGATCCGCATCACACGCAATGCGCGCTTCCAGAGTCTGAACACGGTCGGTCTGTTTCCGGCCGGGGAAGGCGCCGGCTACGCAGGGGGGATTTTGTCAGCGGCGATCGATGGCATCGAAGTGGCCGAGGCGGTAGCGCGCATGATGACGGGCGCACAGCCCGGCTGAAAAACGGGCGCCAGAGGGCAAGGCGCGCGGCGCAAGAAAAAGCTCCGATTGCGGGGCTCGTCACAGCAGGAAAGAAAAAGCCCTGCAAGCGGGGCTTTCGCAGCAGAAAAGAAAAAGCCTGCAAGCGGGGCTTTCGCAGCAGAAAAGAAAAAGCCCCGCAAGCGGGGCTTTTTCAACGCAACAACTGAAAAGCTTACTGGGGTACGATGTTCGTAGCCTGTTTGCCCTTCGGTCCCATCGTTTCTTCGTAGCTGACTTTTTGTCCTTCTTGCAGGGACTTGAAGCCGTTGCCTTGAATGGCGGAGAAATGCGCGAAGCAATCGTCGCCACCACCATCGGGGGTGATGAAGCCGAAGCCCTTAGCGTCATTGAACCACTTTACTGTACCGGTTTTGGCTGCCATTTCGTTTCCTAAATCAAAAAAAGAGCGCGGACGCCCGAAGTGCAAAGATCAAGGAATGGGACATGTGCAACCTGGGTGGCCCGGAGAGCGACCGACTTTGAACAACAACCTCACCGCTTGAATTCTTGCCGAGACGTTATACCCCGCCCTTAACCTAGTCGTCAACTCTTTTTAGCAATGCCCGTAAAAATACCCTATTGCAAATCCACTCCACGGGCCAGAATCTGTGCAAAGCAGTGATCCTGCACACTGGCAAACCTGCACAAAACTGCACGCGCAGCAAGGCCCGATGTCGACTGAACTCTGGCTGCGCACGGATTCGTTGATCTTGCGCCCGACAAGCATGCCGTCCTGGTCAGGGCAGCCTAGGCGGCGCTCAAGAAAGCGCGATAGTCCTGGCTCAGGAAGCGCTGAATGAAGGGCGCCACCTGGTCTGCCTCAAGCGGACGCGACAGCAGGAAGCCCTGACCAACGTCACATCCGGCACCCACCAGAAAGCGCAACTGTCCTTCGGTCTCAATGCCCTCAGCGACCACGCGCATGCCCAGGCTGTGGGCCAGGGTGATGATTGAAGCGGCAATGGTGGCATCGTCGTGGTGGGTGGCGATGTCGCGCACGAAGGACTGGTCGATCTTGAGCACGTCGGCATCGAAACGCTTGAGGTAGGACAGGCTTGAATAACCCGTGCCAAAGTCGTCGATGCTGATCGATACGCCCAGAGCCTTGAGTTCGCTGATCATGTCGACCGCCGCCTCGGCATCGCGCATGACATCGCTTTCGGTGATCTCGACCTCGAGGAAGTCGAGCGAATAACCGGATTCGTGAACGATCGAGGTGACGGTCTGTACCAGCGTGGGCGAACTGAACTGGCGCGCCGACAGGTTGACCACCACGTTGAGCCCGTCAAAACCGGCCTGGTGCCAGGCGCGCGCCTGCTCACAGACGCTGCGCAGCACCCATTCGCCTATGGCGATGATGGCACCGGTTGCCTCGGCAATCGAAATGAAGCGGTCAGGCGGCACCACACCCATGGTGCCGCTGGTCCAGCGCAGCAGCGCCTCGACGGCGGCAACCTTGCCGGTCTGTAGGTCGATCTGCGGCTGGTAGACCACACGAAACTCGTTGCGCGCCACGGCATTGCGCAGGCCGGTCTCGATACGCAGGCGGTCTTCGATGCCGGCGTTGATGTCGGGCGTGAAAAAGTGGAACGCATTGCGACCCTTTTCCTTGGCGCGGTACATGGCGGCGTCGGCACGGCGGATCAATTCGCCGCTCTGCAGAGCATCGTCGGGATAGATGGCAATGCCGATCGATGCCGTCAGGAAAGCTTCTTCCTCACCGATCTTGAAAGGCAGGGCCATGCCGTCGAGCAGCTTTTGTGCCACCAGCGCGGCCGCCTCGATGCTCTCGAGGTTGGGAAAGATCATGGTGAATTCATCGCCGCCCTGACGCGACACGGTGTCGCCCTCGCGCAGGTTTGACGTGAAACGCTGCGCGGCCAGCTTGAGCAGCGCATCACCGGCCTGGTGCCCGATGCTGTCATTGATGAGTTTGAACTGGTCCAGGTCCACATACATCAGCGCGACCCGATTGCCAGCGCGATGGGCCTGGGCCAGCGACACCGCGAGACGGTCTTCCAGCAGCGCGCGGTTGGGCAGGCCGGTCAGGGTGTCATGCTGGGCGATGTAGGCCAGCTTTTCGTCGGCCTGAACGCGTTCGATGGCGGTGGCCAGAACATTGGCCACGCCCTGCAGGAAATGGACGTCCCCGGGGCCAAAGGTACGGGCCTTGACCGAGTGTGCCGAAATCACCCCATACTGGCCGGTACGGCCGCGTACCGTCGTGCTGATGCCCGAAACGACACCGCGTTCACGCAGCATCGGTTCCAGAGTAAAGCGGGTTTCGCTGGCGTAGTCGGTGGCGATGACCGGCTGATCCGACGACAGGGCATACCCCGCATGCGAGCCCCGCCCGCTATCGAGATACACCTGATCCAGGGCGCCGTGGTTCCAGCCCCAGTCGGCGCGCACCATGAGGCGTTTGCCTTCATCCATGGGCTGGGCGATGACTGCATACTCCACCCCCAGGCTTTCCGAAGTCTTGCGCACGGCACGTTCAAACAGATTGCCCAACTGGGCGCCAGAGAGCGCATGAATGCCCAGTTCCGACACGACGGCCTGCTTGAGCGCGCCCGCAGTGGCTTCTTCCTCGGCGACGCGACGATCCTCAATGTCAGTGCAAGTGCCCAGCCATTTGCGGATACGGCCATCGTCGCCACGCACCGGCACGCCACGCACCTCGAACAAGCGCCAGGCACCACCGACGGTACGCAAGCGATATTCGGTGTTGTAGATCGAACCGCTCGCCAGCGCTGTGACCCAGCGTGATCGGGCACGCGCCCGATCCTCGGGATGAACCGCCTCCAGCCAGCCCAGCCCATAGGCGTCCGCGTCGGCAAATCCGGTCAGTTCGGCAAAGGCAGAGGAAATTTCCGTGGTCGCGCCCTGCTCGTCGGCACTCCACACGATCTGTGCGCTGGCGACCACCAAAGTGCGAAACTCGCGCTCGCTCTCCTGCAGGGCGCGTTCGGCGCGCGTGCGCTCGACAATGTCTTGCTTGAGTTGTTCGACATGCTGGGCCACCAGCGAATTGACGCGCATCAGCTGGTGCGTCTGGCGCACGATCAACCAGAACAGCAGGGCGGCGGTGACGCCGATGAAGATCAGCCCCTTGACGGTCTGGAAGGTTGCCGTCAGTTGCGGCTCACCAAAGAAGAACTGCACCAGAGTGTCAGACATGACAATCCAGAAAATGGCCCAGGCCGTATAGGCACTGGCAATCCGGGCGGCGCTGCGCGCAGCGAACACCGCACTCGATTTTTCTGGAACGGGACTCAGCTTTCTCTCCCCGGGGAAAACAGCCGGCGCGCTGACAAAATGCGGCACACCGGCCACGCGTTGCTCATCCTGGCATGATTATGCCCCGGCCCGTGACCAGATGTAATTATTATCTTTAGTTAAATGTGATAACCGCATCGATTCGCGAGCGATTGTTGTATGCAAGTTGCGGACAGGCGGCCCAGGGCGCACCCTCCCCCACCGGCAATCGCTATCCGCGGCGCGCCTCGAACACGCCACTCACCTCGCTGATGCCGCTGAGGGCGCGACGCAACTGCAGCGCATCGCTGACCTCGACCGTAAACTGCATGCGGGCCACGGCCTTCTGGCTCTGGGTGTTCACGCCGATCACATTGAGCCGCTCGCGCGAAAATACCTCGGAAATGTCCCGCAGCAGACCCTGGCGATCATTGGCCATGACCGCCACGTCAACCGGGTAGAGCGCGCCGTCGGCACGCCCGCCCCAGGTCGTCTCGATGACCCGTTGCGGCTCGCGCTGCATCAGGGTACCCAGGTTGGAACAGTCGGACCGATGGATGGAGATGCCCTTGCCGCGCGTCACGAAGCCGACGATATCGTCGGGCGGTGCCGGCTTGCAGCACTTGGCCAGCTGCGTGAGCAGCGCGTCGACGCCGACCACCAGTACACCGCTCTTGCCACCCATGGCGGTACTGGCGGCACTGCTCGGTCGCGACAGCGGCTGCGTGTCTTCCAGACTGGGCACAT
>CANJOT010000151.1 GCA_947475815.1 Burkholderiales bacterium | reverse complement strand
CCGATCGATGAAGCGACCGCGCGTCTTGCTGGTGTTTTCCTCAAGCGAACTGGGCGGCGCCGAGCGCAGCCTGTCGCGCATGGCCCTGGCCGCGCAGGGCACGGACTATCAGCTCGCCAGCCTGCAAGGCGAAGGGCCGTGGTGCGACTGGGTGCGCTCGCTCGGTCATCAGCCCATGCTGCTCGGCGGTGCCGGTTTCGTGACCGCCATTTTCCGCCTCGTGCTGCAGGCGCGCCGCGGCCGGTACGACATCGTCTATGTCTGCGGCGCGCGCGCGGCGCTGCTGCTGCGTCTGCTGCGTTTCATGCTGCCTGGCATCAAGCTGGTGCATGGCGTGCGCTGGAACCCCGACTCGGACAGCCGCCTGGACCGATATTTCCGGCCGGCCGAGCGCGCCACGCGACTGCTGATGGATGGCTGGATCACCAACTCGGCGGTGGCGAAAAAAACCCTCGTCGGGCGCTGCGGCATTGCCCGCGAAAAAATCACCGTCATTCACAATGGCCTCGACGCCGTGCCCGCATCGGTGTCGCCGCTGGTCGCGCGTCCGATGGAGGTCCTGACGGTGGCCAACCTCAATCCGCGCAAGGGCCACCGCGAATACCTGCAGGTCATGCGCGACGTGCTAGCCAGCTGCCCCGGCACGCGCTTTGTGTTGGTCGGCCGCGACGACATGAACGGTGCAATTCAGCAGGCGGCGGCGCAGGCCGGACTGTCCGAACAGGTGCACTTCGCCGGTTTTGCGGCTGACGTGACGCCCTGGTATGAACGGGCACGCGTGTTTGTACTGCCCTCGTTGTGGAATGAGGGTTGTCCGACGGCGATCCTGGAAGCCATGGCCCATGCCGTGCCCTGCGTGGCCTACGCAATCGACGGCATTCCTGAACTGGTCAAGAGCGGCGAACACGGCATGCTGCCCGCACCCGACGATCAGGCCGGCATGACGGCTGCCATCATCGCGCTGCTGCGCGACCCGGAACACGCCGCGCGACTGGGCAGGCAAGGCCGCGAGCGGGTAGCGCGCGACTTCGCTCTCGAGCGCACAGCGAGCCTGCATGACGCTGCGTTCCAGCGCCTGCTGCGCCAGCGATGAAAGGATGAAGCAGCCATGTGTGGCATCGTAGGCTGGCTCGGTCCGCGTCTGGAGGCAGAATTTGATGCCGGTATCGCCACGCGCATGTGCGAGCGCCTGCGCCATCGCGGCCCCGACAGCGCTGGCCAGTGGCTCGCGCCCGAAGGCGGCGCCTGGCTTGGCCATCGGCGCCTGGCGGTGCTCGACCTGAGCGCCCATGGTCACCAGCCGATGTTGTCCGATGCAAGCCGTGACGCACGTCATGTGCTCAGCTTTAACGGCGAGGTCTACAACTACAAGCTGTTGCGTCGCGAGCTCGAACAAAGCGGCTGCTCTTTTCTCGGTGACTCCGATACCGAGGTGGTGCTCAAGGCCTGCGTTACCTGGGGCATTGAAGCGGCCACGGCGCGTTTTGAAGGCATGTTTGCCTTTGCGCTGTATGACCGTACCGAGCGCTGTTTGTGGCTGGCGCGCGATCCGCTCGGCATCAAGCCCCTGTATTACACCGCCAGCGCAGCGCGTTTGGCCTTTGCTTCCGAGCTCACGCCGCTGCTCGAACTGCCGGGCATGGACCGCAGCATTGATCAGGACGCCCTGTTTGCTTATTTCCGTTATGGCAACGTGCCGGCGCCGGCGTCGATTCTGCGCGGCGTGCGCAAGCTGCCAGCGGGACAGCTGCTGCGCTACCAGCAGGGAGAAGTGCAGATCCGTCCGTGCCGCAGCCTCGACGTGCTGGCCCGCGCGGCGCGCCAGCACCCGCTGACGCTGTCCCTCGCCGAAGCGACCGACGAACTCGAGCAGCGCCTGCGCCAGGCCGTGCGCCAGCACATGCAGTCGGACGTGCCCTACGGCGCATTTCTGTCCGGCGGTGTCGATTCGTCCACGGTCGTGGCCATGATGCAGGCCGAATCCAGCCAGCCGGTAAAAACCTTCACGATCGGCTTTTCCGAGAGCTCGCACGACGAGTCAGCGCACGCCCGCAAGGTCGCGGCCCATCTGGGCACGGACCATCATGAGATGATCCTCAACCCGAATGAAATCCCGGCGATGGTGCCCACCGTCGCCGGCTTTTTTGACGAACCCTTTGCCGACAACAGCGCCCTGCCCACCTGGCTGGTGTCGCGCTTTGCGCGCCAGTCGGTAACCGTCTGCCTGTCCGGCGATGGCGGTGACGAATTGTTTGGCGGTTACCCGCGCTATTTCTGGGCACGCCGCATCGAGGCCTTGCGGGCGCGGCTGACGGCACCTGGCGCACGTCTCGCGGCCGGCGCGCTGCGGGCCGTGCCGGCGGTGTTCTGGGACGAGGGTCTGAACCGATTGCTCGGCAAGCGTTATGCGGGCAGCGAGGGACTGGCGGCACGGGTGCGCCGCTTTGCCGCTTATCTGGGCTGCCGGCGTGAAGATGCTTATGCGCAAACCATGTCGATCTGGTCCGACCCGGCCGCGCTCATCGGCCATCAGCCGTCTCAGGCGCTCGGTGCCGATGCGCACCACTACCCCGAGCTGTCGTGGGCTGACGAAATGATGCTCATCGATCAGGGCAATTATCTGCAGGATGACATCCTCGCCAAGGTCGACCGTGCCAGCATGGCCGTATCGCTCGAGGCACGCGTGCCTCTGCTGACGCATCCGATGCTCGAGTTCAGCTGGCGCCTGCCGGCCAGTATGAAATTCGCGGCAGGCGGCGATCGCGGCAAACTGTTGCTGCGCGAAGTCTTGTACCGGCACGTGCCACGCGCGCTGATGGAACGACCCAAGCAGGGCTTTGGCATGCCGGTTGCGACCTGGTTGCGTGGCCCGCTGCGCGACTGGGCCGAACACCTGCTCCAGCGCGCAGACTTGGAGAGCTGCGGCCTGAACGCCGATGTCGTCGGCCGCGTCTGGCGTGAGCACCAGGCCGGCCAGGACCGCCAGGGCATGTTGTGGACGGTACTGATGTACCGGCAGTGGCACCAGCGTCTGGAGATGCACTGATGTGCGGCCTGGCCGGATTTCTCGCTCCGGTGCTACCCGAGGGTACCAATGCCATCCTGACACGCATGGCCGACGCGATTCGCGCGCGCGGCCCGGACGACAGCGGTCTCTGGACGGATGCGCCGGCCGGGGTGGCGCTAGCACACCGGCGCCTGTCCGTGGTCGATCTGTCGCCCGCCGGACATCAGCCGATGCAGTCGGCCGGCGGCCGCTTCGTGATCGTTTTCAACGGTGAAATCTATAATCACCTCGAGTTGCGCCAGGACCTGCACCAGCAAGGCCACACGCCAGCCTGGCGCGGCCACGCCGACACCGAAACCCTGCTGGCCGGCTTTGACGCCTGGGGCGTGCGCCGCACCGTCGAGCGCTGCATCGGCATGTTTGCCTTCGCCGTCTGGGACCGTCAGGCGCGGGTGCTGGTACTGGGCCGCGATCGTCTGGGCGAGAAGCCGCTGTATTACGGCTGGCAGGGCGCAAGCTTCCTGTTCGGCTCAGACCTCAAGGCCCTCAAGGCCCATCCGGACTTTAGCGCGGCGATTGATCGCCAGGCCCTGACCCTGTTCATGCGTCACAACGCGGTGCCCGCACCCTATTCGATTTATCAGGGCATCCACAAACTCACACCGGGCTGCCTGCTGCAGGTCAACCCCGCCACGCGCAGCACACAGCTGGAACAGTACTGGGACCTGAGAGCCGTGGCGCGCGCCGGCCAGGACCAACCCTTTGCGGGCACGCCCGACGAAGCGGTCAATCAGCTTGAAGCCCTGCTCGGCCGGGCGGTCGGCGCGCAGATGATGGCCGACGTGCCGCTCGGCGCGTTTCTTTCAGGCGGGGTCGATTCCTCGACGGTAGTGGCGCTCATGCGCGCCCACAGCAGCCACAAGGTGCGCAGCTTTTCCATTGGCTTTGACGAGCCCGGCTACAACGAAGCCCCCTACGCCAAGGCCGTGGCGCAACATCTGGGCACCGAACATACCGAGCTGACCGTCACAGCACGCCAGGCGATGGATGTCATCCCACTGCTGCCCGGCCTGTACGCCGAACCGTTTGCCGACTCCTCGCAGATTCCAACGTTTCTGGTCAGTCAGCTGGCGCGGCAGCAGGTCACCGTGGCGCTCTCGGGCGATGGCGGCGATGAGCTGTTCGCCGGCTATAACCGCTACCTGCTGGCACAAGGCTTGTGGGGCAAGCTCGAGCACCTGCCGATGGGCCTGCGCGCCCGTCTGGCGCGCGGCATCGTCAGCCTGAGCCCGTCCACCTGGAACAAACTCGCCCATGTGCTGCAGCCGCTGCTGCCGCGTTCGCTGCGGCAGGTCAACATGGGCGACAAGCTGCACAAGGGTGCGGCCGTGATGGCAGCGCATACGCCGGCCGAACTGTATCGCCTGCTGGTGAGCCACTGGAGTACGCCGGAGCAGGTGGTGCGCGGGGGCCATGAGCCGCCGACGGTGCTCACCGACAGCGCGCAGCAGGCCGATGTCGATGATTTCGTGCAGCGCATGATGGCGCTCGATACCCTGACCTACCTGCCCGACGACATCCTCGCCAAGGTCGATCGCGCCGCCATGGGCGTGAGCCTCGAGAGCCGCGTACCGCTGCTCGACCATCGTGTCGTCGAATTCGCCTGGTCGCTGCCGCTAGACTACAAGCTGCGGGGTGGCGTGAGCAAGTGGCCGCTGCGGCAGGTGTTGTACCGGCATGTGCCGCCGGCCCTGATCGAGCGTCCGAAAATGGGTTTTGGCATTCCCATCGATCAGTGGCTGCGCGGTCCGCTGCGCGCCTGGGCGGAAGCCCTGCTCGACCCTGTGCGCCTGCATCACGACGGTTTTTTCGAGGTCGCGCCGATCCGCCAGAAATGGGCCGAACACCTGTCCGGCCAGCGCAACTGGCAATACCTGCTCTGGGACGTGCTGATGTTCCAGGCCTGGCTGGCGGAGCAATAGGTCACCATGGCCAGACTTCTTTTTGTCCTCAACGACGCGCCCTTTTTCCTGTCGCACCGCCTGCCGCTGGCGCTCGCCGCGCAGGCCGCCGGGCACGAGGTAATCGTCGGCACGCCAGCGGGCGACGGTGTTGACGCGATTCGCGCGCACGGTCTTACCCACCAGCCGCTGCCGCTCACGCGCAGCGGCCGCAATCCCTTGCGCGAAGCCTGGGCGCTACTCTCCCTGATCCTGCTGTTTCGCCGCCTCAAACCCGATCTGGTACATCTGGTCACCATCAAGCCGGTCATGTATGGCGGCATCGCCGCGCGCATCGCCGGTGTGCCTGGCGTGGTGGCGGCGATCTCGGGCCTGGGATTCATGTTCATCCGCAAGGGCTGGCGCGCCACGCTCATGCGCAGCCTGATCGGGCGCCTGTACGGCGTGGCGCTGGGCCACCCCAATCAACGCATCATTTTTCAGAACAGCGATGACCGCGACAGCGTGATCGCACTCACCGGCCTGCCGCTTGCGAAAACCATACTCATCCGCGGTTCGGGTGTTGACCTGCAGCGCTATGTCGCCACGCCCCTGCCCGACACCGCGATCACCGTCGTGCTGGCGGCGCGTTTTTTGGTCGACAAAGGGGTGCGCGAATTTGTCGAGGCGGCGCGCGCATTGCGTCAGGCGGGCAGTCCTGCGCGCTTCGTCCTGGTGGGCTCGGTCGATCCGGCCAATCCGGCGACGCTGAGCGCTGCCACCGTCGACGGCTGGATCAGCGAAGGCATCATCGAGTGCTGGGGACAACGTAGCGACATGCCCGCCGTGCTGGCCAGCGCACATATCGTGGTGTTGCCGTCCTACCGCGAGGGCATGCCCAAGGTCTTGCTGGAAGCGGCCGCCTGCGCTCGCGCCGTGGTGACTACCGACGTGCCGGGCTGCCGCGATGCCATTGAAGCCGGCGTCACGGGCCTGCTGGTACCGCTGCGCGACGCTGGCGCGCTGGCCACAGCCCTGCACAGCCTGATCAAGGACCCGGCACGCTGTCGGGCCATGGGTCTGGCCGGTCGCGCCCTGGCCGAGCGCGCCTTTGACGTGCGTCAGGTCGTGGCCTGCCATCTGCAAATCTATCAGGAAGTCAGCACCCGCTCATGAATGTGCTCATCACCGGCGCCAATGGTTTTGTCGGCCTCGCGTTGTGGCACGCGCTGCAGGCGCGCGATGACATGCAGGTCACCGGCAGCATGCGCACGGCCACTGGCCGGGTGCCGCCGGGCAGCAAACTGTGGACCGGCCGCCCGCTCGCCAGCACGACGGACTGGAGCGCCTCCCTTGAGGGGGTTGACTGTGTCGTCAATGCCGCTGCGCGTGTGCATGTGCTGCGCGAGCGCGCCACCGACCCGCTGGCGGAATTTCGCCGCGTCAATGTCGATGGCTGCCTGCATCTGGCGCATCAGGCCGCGCAAGCGGGCGTGCGCCGCTTCGTGCAACTGAGCACCGTCAAGGTCCATGGCGAAAGCAGCCTGCCAGGCCGGCCCTTTCGCGCCGACGATGCCGCCGCGCCACAGGACCCCTACAGCCAGTCCAAACTGGAGGCCGAGGTGGGCCTGCGTGCGCTCTGCGCGGCCACCGGCATGGAACTGGTGATCGTGCGGCCACCGCTGGTCTACGGACCGCGCGTCGGCGCCAATTTCCTGCGCCTGCTGAAAGCCGTGCATCGCCGCCTGCCGCTGCCCTTCGGTCGGGTCGACAACCGCCGCAGCCTGATCTATCTGGGTAATCTGGTCGATGTCCTGATCACCTGCATGACCCATCCGCGCGCCGCCGGCGGAACCTGGCTGGTGGCCGACGCCGAAACCGTCTCGACGCGGGAATTGATCGAGGGACTGGCACGGGCCCTGAAGCGGCGCGCCTGGCTGCTGCCGGTGCCGGTGGCAACGCTGGAGGCGCTGGCGCGCCTGCTCGGCCGCGCGCCGGAAATGAGTCGTCTGCTCGGTTCGCTCGAAGTGGACACTACGCCAATCCTGCGTGAACTCGGCTGGCAGGCCCCTGTGCGTCTGCAGGATGGCCTGGCCGACACGGCATACTGGTATCGCAGATCATCAACAACAACCGTCGCACGCTCAGCCAGACCGCTGACGCATCGCGACGGTCGATGAAGGAGAAGCCATGTTGCTCAATCGTGCCGCCTTGCCAGTACTTGCCATGCCGCGCGTGGCCAAGCGCCTGGTGGTGCTGGCGCTCGACACCAGCCTGTGTTTCCTGACGGTCTGGCTGGCGTTCTACCTGCGCCTGGGCGAGTTTGTCACCCTCGAGGGTCCGCCGCTGCACGCCGCGCTGGTGTCCGTGGTGATTGCCCTGCCGATCTTCACGATCTCGGGATTCTACCGGGCGATATTTCGTTATACCGGCTGGTCAGCACTGATCACCGTAGCCAAGGCAACCGCCATCTACGGCCTGATCTATGCCACCATCTTCACAGCGATCTTCATTCAGGGCGTGCCGCGCACCGTCGGCCTGATCCAGCCCCTACTATTGCTGCTGACGGTGGGTGCTTCGCGCGCCGTGGCACGCTTCTGGCTCGGCGGCTTGTACCAGAGTCAATTGCGTCTGGCAGCCCTGCCCAAGGTGCTCATCTATGGCGCCGGCACCGCAGGCAGACAGCTTGCCGCAGCCATGACGAACAGCCAGGAAATGCAGGTCATCGGCTTTCTCGATGACGATGAGCGCCTGCATGACCATCTGCTCAACGGCCTGCCGATTCACAATCCGGACGATCTGATCGGCCTGGTCGAAACAAAAAAAGTCACCACGGTGTTGCTGGCCCTGCCCTCGATTGGCCGTGTGCGCCGCAATGAAATCATTGCCAGCATGCTCAACGCCCGCGTGTCGGTGCGTACCCTGCCCAGCGTCACCGAACTCGCGCAGGGCAAAGTCAGCACCGCGGATGTGCGCGAACTCGACATTGACGATCTGCTCGGGCGCGAACGCATCACGCCCAATCACCTCCTGCTGGCGCGCAACATCAGCGACAAAGTGGTGGTCGTCAGCGGCGCAGGGGGCTCGATTGGCAGCGAACTGTGCCGCCAGATCGTCCACCTCGGACCGGCCGTGCTGCTGCTGGTCGAACAAAGCGAATTTGCGCTGTATGAAATTCACCAGGAACTGCAGGCGCGCATCGGCAAGACCACCATCCGCCTTGTGCCGCTGCTGGCCTCGGTGCGTGACGAAGAGCGCATGCGCGAAATCATGGCCACCTGGAAACCGGACACGGTCTACCACGCCGCCGCATACAAACACGTGCCTCTGGTCGAGCACAATCCGGCCGAGGGCATCAAGAACAACGTGCTAGGCACGCTGATCGCCGCGCGCGCCGCCGCCGAACAGGGCGTTGGCCTGTTTGTACTGGTGAGTACGGACAAGGCTGTGCGGCCGACCAACATCATGGGTGCGAGCAAACGCCTGGCCGAAATGGTGCTGCAGGCCATGGCGGCAGGCGCGCCGGCCACCCGATTCACGATGGTGCGCTTTGGCAATGTGCTCGGTTCGTCCGGCTCGGTGGTGCCGAAATTTCGCCAGCAGATTCGTGATGGCGGACCGATCACCCTGACCCATCCGGATATCACGCGCTATTTCATGACCATCCCGGAAGCCGCCGAACTGGTCATTCAGGCCGGCGCCATGGCGCGCGGCGGCGAAGTGTTCGTACTCGACATGGGCTCGCCCGTGAAGATTCT
>CANJOT010000150.1 GCA_947475815.1 Burkholderiales bacterium | reverse complement strand
TCAGGCGTCGCAGGAAGGCTTTTATCCTCATGCTGGCCGACAGGTGCGCTTTTACCCTCTGCTGCAACTGCTCGGCGAGGCCGGCACGCCGCTGGTTCAGCGTCTCTCGACCGTTCTGATCCTGCGCGCTGGCACGCGCTGGCTGGCCTTGCATGTGGATCAGGTCAGCGGCAGTCAGGAAGTGGTCGTCAAGGATGTTGGACCGCAACTGGCGCGTTTGCCCGGCATTGCGGGTGCCACCGTGACCGGAACGGGTGGCGTGGTGCTGATTCTCAACCCCTTCGAGATCGAGGATCGTTTTGGCAGCGCCATCGCCGCCCTGACCGGTGCGGCGCCGGTGTCCGCAGGACTGCTCAGCGACGCGCTGGTGACGGGCGGGTCGGAGCAGGGCCGTTGGAGCGGTGCGGGTGAGTCCGTCCGCCGGGCGCCCACCGTGATGGTGGTCGACGATTCTCTGACCGTGCGCCGCATCACCCAGCGCCTGCTGCTGCGGGAGGGTTATCAGGTGATGCTGGCCAAGGATGGGGTAGACGCGCTGGAGCAACTTCAGGGCGAGGCCCCTGACCTCATGCTGGTCGACATTGAAATGCCGCGCATGGACGGTTTTGACCTGACGCGCAATCTGCGCAGTGATCTGCGCTACCGGACCATGCCGATCATCATGATCACCTCGCGCACGGCCGACAAACACCGCAACTACGCCATCGAGCTCGGTATTGACTGTTATCTCGGCAAACCCTATGACGAGGCGCAACTGCTGGCGGCCATCCGCGGGCTCATCGCGGCGCGCAGCGACGCCGGGACGGAGTCGCCGGCCTAGTCGTCGGCTTGCTTGCTGGCCCCGGGGTCGTTGTCCTGTACTTTCTTGACGACCGCGTAACGTTGCAGCGTGCGTGCGCGTGCCTGGTCGTGTTGCACCACGGGCGCGGGGTAATCGGTGCCGATCACCAGTCCTGCGGCCTGCTGTTCGAGCGGGCCGAGCAGCCAGGGCGCGTGGATCTGGCGCGCCGTCAGCCGGCCCAGAGCAGGCAGATAACGCCGGATGAACTTGCCCTCCGGGTCGAATTTTTCCGATTGCGTGACCGGGTTGAAAATGCGGAACCACGGCTGGGCATCACAACCGGTCGAAGCGGCCCACTGCCAGCCGCCATTGTTTGCGGACAGATCGAAGTCGATCAGCTGATCGGCGAAATACTGTTCACCCCGGCGCCAGTCGATGCCCAGATCCTTGGTGAGAAAGCTGGCCACCACCATGCGCAGGCGATTGTGCATGTAGCCGGTCTGATTGATCTGGGCCATGGCGGCGTCGATCAGCGGATAGCCGGTACGGCCTGCGCACCAGGCAGCAAACAGGGCGTCGGCGTGTTCGCCCGTGTCCCATACGATGGCCTCATAGGCCGGCTTGAAGGCCTGCTGCACCACCTGCGGATGGTGAAACAGGATCTGGAAATAGAAATCGCGCCAGACCAGTTCATTGAGCCAGGTGCGCGTGCCCTTGCCGGCGCCCGCCGCCTCGTGGTCCAGCGCGGCACGGGCCAGGGCACGGATCGATACCGTGCCAAAGCGCAGATGGGTCGACAGGTAAGACGGTCCCTTGATGGCTGGAAAATTACGCTGCTGGTCGTAGTCGCCGATGCGTTCGAGAAAATCTTCCAGCAGCTGCGAGGCGCCGCTCATGCCGGTTGGCAGTTTCAGCCCGCTTGGGCTGAAGCCGAGTTCGGCCAGGCCTGGCAGGGCGGTGTGCGCCGCCAGTACAGCCGGCACCGGCGCTAATGCCCCGGGCAGATTGTCGCAGGGCAGCGGGGCGACATCTGCCGGCAACAGACGCCGGTTCCAAGCATTGCGGTACGGTGTGTAGACCGAAAACGGCTTGCCGGCCGCGGTGAGCACGTCATCCTGCTCAAAGATTACCTGGTCCTTGTAGTCCTGCCAGGCGATGCCGCTGGCCTCGAGTTGCCGGGCCACTGTGGCGTCGCGCTGCCGCGCGGCAGGCTCATAGTCGCGATTGGCGAACACAGCCTCCACCTGCAACTGACCGGCGAGGCGGGCGATGGCCACACTGGCCCGATCGTGCAGCACCAGCAGGGCCGAACCCTGCTCGCGCAGGCCGGCATCGACTTCGGCCAGACTGGCGAGAATGAATTCGACGCGCCGGTCCACCCGCAGGCCACGCTGCAGCAGTGGTTCGAGGATGTCCGTGTCAAACACAAACGCGCACCAGACGCGCCGGCAGCGGCGCAGTGCATGGTGCAGGGCAGCGTGGTCAAACAGCCGCAGGTCGCGGCGCAGCCAGACCAGACCGGTTTCGTATTCGTACATGGGCGGGTGGCCGGTGGCCGGTGGGTATCAGGGAAAGGGGAAGTGTACGCGAGCAGCGGTTGGCCAGGTGTGGGGGTGCCGGCTGAAAATTCAGTGGATTTCGGGTTTATCGTGTCTGCAATCGCGATTACAATATCCGCATGCCTGCAAAACCTCCTACTGCTGCGTCGCACGCTGATGCCACCGCCGGACCGGGGGCTGGCGTAGCCACGGCCGAAGCGCCAGAATTCACCCTCGTGAACCAGTTTCTCATTGCCATGCCCGCCATGACCGACGAGCGCTTTTCCGGCACCGTGATTTATCTGTGCGAGCACAATTCCCGTGGCGCGCTGGGTATCGTCATCAACCGGGCCACCGATCTGACCTTGCAAAACCTGTTCGAGCGGGTCGACCTCAAGCTGGAAATCGCGCCCCGTTCCGAACAGCCCGTGCTGTTTGGCGGCCCGGTCCAGGTCGAGCGCGGATTTGTCCTGCATGACCAGCCCGAGGCCGGCTACAGTTCCACCCTGACCCTGACCGATGGCTTGGCCCTGACCACCTCCAAGGATGTGCTCGAGGCCGTGGCCGACGGCGGCGGGCCGCAGCGCATGCTCGTCACGCTGGGCTATTCCGGCTGGGGCCCGGGGCAACTCGAAGAGGAGATCGGCTGCAACGCCTGGCTGACGGTGGCGGCTGACCGCGATGTGCTGTTTGAAGTGCCCCTGCTTGAGCGGTTTGATGCAGCCCTCGGCTTGCTGGGGATCAGTTCGGCCATGTTGTCGGCCGACGCGGGTCATGCCTGAGCGCCCCTTGCGCCGTGCCGGAGCCGAGGCCTGATGGCCGAAACCCTGCTCGCTTTTGATTTTGGCGAAAAGCGCATCGGCGTGGCCGTCGGCAACAGCCTGTTGCGTCATGCCAGCGCCCTCAAGACCCTGCACGCGGTCACGGTGTCCGAGCGCTTTGCCGCCGTTGCCGCGGTGCTCGAGGAATGGCATCCGCAGCGTCTGGTGGTGGGCATCCCGCGGCGCGCTGACGGTACCGCCCACACCATGACCGCCCGCTGTGAACGTTTTGCCAATCAATTGCATGGCCGCTTCGGTTTGCCGGTGGAACGGGTCGATGAGCGGTACACTTCGGTCGAAGCGGAAAGCCGGCGGCGTGATGTGCACCGTCTGGCGCGTAATCGCGGGGCGGGCGACGAAGGTGGCCGCGCTGCCGCGAAACATCTGGCCGATATCGATCCACTGGCCGCCGAGATTATTCTGCAGTCTTATTTCGAGCAACAACATGCCGAACAGTCCAACGCACAGTCCATTGGGTGATTCTCCGGGCGATCCGCTTTCCGGTCCTTTTGACGCGGAAGCGATCTACGCCCATCTTCTTGACCAGATCCGCGCCGGGCTTGCCCCAAAGGCCCTGCAGCAACTGGTGCTCATCGGCATCCACAGCGGTGGCGTGTGGCTGGCCGAGCGACTGCATCGCGATCTTGGACTGGCGGGCCGCATCGGCACTCTGGACATCTCGTTTTATCGCGATGATTTCGGCCGTATCGGCCTGCATCCCCAGGTCAAACCGTCCGACATACCGGTTGACGTCGCCGGCGCCTCCATCATGCTGGTTGACGATATTCTCTACACCGGCCGTACCATTCGTGGCGCCATGAACGTACTGTTTGATTACGGCCGGCCGGCGCGCATTGATCTGGCGGTACTGATCGATCGTGGCGGACGCGAGTTACCTGTCGAGGCGCGCTGGGCCGGCGCGCGTTTCAACCTGCCGTCCGACCGCAGTTTCGTGCTCACGCGCGAGCCGGCCGACGGTGCCGCCGCGCAAAGCCGTTTTGCGCTGACCATCGAACCACAATTCAGAAGCTGAACCGCGCATGCTCAATCCGCAATTGAATCGCCACGGCGAACTGCAGCACCTGCTGACCATCGAGGGGCTGTCGCGCCAGATGCTCACGCACATCCTCGACACGGCTTCCGGTTTTGTCGGGGTCTCCGACCGCGAGGTCAAGAAAGTCCCGCTGTTGCGCGGCAAGAGCATTTTCAACCTGTTTTTCGAAAACTCGACGCGCACGCGCACGACCTTCGAAATCGCCGCCAAACGCTTGTCGGCCGATGTGCTCAACCTGAACATCAATGCCTCGTCGGCCAGCAAGGGGGAGTCGCTGCTCGATACCATCGACAACCTCTCGGCCATGCACGCCGACATGTTCATTGTGCGTCATGCCCAGAGTGGCGCACCGCATCTGATCGCCAAACATGTGGCACCGCACGTACACGTGGTCAATGCCGGCGACGGCCGTCATGCACACCCGACCCAGGGTCTGCTCGACATGTACACCATCCGTCACTACAAGAAGGATTTCACCAATCTGACCGTGGCCGTGGTCGGTGACATCCTGCATTCACGCGTGGCGCGCTCCGACATCCACGCCCTGACCACGCTCGGCGTGCCCGAGGTGCGCGCCATTGCGCCGCGTACCCTCATGCCGGCGGGCCTGGAACAACTCGGTGTGCGTGTGTTCACCGACATGCATGAGGGCTTGAAAGGTGTCGATGTGATCATCATGCTGCGCCTGCAAAATGAACGCATGAAAGGCGCGCTGTTGCCCAGCGTGCAGGAATTTTTCAAGCATTACGGCCTGACCGCCGAAAAGCTGGCGCTCGCCAAACCGGATGCCATCGTCATGCACCCGGGGCCCATGAACCGCGGTGTCGAGATCGATTCGTCGGTGGCTGATGGCGCGCAAAGTGTCATCCTGCCGCAGGTTACCTTCGGAATCGCCGTGCGCATGGCGGTCATGAGCATACTCGCTGGAAATCAATAAGCCGATGAAAATCCATATCAAGAACGGACGCCTGGTCGATCCGGTCCATCAGATCGACGCGCCGCGCGACCTCTATATCGTTGCCGGCAAGGTGGTGGCCATCGGTGCCGCCCCCGAAGGTTTTGTTGCCAATCGTGTCATCGATGCCAGCGGCCTGGTGGTCGCGCCAGGTCTGGTCGATGTCTCGGCGCGCCTGCGCGAACCCGGCTACGAACACAAAGCCACGCTCGAATCGGAAATGTGTGCTGCGCTCGCCGGCGGCGTGACCTCCCTGGTCTGTCCGCCCGACACCGACCCGCCGCTGGATGAGCCTGGTCTGGTCGAAATGCTCAAGCACCGCGCCAAGACGCTCAACCAGTCGCATGTGTATCCGCTCGGTGCCCTGACGGTCGGCCTCAAGGGTGAGGAACTCACCGAGATGGCCGAACTCACCGAGGCCGGCTGCATCGGTTTTGCCCAATGCGAACAGCCCATCATCGATACCCAGGTGTTGTTGCGCGCCCTGCAATACGCCCATACCTTTGGGTATCTGGTCTGGCTGCGTCCGCAGGATGCGCACCTGGGTCAGGGGGGCGTGGCACACGACGGCCCGGTGGCCACGCGCCTGGGGCTGCCGGGCATTCCGGTGGCCGCTGAGACGGTTGCTCTGTACACCATCCTCGAACTGGTGCGCGCCACGGGGGCGCGTGTGCACCTGTGCCGCCTGTCGTCGGCGGCCGGTCTGCAACTGGTGCGCGCAGCCAAGCTGGAGGGCCTGCCGGTCACCTGCGACGTCGGTGTGCACCATCTGCACCTGACCGACATCGACATTGGTTATTTCGATCCGCTGTGCCGCCTCAATCCGCCCTTGCGTTCGCTGCGCGACCGCGATGCCATCCGCGCCGCTGTCGCCGATGGCACGGTGGACGTGGTGTGTTCCGATCACACACCGGTCGATGACGACGAAAAACATCTCCCCTTCGGTGAAGCCGAGCCGGGCGCCACCGGGCTGGAGTTGCTGCTCTCACTGATGCTCAAGTGGGCCGCCGAAACTGGTGCCAGCCTGTCCGATGCGCTGGCCCGCGTCACCAGCCGGCCGGCGCAGTTGCTGGGTCTGTCGGCGGGTCACCTCGGTGTCGGCGCTACGGCCGATGTCTGCCTGTTCGACCCCGCCGCACGCTGGCGCATCGAGCCGTCAGCCCTGAAAAGCCAGGGTCACAATACGCCCTTCACCGGCTACGAACTTGAGGGCAGGGTGATGTTCACTCTGGTGAGCGGTCACCTCGCCTACGAAGCCCAACGACGCGCGCAGTGAGCATGCCGGCCAGCCTCAAACTGGCAATCGGACTGACGCGGCTCGCGCTCAATGTGCTGGTGGGCCTGCTCATCGCAGGGCTGTATTTTCCGTTTGCCGGGCAGGCGCGTCGTGAGCAGCTGATTTGCTGGTGGGCGCGCGGCGTCTTGCGCATCTGTGGCATCGATCTGCGGCTTGAGGGACCGGTGCCCGACCCCTCCGAGCAGGCGGGCCTGATGTTGCTGGCCAACCATGTGTCCTGGCTGGATATCTACGTGCTCAACGCCGTCGTGGCGACGCGCTTTGTCGCCAAGTCCGAAATTCGCGGCTGGCCGGTGTTTGGTTATCTGGCGCGTCGCACCGGCACGCTGTTCATTGAACGCGGCCGGCGGCATGCCGTGCATCGCGCCAACGCCGATATTGCCGCGGCCCTGCGGCAGGGCGCGCGCGTGGGCGTGTTCCCCGAGGGCACGACGGGCGATGGCCTGGTGTTGTTGCCGTTTCACGCCAATCTGATCCAGGCTGCCGTGGATGCCCCGGCGGTCCTGCAACCCGTGGCCCTGCGTTACGAAACCCTGACAGGACAGCCCTGCACGGCGGTGGCGTTTGTCGGTGACATGACGCTGCTCGCCTCGATCTGCAGCACCCTGCGGGCCGCACCACTGTGTGTGCGGGTGTGTTATCTGGCGCGCATCGATGCTGCGGGTGTCAGCCGTCATGTTTTGGCACGCCAGGCGGGCGTGGAAATCGCGCTCAGCCTGGGCGTCGATGTTCCCGGCAGTCGACCTGAAACAGCGCCCGGTCTTCCAGTCGCACGGCACTGAGCCGCCCCCCCCAGACGCAGCCGGTGTCGATGCCGAGCAGGGTGGGCCGCATCAGCAGGCCGAGCGTCGACCAGTGGCCAAAAATGATGGGCGTTTCGGCGCTGGCACGCCCGGGGACTTCAAACCATGGCAAGAAGCCGGCTGGCGCGCCCGCGGCGCCTTCCGTGGTGTCGAATTCCATCTGGCCATCGGCACTGCAAAAACGCAGGCGCGTGAAGACGTTGATGAGCACACGCAGGCGCTCCCAGCCCTGCAGGTCGGCAGTCCAGCGATCCGGTTGATTGCCATACATGTGGCGCAGCAGTTCGTCCCAGTCGTCAGCGCGCAGCGCGGTTTCGACTTCGTGCGCGTACTCCAGGGTCGCGGCCACGGTCCAGTTCGGCAACACGCCGGCATGCACCATCAGCATGCCATGTTCATAATGGGCCAGCTTGCGCGTGCGCACCCAGGCGAGCAGTTCGGCGGCATCGGGCGCGTCGAGGATGGCGGTGAGGGTGTCCGATTTTGACGGTTTGCGCACACCGTGCGCGGCGGCCAGCAGGTGCAGGTCGTGATTGCCCAGCACCACCGTGGCCGCCGTGCCCAGTGATTTCACCAGCCGCAGGGTGCGCAAGGATTCCGGGCCACGGTTGATCAGGTCGCCGACCAGCCAGAGGTGGTCGCAGGCCGGATCAAAACGCACGCGCTCCAGCAACTGCTCACAGTCATCGCAACAGCCTTGCAGATCACCAATCGCGTAGGTCGACATGGAGCGTCATCGGGTTGAAGAAAGACCCCGATTCTGACACAGCGCGCCGCCGGGCCCATGGAACCGAACGGGCACGCTGCATGGAACGGCCGCGAAACGAAAAGTGCGCTCCCTATATAATGCCCGCAACCCTGACTCTGGCCCGCTCATGAAGCGTCTGTTTGACCTGTTGTTCGCTGGCCTGCTGGCGCTGCTGCTGTGGCCGGTGTTGTGCCTGATCGCCTTGCTGGTGCGCCTGAGTTCGCCCGGTCCGGCGCTGTACTGGTCCGAACGCGTGGGCCGCGGCAACGTGCTGTTTTGCATGCCCAAGTTTCGCACCATGCGTACCGATACCCCTGCTGTGGCCACTCACTTGCTTGATGAGCCGGATCGCTGGCTGACGCCGATCGGCGGGTTTCTGCGCACATCGAGCCTCGACGAATTGCCGCAACTCTGGAGCATTGTGCTGGGCCAGATGAGTTTTGTCGGGCCACGTCCGGCTCTGTTCAATCAGCACGACCTGATCACGCTGCGCGCGCAGCACGGTGTTGACCAATTGTTGCCCGGACTGACTGGCTGGGCGCAGATCCACGGTCGCGATGAACTGGCCATCCCCGACAAGGTGGCGCTGGATACGGAATACCTGCGCACGCAGTCATTCCTGCTCGATCTGAAAATCATGCTGCTGACCGTGGCACGTGTGCTGGCGCGCGACGGCGTCACGCACTGATCAGTCAAACACCTCGGCCTGCGCGAAGGCCGTGCCTTCGCGGTCTTTGGCGCCC
>CANJOT010000149.1 GCA_947475815.1 Burkholderiales bacterium | reverse complement strand
GGCGTCATCACTGCGAAAATAATGGCTGGGATGGCGCTGCGCGTTGCGCAGCACCAGACCATGCGTCTGGCCGCGGCCGACGCCGACATGAAAGCCCTTCAGATCGGTGGTGGTCAGCGGTCCGCGGGCAATCGGATCGAGCGACTCGCCCTCGGTCACATCCTGCCAGTAACGCACTGTGCCGCCACGGATGCGGCTTTCCTCGCACAATTCAATTTCCTCGATCTGCTCGATCTGCTCGCGGGTATATTTCGGCCCGGATATTTCAGTGTGTTTCGATGACTCGCGCGCGGCGCGCCGTTCGTGACGGGTGCACCAGCCCAGCGTGCGCGCCATCAGATCGTCGTTCTGGTTGAGGAACTGCGCTTCGGTGAACTGCAGCACCAGTTGGCCCGAGAGCTTGCTCGATTTTTCCACCACACCCACCACACGCTCGATGCAGTTGATGCGATCCCCTGGCCGCCAGTTGCGAAAAAATTCCCAGTCATTGCCGGCGAAAAAGCCATGCACACCGGGAAAGCCCCAACGCGTGCGGCCAATGTAACCATAGATCATCGGCAGGGTCGGATGACCGATCAGGGTCGCATGGCGGCTGCGGCGACCGTATTCGGTATCGCGGAACAGCGGGTTCATATCGCCGATGCCATTGCAGAAATTCTTGATCGTATCGAGGGTGACATCCTGAATGTAGGGACCCTCGGGACGCAGGTAGGTGCCGATCAGGGCATGTGCCGCATCGATGGCCTCGCGGGTGATTTTTCCTTCGGGCGGGCGGTCATCGAGCTTGATGGATGGAGTGCTCATCGGCAGAATGTCTCTCTCAAAATTCGTAGTGGCTGGTGCCACGCGGTGCCACGATTTGTTAGCATGCAGGCACAAGCAGTATATCCGCTGAGCAGGGTCAAGGAAAAGGCTCAGCCTATATCAGATATGTCTGAAATGCAGAAAACGGAACGGCCACCTCGATGAGCATCGATCTCAAACGTGTTGAATACCTTGCCCTCGTCGCCGCACAAGGCAGTTTTTCGAAAGCTGCGTCGATACTTGGAATGGCCCAGCCGTCGCTCGGCAGGCATATCCAGAAACTGGAAGAGTACTGTCATGCGCGCCTGCTGTACCGCCACGGTCGCGGTGTGCTGCTCACGCCCGAGGGCAGCCAGCTGCTGGACGGCATGCGCCCGCTGTTGCGGCAGATCGAGGCGCTCACGCAGGAACTGTCGAAAACACATACCGTTCCCAAGGGCCATGTCAATGTCGCCCTGACGCCCGCCATGCGCGCCATGATCGGCCTCAAGCTGATCCTCAATATCAATGAAAAATATCCCGATGTCAGCATCAGCGTGATCTCGGGCTACAGTGGTTACATCCATGAATGGCTGATCGATGGCCGGGTTGACATGGCACTGCTGCACGATACCCGCCGTTCGAAACATCTGAATGCCGAATTCCTCGCCACGGCGCGCCTCTACCTGATCTCGTCACCAGCCAGCCTGAGTCCCTCGGCACGGGCGCGCAAGTCGATCGAACTCAGGGAGCTCGACGGTTTGCCTATGGTCATGCCGACCATCAATCATGGCGCGCGGCGTTCACTGGTGGATGCCTGCGCGGCGACCGGTGCACACTTCAATGTACGCTATGAAATGGCCAGCCTGACCATGATGAAAGAGCTCGTCATGGCCGGCAAGGCACATACAGTCCTGGCGTTGCCGGCAGTCAGCCAGGAAATCGAACAGGGCCTCGTGGTCGCCCGCAAGCTGGTTTCTCCGACGGTCGAAGCCAGACTAATGCTCGCCACCGCCCTGTCGCGCCCGATCACGCTCGCCATGCACGTGGTGGCAGCCGAACTCAAGGCGGTGATGAAATCGACCGTCAGCGAGAACCGCAGGAAATTTGATATCGTGCTGGATCCGGACGCCGTCTCGGCGTGAGCCAGCCAGCCTGACGGCCGTATGGAAGCGCTCTCCTGACACGCGCGGACGATATTCCCAATATGTGGACAGATTTATGCCGAGCCCGAACCCTGAGGACAACAAGCATCCCCTAAACTCTGGCCTTGCCAGACCCGCTGAGACCCATTCCCCGCAGATCAGGGCGTGCGCTCCGGTCAACCATCCAAAATAACAGGCACAGGGAGCGCAGCGTCATGCCGAGCGTCGTGGAAGTACTCGTCGAAGGCTTCAAGGAAGCGGGCACGCCGTTGATCGTCGGCATACCCGGCGACGAAACGCTGGAGATGATCGAGGCCGCGCGCCAGCAGGACGTCCGTTTCATCCTGATGAAGCAGGAGACCGCCGGCGCCATGCTGGCCGCCACCTGGGGCGAAATCACCGGCTCTCCCGGCGTCTGTGTTTCCACGCGCGCACCCGGCGCGGCCAACATGGTGCTGGGGGTCACGCATGCCTTCATGGACCGCTGTCCTCTGATCGCCATCACCGACCAGTTTGGTGCCCACGCCTACGCCAACGGCCTGCGCCAGCGTCTGGATCAGCAGGCGCTCTACACACCGATTACCAAATGGCATAGCGCGATCGATGCCAGCGCCGTGCATCAGCAATTGCGGCGCGCGGTGCGCACCAGTGTGTCGGGCATTCCCGGACCCGTGCAGATCGATCTGCCCGCCGATCAGCGCCTGCGCGAGGCCGGCCCGCGGCCACACAACGCGCCCTTGATGCCCAGCCTGATTGCCACGCCGCCCGAACCGGGTGCCATGAAAGCGCCACTGACCATGCTCAGTCAGGCCGGCCGGCCTATTCTGCTGGTCGGCGCTGGCGTGTTCTGGGATCGCGCCAGCGCTGAACTGCTCGCCCTCGCCGAGCGTCTCGGCGCGCCCGTGATGACCACGCCCAAAGCCAAAGGCGCCATCACCGAAGATCATCGCCTGAGCGCCGGCTGCCTGTTTGGTGGCCTGATGGAACGACAGCTGATTGAACGCGCCGACCTGATCGTCACGGTTGGCCTCGATACCGCCGAGTTGCAACCGATCGCATGGCCCTACAGCACGCCGGTGCTGTCGCTGTCGCGCGTGGTTGATGTCGACAGTCCGATTCCGTCAAACCATGAAATCATCGGTGACCTGAAATTCACGCTGGCCGCGGTCAGCGATGCCATACCTGAAGGGAGCCAGTGGGGCGAGGTTGAAGTGAAGCGCTACCGCGCCCTGATGGCGGCGGCCACCAACCTGCCTTGCACTGGCTTGTCGCCGCAGCGCATCTTTGAGGTGGCGCGCGCCATCATGCCGCGCAATACCATCGCCACCTGCGACGTCGGCGCCAGCCGCCTGTTCAGCGTGCCCAGCTGGCCGGTGTATGGCCCGCGCGACTATCTGGTCTCGAATGGCATCGCGACCATGGGGTTTTCCGTGCCGGCCGCCATGGCTGCCCGGCTGGCGTATCCCGACCGTCCGGTGATTGCCTTCACCGGCGATGGCAGCTTCATGATGGCGATTGCCGAACTGCATACCTGCGTGCGCGAAAACCTGCCCTTCATCATTCTCGTGCAGGATAACGGTGCACTGGGCGTGATGAGTCTCAAGCAGGAGCTCAAGGGTCTGCCGCGCATCGGCACCCAGCTCGGCGGCATCGCCTGGGATCACCTCGCCCAAGCCTTCGGCGCCGACTGTGCGCTGGTCGACAATGAAAACAATCTCGCCGACGCGCTGCATCTGGCCAGGCACTCAACGCGCACCACCCTGATCGTGGCGCGCATGGACCCGGCCGGTTACATCGAACAATACAAAGCCATGCTGCTGGCCCAGCGAACCACCCACTGACAACACCCGCCTGAACACCAGAACAAGCAGACCCACCGTCATCCAACGTCACCCCGGAGCGTGAACATGAACAACAAAAATGGATTGAAAAAGCGGATCGCCGCCGTCATCAGCGCGACCCTGCTCGCAGCCGGCCTGGCACAGGCGCAAAGCTACCCGACCAAACCCATCCACCTGATCGTCAATCAGGCGGCGGGTGGCGCCACCGATGTGGCGGCACGGGCTGTCGGAGCACGCATGTCACAACTGCTCGGCCAGCCCATGGTGCCGGACAACAAGGTCGGCGCCTCCGGGGTGATCGGTGCCGACTACGCCGCCAAGGCAGCACCAGACGGGTATACCGTGCTGTTCGGCAATTCCGGCGCAATGGCGCTGGTGCCGGCGATGGACCCGAAAGTGCCGTATGACCCGATCCGCGACTTCATCGCCGTCGGCCATGTCGTCATGGTTGATCTGGTGATGGTGGTGCGACGCGATCTGGACGTCAAGACCATCGCCCAGGCCATCGCGCTGGCCAAGGCCAACCCCGGCAAGATCAGTTTTGCGTCGGGCGGCACCGGCACCTCAGGCCACGTCTGGATCGAATACCTGCGCTCGAACGCCGGCGCCAATTTCCTGCACGTGCCCTTCAATGGTGACGCACCCGCCGTGACCGCCGTGATGGGCGGCCATGCCGACTTTGCCATCCTGTCGATGCCGGGCGCACAGACGCAGTTGAAGGCCGGCCTGATCAAGCCCGTCGTCATCACGGGCAAGACCCGTGCCGCGGCCTTTCCCGATGTGCCGACCATTTACGAAGCCGGCTTCACGGGCTTTCAGGGCGGCACCTGGAGTGGCCTGCACGTTCCGGCCGGTACGCCGGCGGCCATCGTTGAAAAACTCAATACCACCCTGAACCGCGCCCTCGCCGAGCCGGCCCTGCGCGATCAGATTCTCGGTCTGGGCATGATCCCGGCGGGCGGCACACCCAAGGAATACGAAGAGTTCATCGTCCGTGAAATGAAACAGGCTGGCGTTTTGATGAAATCGGTCGGCGCAAAACGCGACTGAACCAGGCATCCGCGCAAGGCCACGGCTGGCACGCGGTTTGCTGTAAAAGGGGGCGACCGATTCGGCGGCATAATGCGTCATCGCAGCAGCGCAGCACGCATGATGCCGACTGTAGACGCCCTCGAGGAAACATCCATGTCTGAACAAACCGGCCACTGCCTGTGTGGCGGCGTGCAATTCCAGATCAGCGGTGCACTGGCCGCCATTCAGGTGTGCCATTGTGAGTCCTGCCGGCGCGCGCAGGGCGGCCCGCTGGCAACCAACCTGCCGGTAGACCGCGCGGCCCTCCGCTTCACCGCGGGCCAGGATTTGCTCACACGCTTTCAGTCTTCAGCCGGTAAACACCGGGTGTTCTGCCGTGTTTGTGGATCCCCCTTGTACAGTGAACGCGACAGCCTGCCGGGCGTCGTGCGCATGCGCGCCGGCCTGCTCGATGAACCGGTCACGACACGACCCGCTACACACGCGCACCTCGATTCGGCCAGCACCTGGTGGCCGCAACTGCTCGATGTCTCCGCCCTCGCCGCTGCCATCGAACAATTCGCGACGGCGCGTGACTGGACGCAGTTTCATTCCCCCAAGAATCTGGTCATGGCGCTGACCGGCGAAGCGGGTGAACTGACGGAAATTTTTCAATGGATGACCGAGGACGCCTCGCGTCATGCCGGCAGCGATCCGGACAGCGCGCAGCATGTGCGTGAAGAACTGGCCGATGTGATGATCTATCTGGTGCGTCTGGCCGCCGTGCTGGGCGTTGATTTTGATCAGGCCGTGCGCAGCAAGCTGGCTTTGAACGCGCGCAAATACCCGGTCGACAAGGCGCGCGGCAACAACAGGAAATATAAGCAGCCCTGAACACCGGGGATTAGGCCCTCTACGCTGCGCCGCAACATCGACGTCGGATCCGATTTGCCGTAAAATTGAACCCCGCGGCAAGCCCTGCGCAATAGCCATTTTGCATAGCCGTTTGCGGCGCCTTTTACGGCGCGCAAGAACAACAATGAATGGCAAACTTTTCTGGGAGAAGTTTCATGCTGGGACGTTACATCAGCGATCTCGAACCGGGGGACAAACTCGGCCCGACCGAAGTCATCTACAGTGCATTTGCGGCACGCGAATATGCCCACTGCAATGAAATGTATCAGCCGTTCTTTCATGCCGGCGGTGACGAAGAACAGTATGCCCCGCCAACCATCCTTCACACCGGCAAGCTCAAGCTGTTCCATCAGGCCTGCCCGGGCGGCAAAGGCCCGGATGCGCGCGTGCATATTGAGTTTGACGCGGAGTTCATCGAGCCGGTGCCCGTCAACACCAAAGTCATCCTGAGCGGCGAAGTGGTCGACCGCTACGTCAAGAAGAACCGCACTTACATTCGCACCAATATCGAATTGCGCAATGCCGCCGATGGCCGCCTGCTGGTGCGTTATACCGACACCAACCTGCTTGCCTTCAAGCCCGCGCAAGGGGGTGCAGCATGAGCACGACGACCCGACGCGCCGCCCTGAATTTTCCCATCGGTATGGAACTGCGCACCGCACCGCGGCGCATGACGCGTGAGCGCATGCGCTGGTATGTTGACCTCCTGCCGACCGTAGAGTACGACGATGGTCTGGTGCACAGCGGCGCCGGCACCATTCACGATGATGACGCCTATGCCATCAGTCAGGGCTTCCCGGGCATCATCGCCGACGGCATGATTTCGACCAACTGGCTCTCGAGCCTGCTGTTTGACACCTTTGGCAAGGATTATCTGACCGGCGGCAGGCTGCGCACGCGTTACATCGCCTCGATTTATGAAGATCAGGTGGTCGTGTGCGTGGCCAAGGTGACCTTCCGCAATGTTGCCGAAGACGGCAGCACAGAATATCGTTTCGATATCTGGTGTGAAGACGATACCAAAAAGAAATTGACCGTTGGCGAGGCGAGGGTACGCTGCAGCGCGGGGTGATCAGCACAGGGCTGCGCGCCCTGGCGTGCGCAGCCCTGCAGATTCCGTGACTTTCCTAACGCAGGGGAACACCATGACCACAACAAAAACAACCGGCACCACTGTCGGCCTTGCAGATCCTGCACGTCGCAAGATCCTTGCCACCGCGGCTTCGACAGCCGTGCTGTCGGGCACTGGCCTGCTTGCTAGCCCCAGTGTTTTTGCCCAGGCCAATCGCGCCTCGGGACGCAATGCCAAAAGTGTCACAGTCGGCTTTCGCGCCAATCCAAGCTCGCTCGATCCGCATACCGGTTCGGGGGGCTCGGATCACACCATCCTGTTCACGATGTTCGATACGCTCATTGTCGCTGACAACGATTTCCGGCCGCAGCCCGGACTGGCGCAAAGCTGGGAGCTACGCGGTGACCGCGAACTGCTGCTGAAAATCCGCCGCGGCGTGAAATTCCATGATGGCACGACGCTCGATGCTGCGGCCGTGAAATGGAACATCGACCGCGTCAAGGATCCAAAAACGCGCTCGACCGCGGCCGGCTCGGTGTCGGCCATTGAATCGGTGCAGGTTGTCGATTCCTACTCAGTGCTGATCCGCACCAGCGCACCGTCGTCACCGCTGCTGCTCAATCTGGCCGACCGCGCCGGCATGATGATCTCGCCGGCCTCGGTGGCCAAGTATGGCGAGGATGTGCGCCGCAATCCGGTGGGCACCGGACCCTACCGCTTCGACTCCTGGCGCCAGGACAGTCATGTGCGCGTCGTGGCGCATGAGGGCTACTGGGACCCGAAGAACATGGCGCGCACCGGCACCATCAACTACCGCGTATTCGCCAATGAAGGGCCGATGATCGCCGCGCTCCAGACCGGCGAGGTCGATATCGGCATGCTGGCGGAAACCTCGGTGCCGATCCTGCGCACCTCCGCCAAAGTGTCGCTGATCGTGCGACCCGGCGCGCGCGTGCTGGGCTTGCGCGGCAATACCACGATTGGCCCGCTGGGTGATCGCAATATCCGTCTGGCGATGGCGCACACCTTCGACCGTGACCAGATTTTCAACACGCTGTTCAAGGATGGCGGCACGCGCGGCGACGGCATCATTTCGCCCGCTCACGCCTGGGCCTACGATCCGAAATTCAAGGGTCCGGTCCGTGATCTGACCAAGGCCCGCGCCCTGCTCAAACAATCGAGCATGCCCGATGGGTTTGAATTCAAGATTGCCGCGCCCACCTCGGTGCCCGAAGCGGTCGCCGTGGCGCAGATCCTGCAGGCGCAACTCAAGGAAATTGGCGTCACGGTCAGCATCAACAACATGGAACTGTCGCGCATGGTGCCGGCCATCAAGGCGGGAACGATGCACGCGCAGTCGTCGTTCTTTTCGATCCGGCCCGATCCCGATGGCTATATCTTCGACCAGTATCACAGTACCGGCGGGTTTTATTACGGCAAGGACCCGCAACCCCTGATCGACAAGCTGCTCACGCGTGCGCGCCAGAGTTTTGACATGGCCGAGCGCCGCAGCCTCTATCTGCAGGCTCAGGAAGCGGTCATCAACCTCGAGGCCACTGGCTTCGTCTGGGGTTGCTCGTCGGCCACCTGGGCGGTCAACAAGCGCATCAAGGGCTTTTCAGCGGGCCCCGAAGGCAAAGGTCGCTTCCACCTGATCGAAGTGGCATAGGAAAGGTCCGATGCGAGGTTTACCCCTGGCAGCAGCGATCTTTCGCCGGGTCGGCAGCACCATCGTCATGCTGGCGATGGTGCTGGTCATCATCTTTGTCACGCTGCGCATCATTCCGGGCGATCCGCTCGAAGCGATGCTTGGCGGCACCGAGTCTCTGACCCAAGAAGCGCAGGTCGAATTCCGCAAGGAGTACGGACTCGACAAGTCGATCCCGGTGCAGTTTGTCGACTGGCTCACCAAGGCCGCGCACGGCGACTTGAGCCGCTCGCTGCGCACCGGCCAGCCTGTCGCCGACGCGCTGGTAGAATCATTCGAACCAACGCTGGTACTCGGTCTGCTGTCGTTTGGCCTGGTCATCGGCATCGGTGTTGCACTCGGCATTGTCGCCGGCCTGACACGCAGCAGCTGGCTGGATCGCGCCATTCAACTGCTGCTCAACCTTGGACTGGCCGTGCCCAACATCACCCTGGCCATCGGCATGATTCTGGTGTTTGGTGTCTGGCTGCAGTGGGTGCCCGTGCTCGGTTATGTTTCGCCCACCGAAGACCTGCTCGGCTCGATCCAGTCGCTCGT
>CANJOT010000148.1 GCA_947475815.1 Burkholderiales bacterium | reverse complement strand
TTCAGCGTCAAACACGAGGACACCGGCCGACAGGTTGGCCAGAATGCTTTCCAGATAGGCCTTGGCGTTTTCCAGTTCGGCACGATTACGGTCGACAGCCGCGCGCGCCTCGTCAAGCTGGCGCGTCATGGCATTGAACGACTGGGTCAGCATGCCCAGCTCATCCTTGCTGTCGATTTCACGCATGGGCCGGAAATCACCACCGGCCACGGCCTTGGTACCGGCCGCCAGAAGCAGCAAGGGTGCCGACAGCCAGCTTGAGAGCAGGAAAGCCGCCGCCAGCGCGGCAAAAATCGACAGCAGCAGGGTCAGGGTCAGGGTGACGCTATAGATTTTCTGCAGCCCGCTGCGCGACAGCGAGAGCTCCTGATAATCGCGCACACCATTCTGCACGGCGGTGGCATGCAGGGCCAGCGTCGAAGGCACCGGCTGCAGCAACTGGACAAAACGCACCTCCGATGGCACCAGTGAAAAACTGCTACTGGGCACGGCCACCACCACACGCATGCGCAGATTGCGCTCGGCGCTGGGACTGTGTTCATCCACACTTTCGATGGCCGCATAGGTGCGCGTCAGGCGCAACTGGCGCATAACCGTCACCGACGGCATGTCGGACATGAGCCCGGCCGCGAAACCCGGATTGAAAGCCGTCGTGCCGCCACTGGCGCTGGCGACAATGCGTCCGCCCGCGGTGAACAGGCTCAGATCAGCCACGCCGGTCTGTTCGCGCAGCCGGTTCAGGGCCAGCGCCTGCTGCGACTCGGGCAGATTGCCCAGTTCAAGGGCCAGCGTGCGCCCCTTGGCATTGACATCACTCAACAGGGAATCGAGCGAGGCCCGGCCCAGACTGAGGCCCGACTCGAGCGCCTTGTCAACGCGTACGTCAAACCAGGACTCGATGCTGCGTGACAAAAACTGCACCGAAACAAGATAGATCAAAACGCCCGGCACCACCCCCATGAGGGCGAACGACAGGGCCAGCCGCGCCATCAGCTTGGTGCCAAACACCCCGGAGCGGTAGCGCTTGCGCAGACGCGCGATCAACAGGGCAATGAGCACCACCATGGCGACTGCGATGGTGATGTTGAGTCCGAACAGCACCGGATAATGGCGCTCGAACAGCGGTGTGTTGCTGGTGGCCGAGGCCAACAGGAACAACAGGATGCAGCCCAGCGCGCTGACGACAATCAGGCTGTAGCGCAGGGTGCGCGACTGCCAGAATGGCTTGTGCGGGTTCGTTTTACCTGACCCGGCGCCGTTCATCGCGCCCCCTCGACCGTGAAATTGAAGCGCCTCCAGTCGGACTCCATGGTCCATTCACGGTCGGTGATGGCGTTGATCTGGAAGGGCTTGGGCAACTGGCTGACGTCCAGGCGCATGCGCACTTCAGCGAGGTAAGTATCACCCGGCTTGAGGGCGCCACGTTCAGCTACGCGCCAATTGCGCACGCGCGTCATGACGCCGATGGCCTCGGCGAGCGTGGCAAAACCGAGTTGCAGCGAGCCGGTCGAGAGCCGGTACTGCCGCGTCAGGGCATTGAACGACAGGCGATAGTTGATACTCGCACTGACCGCCTTTTCATCCAGCCAGTACCAGCGCGGCCGCGTCATCTCGAACTCAACCGTAAAGTACAGGGGCAGACCGCGATTCACCGCTTCCTGCAGACGCGGCGTCAGCTCGAGCCGGAATTCGGCATTGAGTTGCCAGTAATCGTCCTGCAGTTCGAGACGTGTGTCGCGCACTTCGATGCGTTCGGCAGCCTCGCCGGCCGGCGCCAGCAGCAGACCGCCACAGCAGCACAGCGCCACCGCCAGGGCACGCAGCCCGCCGCGCCACAGAAACGCGCTCATGCGGGCAGTTTCTCGAACAGGGCAAAAAACAGCCCGTCATGATCGACCTCGGGCCCGGCCGCCGGCAGGACCTGACCCGGCGCGGGCAGGGCGCGGGCATCAGCGTGACGCGCGGCAAAGTCTGCCGCCTGACGCTGGGACTCTTCCGGGAATACCGAACAGCTGACGTAAAGAAACTTACCGCCGACAGCCAGCAGGCCCCACAGCGCATCACAGATGCGCGCCTGGGTCGCCGCCAGACTGTCGATGTCGGTCTCACGGCGCAGCCAGCGGATGTCGGGGTGACGCCGCACAATGCCCGAGGCACTGCAGGGCACATCGGCGAGGATGCGATCAAACAGGCGACCATCCCACCAGTCGGCGGGCCGGGCGGCATCACCCACCACCAGTTGCAGGCGCGGATCATCGGCAAAACCCAGCCTGCGCAGGTTGGCGCGCACGCGCTCCAGACGCGTGTCATCCGAGTCCAGCGCGACCAGTTCGATCTCGGCAATTTCGAGCATGTGACCGCTTTTGCCACCAGGCGCGGCACAGGCGTCCAGCACGCGCATGCCGTCATCGAGGTCGAGCAGGGGCGCGGCGCGTTGTGCGGCTTCGTCCTGCACAGACACCAGCCCGTCGGCAAAACCGGGGATGCGTTCCACGGGCACCGGCACATCAAGCCGCAAGGCGCACGGGCCAATACGCCGCGCGGTAATGCCGGCTTCGGCAAAACGCGCCAGCATTTCGTCTGGATGGGTTCTGGTCAGGTTGACGCGAAGCGTGAGCGGCGGTTGCAGATCGTTGACGCGCAACACCTCTTCCCATGCGCTCGGCCAGGCGCGCCGCAGGCGTTCGATCCACCAGACCGGATGGTTGTAAGCGGCCACAGCATCAAGGTCGGCGGCAAAGGCGCGGTGCACGTTCGGATCGCGCACAAAATTGCGCAGCACTGCATTGACCAGGCCCGCCACACGCGCCAGATCGGGGGTCGCCTTGCAGGCTTCGACGGCCTGATCGACCACGGTGAACGCCGGGTAGGGCGGCGCGGGCGCTGCTTCAGCCTCGGCCGGCGGCTTCATGCGCCGCGGCTTGGCATTGGCCAGCAACAGGGCGAGCGCCACCACCAGCAGTTCGCGTACCAGAGGCGGATCGAGATCACGGTCGGTCGTCAGGCGGCGAATCAGGGCGTCGGCCATGCCACGCTGGCGCATGGCACGATAGGACAGATCCTGAATCGCCCCACGTGCCTGCGGCGTGGTGACGCGCGCAAACACCACCTGCAGGGCCTCGGGCAGAGAGCGGCCATTACGCACAGCCAGCACGACACGCGCCGCCTCAAGCAGCGCACTGGCAAGCGAATCGGCGCGCAGGCGCCGCACAGGCGGCACAGCAGTGCGCGAACCCGGTCCGCGCGCCAGCCCCGGCCGGGCCGGTCTGGGTCGATTGGAGGGAAACGTGCTCGAACTCATGTGCGCATTGTAACGATGCCAGGCACCGCGCCCCCAATTTGCGCACTGCGGTTGGTGCCGGAAACCAACACCCGGAACCCGGCACACCAGCAAACCCGTTTCAGGACCGTGCTACCGGAAGTTCAAACTGCTCGCCGGCAGGGACCGCAAAGCCGGCCAGAAAATCGCGTGCGGCAAGCCGCTTGCCGCCCGGTTTCTGCAGGATATCAAGGAGCAGGGCGTCCGCACCACAGGCCACGAGGATGCCCTCGCGGCCAGACGCGAGTACGGTACCCGGGGCCACCGTCGCCGCTGACCCGACGGGCCGCACGGCCGCATGATGAATCTTCAGCGGGGTACCGCGCAGACCTGCGCTGGCCTCAAAGGCGCGCACACGGCGTTCGAGGTCAGCGGCCGGCGCGCGCCAGTCCAGCACGCCATCTTCCCGGCTGACCTTGGCCGCATACGTCACGCCATCGGCCGGTTGCGGACAAGCCACCAGCGTGCCCGCGGCGGCAGCGGTCAGCGTTTCGACGATGGCGCGGCCTCCCAGCACTGCAAGGCGGTCGTGCAAACTGGCGCTGGTGTCGTCGGGCGCGATCGGCAGCACGCGCGTGAGCAGCATGGCGCCGGTGTCAAGGCCCGCATCCATCTGCATGATGGTGATGCCGGTTTCGGCGTCCCCGGCGGCGATGGCGCGGTGTATCGGCGCCGCGCCGCGCCAGCGTGGCAACAGGCTGGCGTGGATATTAAGGCAGCCGCGCGGGGCAATATCGAGCACGGCCTGCGGCAAAATCAGGCCATACGCGGCCACCACCATGACGTCATGCGGCGTATCAGCAAGCAGTCGCTGTGCGGCCTGAGCCTCGTCCGGATAACGGCCATCGGCCCGCAGGCTGCGCGGCTGGATCACGCCGATGCCGCGAGCGAGCGCATACTGTTTGACCGGACTGGCCTGCAATTGCATGCCGCGACCGGCCGGCCGGTCGGGCTGAGTCAGGACCAGCACGACCTCGTGACCTGCCGCGCACAGGGCCTCCAGAGCGGCACGGGCGAACTCGGGAGTCCCGGCAAAGACGATTTTCAAGGCGGCGCAGTCAGGGCAGGACAGCGTCAGACCGGCTCGCGCTCAAGCTTGCGCATGCGTGTCTTGATGCGGTTCTGCTTGAGCTGCGACAGGTACTCGACGAACAGTCGACCGCGCAAATGATCCATTTCATGCTGAATACAGACGGCCAGCAAACCCTCCGCCTCGAGCTCAAAGGCCTCGCCACGCTCGTTCAGGGCAGCCACGCGCACGCGCTCGGGGCGCTCGACGCGGTCGTAAACACCGGGCACTGACAGGCAGCCCTCTTCGTGCGGCAGCAGCGCGCCGCCGATTTCAAGGATGCGCGGGTTGATGAACACACGCAAATCGTCACAGGTTTCGGACAGATCGATGACAAGCACCTGTTCGTGGACGTCCACCTGGCTGGCCGCGAGGCCAATGCCGGGTGCTTCATACATGGTTTCGGCCATGTCGCGCACCAGACGCCGAATGCGGTCATCGACCGCGAGGACCGGCTTCGCAACCTTTTTCAGGCGCGGATCAGGATAGTGCAGAATTGTTAGTAACGCCATAACAACACTCAAAAAGCCAGGAATCGGAAATGAAATCGGAATTTCGGGGAAAGTATTGCAGGATCAACCAATTAGATGCAGAATTTGAAGCAATTCCCACGATGGCGGGGAGTCTTGGAATGACCATGCCAATGCTAAAAAAGTTTAACACAGCCCTGTCCGCGCTTTCTGACAAGCTTGGCAACGCCCCGGCCCGAAGCATATTAGGTCTAGGCCTTGTTCTGCAAGCCTGCGCGCTGCAAGCGTTCATCGCTGTCGCCAGTCCTGCTGCGGCGCAGCCATTCGGTCCGACCTCGAATCCGACATTCGGGCCCCCGGGCGGTCCGAGCGAACGTGTTGCCGCCCCGGCACCCAAGGCGGGCAATCAGGTATTCGTGCCCAATGCGCCCGACCGCCACACGGTGGTGAAGGGCGATACGCTCTGGGGCATTTCCGCCAAGTATCTGCAAAAGCCCTGGCAGTGGCCCCAGATCTGGCAAATGAACCGTGAACAGATCCGCAACCCCCACCTGATCTATCCGGGCCAGCTGATTCTCCTGAACAAGGAGACCGGCACCATGAGCCTTGCGCCGAGCACGCCGCCGGCGCAAACCGAACCGGTCACGCGCCTGAGTCCGAGCATCCGCAGCGGGGTCGAGAGTCTGGCCATCCCGAGCATTCCGGCCGACGCCATCGAACCCTTCCTCACCCAGCCGGTGCTGATTGATCCGCAAGTGGCACAAAGCGCGCCACGGGTGATCGGCTCTGCCGAACGGGTGCTGCTGAGCGCGGGTGATGAAATTTACGCGGCCGGCGCGCATGATCCGAAGATCGTCAATTACAACGTCTACCGTCCCGGCAAGGCCCTGCGCGACCCGGAAAACAACGAAATCCTTGGCTACGAAGCCGTCTATCTGGGCGCTGCCCGGGTGACGCGTCAGGGCGATCCCTTCACCCTGCAGATCAGTTCAACGGCACTGGAAATCAGCATCGGCGACCGGCTGGTCGCGGCAACGCCGCAGTTATCCACCAGCTATGTTCCGCGTTCGCCGGACAAGGACATCAGCGGCCGCATCGTCTCGATTTATGGTGGCGTGGCCAAGGCCGGCCGTGACCAGATCGTCGCCCTCAATCGCGGCGCGGCCGAGGGGGTCGAACCGGGCCACGTGTTTGTCGTGCAGACCTTCGGCCGGACCATCGTCGACCGCAGCAATGGTGCACCCCAGGAAATCCGCTTGCCCGATGAGGTCAACGGCATGATGTTCGTGTTCCGCGTATTTGACAAAGTGTCGTACGCACTCATCATGAACGTCACGGGGCCGGTCACGGTTGGCGACCGCTTCAAACGGCCCTGATGGCCCGGATACGCACCCGGATCAGGCACTTCCAGCGGCCCACCGTTGACCTGCGCCGTGACTGACACCCACACCGCCGGCGGCGATCTTGCCGGCTGGTTGCGGCTGACCGAAGCGGCCGGCGTGGGCCCGGCCACGGCCCGCGTCCTGCTGCACCATTTCGGCCTCCCCGAACAGATCTTCGCCGCCTCGGCAACCGAACTGGGCAGACTGGTCGCCGCACCGATCGTGCATGCGCTTCTGAGTCCGCCCGAAGCGCGCCTGCGCAGCCTGATCGAGCGCACCATGGAATGGGCCGACCGCCCGGGTCATCGGGTGCTCAGTCTGGCCGACTCGCTCTACCCGGCCGCGCTGCTCCACATCAGCGACCCGCCAACCCTGCTCTACGTCATCGGTCGCGCTGATTTGCTCAATGCACCCCAGATCGCCATCGTTGGCAGCCGCCGCGCCAGCCCGCAAGGCGTGCTCGACGCCCACCGTTTCGCAGCCAGCCTGTCGCAAAGCGGCTTGTGCATCACCAGTGGCCTGGCGCTCGGCATCGACACGGCCGCCCATCAGGGAGCGCTTGAGGGTGCCGGCTCTACCATCGCCGTCACCGGCACCGGCGCTGATCGCGTCTATCCGGCTAGCAACCGCGCACTGGCACACCGTATCCGCGAAGCCGGCACCCTGATTTCCGAATTCCCCCTGGGCACACCGCCACTGGCACCCAATTTTCCGCGCCGCAATCGCCTCATCGCCGGGCTGGCGCGCGGCGTTCTGGTGGTTGAAGCCGCGGCGCAGTCGGGCTCGCTGATCACCGCGCGGCTGGCGGCCGAACAGGGGCGCGACGTGTTCGCCATTCCCGGTTCCATCCATGCCGGACTGACCAGCGGCTGTCATCGCCTGATCCGCGACGGCGCCGCACTGGTCGAAAGCCCGGAAGATGTGCTGCAAGAGCTCGGCTACCCCGCGGTAGCCGCGCTACCGCGGCCTGCCGACCTGACGACCGACCCCCTGCTGGCCCTGCTGGACCAGCGACCCCTGCCCTTTGACGACCTCGCCGAGCGCAGCGGACTGGACGCGGCACGACTCTCGGGGCGCCTGCTGGAACTTGAGCTCGCTCAGCGCATCACCCGTCTGGCGGGTGACCGCTATCAACGCTTATGCTGAACCCGGCGGCCCGCGTGTCTTTGGCATTGCACCAAAGAGCAACGGTCAGGGTCTTGTCGCCAGCGCACAGGACAGGTACAGTACAATAGCGTTGAGCGAGTACACATCATGTTTGAAGTTCTGGTTTACCTATACGAAAATTACTACCGGCCAGATGCCTGTCCGGATAGTGACGCGCTGACCCGCAAACTGACCGCCGCCGGATTCGAAGGCGAGGAGATCGACGACGCCCTGTCCTGGCTGTCTGGACTGGCGGAAACCACCGGGCCTTCCATTCCGGCGGGCAATCGCGATGCCTTCCGGGTCTATGCCGATCGCGAATACGACCTGCTCGGTCCCGATTCCATCGGCTTTCTCAGCTTTCTCGAATCCGCTGGCGTGCTCTCCGCGCCGCTGCGCGAAATAGTCATCGAACGTGCCCTCGCCTCTGGCGAGTCGCCAGTGACGCTCGACAAACTCAAGATCATCGTCCTGATGGTGCTCTGGAGCCAGGGTGAAGAGCCGGATGCCCTGATTCTCGACGAACTGATTGATGACGAGCGGCCGCGGCTGATGCACTGAAAATCAGCCGGCCGACTCCCTGCACAAGGGCCCGGGAGGGGTATTCCCGCAAGGTCGCCCGATGTCGGCACAAGCGACAGATTTCTCCAAAAATGACAGTCCGGCGCAACTTCGCTTGCATGCGAAAAAAGTTTGCGCGTATGATTGCCCGCCAACAGTGATACTGGCATCGCCGTGAAAAACCAGCTTTGGACCTGTCCGAGCCGGTTTCCACGCCGCCTTTTCAACATTCGGATTCCGCACAAACCATAGTGAAGTTTCCCGCCCCCAGCGTTACCCCGTACCTCGGCGCCCGTGCGCCGGTCAAGGCCTGTCCATGAGCAAGACCCTGATCATTGCCGAGAAACCGTCGGTCGCCAACGACATCGCGCGCGCGCTGGGTGGCTTCAGCAAACACGACGAATATTTCGAGTCGGACGGCTACGTGCTGTCCTCGGCCATTGGCCACCTGCTTGAAATCGCCGCCCCCGAGGAATACGACGTCAAGCGCGGCAAGTGGAGTTTTGCCAATCTGCCGGTGATTCCACCCCATTTTGACCTCAACCCGATCGCCAAGACCGAGTCGCGCCTCAAATTGCTCACCCGCCTGATCAAGCGCAAGGACATTGACGGCCTGATCAACGCCTGTGACGCGGGCCGCGAGGGTGAACTGATCTTCCGCTACATCGCACAACACGCCAAGGCCAAACAGCCGATCCAGCGTCTCTGGCTGCAGTCGATGACGCAGGGCGCCATCCGCGAGGGTTTTGCCAAGCTGCGCGACGACCCCACCATGATGCCGCTGGCCGACGCCGCCCGCTGCCGCTCCGAAGCCGACTGGCTGGTCGGCATCAACGGCACACGCGCCATGACCGCGTTCAACAGCAAGGGCGGCGGTTTTTTCCTGACCACCGTCGGCCGGGTGCAGACACCCACGCTGTCGATCGTCGTCGAGCGTGAAGAAAAGATCAAGAAATTCATCTCGCGGGACTACTGGGAGGTGCGCGCCGAGTTTGTCGCCGCGGCCGGCCTGTATGAAGGCCGCTGGTTCAACCCCGGTTTCGCCAACAGCGAACACGATCCCGAAGCGCGCGAAGCGCGTCTGTGGGCCGAGGCTGCCGCCGATTCCATCGTCGCGGCCTG
>CANJOT010000147.1 GCA_947475815.1 Burkholderiales bacterium | reverse complement strand
GCTCCTGCTCGGCGCGGTCACCGCGGTGGAAAACGTCAAGAACGGCAAAATGATCGCGCTGGCCGCGATGAGCCCGACACGCCTGCCCCAGGCGCCTACCATTCCGACGGTATCGGAAAGCGGCGTGCCGGGCTTCTCGCAGTCGTTCTGGTATGGCCTGATCGCACCCAAGGGCACACCGCCGGCGGCCATGGCGCGCCTTAATCGCGAAATCACGACGCTGCTCAACACGCCCGAGATCAAGGAAAGGATTGCCGCTGTGAATTTCTTCCCGCGCCCAACGACGCCGGAAGAGTTCGGCGCCACCATCCGCCGTGATGCCGCCAAGTACGAAAAGGTCATCCAGCAAAGTCGCATCCGGCTGGAGTGAACGTGATGGCCCGGGCTTGAGCCCGGCCATCCCCCTTCAGGACGCGAGCTTGAACACCGTCATGGCAGTCTTGCCGAACACCCAGTCACGGTCCGACTCGCTTTTCCACTTCACCTGATCACGCGGAAATCCAAGCACATTGCCATAGCCCTCACGATTGGCTGAGGGCGGAAAATCACTGCCCCACATCAGGCGTGATGCGCCAAAGGCGTCGACCGCCATTTCATAGGCCGGCAACACGGTCGGAAAGACCGGCACCAGCAGGGGTCGCGGACGCGGCATGAACTCGGCAAAGCCCGGCATTTTCATGTGCACATGCGGATAACGCGCCAGACCCAGCACGGCCTTGTAAAGATCCATCGGAAACTGTTTGTCGGCGCGCCCCGGCCCCCAGAACGCTCCGGCACCAGCCAGGTGCTCGAGTACGATCGGTACCTGCGGGTAGGCTTCAATAATGCGCTGAAATTCCGGTGACAAAAAGTGTTCGATGTGACCCATCGTGCTGATCGGCAGACCGAGGCTGGCCGCCGCGCTCCAGATGAGGAGCGGATCCTTGCCGGGCGAGCGGTCCTGCGCATCGAAACGCACCGCCACAACACCCTGGGCAGCCTGTCTGGCGAGTTGGTCCGCCGCGTCGTCGCGGCGATGATCAACCGCGCCAACGACGTGGAATTGTCCCGGAAAACGGCGCGCGGATTCATACAGATAATCCATATCGAAGACATCGCGCAAAGGCATCAACAAAGCCTTGTTGACCTTGTTGGCGCGCATCTGATAATCAAGCAGCTCAATGGGTTCCATCCACCACGGGCAGGCATGGGTGTGGGTATCTACGATCACAGCGATCTCCTCCGGCGCCGGCCGGACTGGCAAACAGGGTAGGGACAATCCGGCCCAGCGAAATCCGTTACTTGACCTTGGCCGCTTTCTTCACGGCCTTGGCCGGCTTGGCCGCCTTTGCATCCTTGGGTGCCTTGGCTGCCTTGGCCTTGGCGGCCTTGGCCGCTTTTGCGGCCAGTTCCTTCTCATAGGTGACCGCGAAATCAACAGCCTTGCGACCCACCTTGCCCCAGGCTGGCGTGCCGTACACGATGATGCCCAGCAGCAGGCCTTCAACCAGTTCGGCGCGCGTCAGACCGGCCATCATGGCCGCACGCGTGTGGTTGATGATGCCGATCGGCTCGTCACGAATGGCGTCAAGCACCACCAGGATGAGGTGCTTGATCTTGAGCGGCAGCGCGGCGCCATCGGCATCGGACTTGAGCAGCGCGGTGCGCAGCGACGAGTAGGCATCAAAGGCCTCAGGCGCGTATTCGGCCAGTTGCAGCAATGCCTCCGGCATGGCGCCCATGTCGGTCATGTAATGGTGGGTATGACGGGCAATGATTTCGTCAAGCTGGGTTTTTTTCGGATCGCTCATGATGTTCGTCTATTGTGGTGGAAGGGAAAGAACAAAAAGGAAAGCGCAGCGGCGTGACGCAGACTACGCCGCTGCAATGCCATCGCGGGATAAAACAAGGAAGCGGCGGTTATTCAGTTGTTATTCGGCGGTGATCTTGGCGGTCTCAATGACCTTGCGCCACTTTTCCAGCTCAGCCGTGGTGAACGCGGCAAACTGCTCGGGGGAACTGCCGACGATCGTGAAGCCATTCTTTGCATAGGTCTGCTGCACCTCCGGCTGGGCCAGCACCTTGAGGATGTCTGCATTGAGTTTGTTGACGATCGCCTGCGGCGTTTTCGCCGGAAAATAGACGCCATACCAGGCCTCGACTTCGAAATTAGGCACTCCCGAGCTGGCCACCGTAGGCAATTCCGGAAAGGCTGCGGCCGGCTTCGAGGTCGTCACCGCGATGGCCTTGAGCTTGCCGGCGCGAACCTGTGTCATCAGTTCAATGCCGCCGAACATCAGTTGCACATCGCCGGCCAAAATGGCCTGCAGGGCCGGGCCACCGCCCTGATACGGCACGTAGACGATATTGGTATCGGCCATCATGTTGAACAGCACGCTGGCCAGATGAACCGAGGTGCCGTTGCCGCCAAAACCAAAGTTGAGCACGCCGGGCTTCTGTTTGGCCAGCGCGATCAGCTCGCGTACCGAGTTGACCGGCACGCCAGGGTGCACGTACAGCACCAGCGGCGAGCTGACGATCTGCGTGACTGGCGTAAAGGCGGTGCGCGCATCAAACGGCAATTTTTTGTAGAGCGAGGGATTGATGGTGTGCGCGGGCGATACCACGAGGTAGGTGTAACCATCGGGCGCGGCCTTGGCGACGGCATCGGCACCGATGGTCGAGCCCGCCCCGCCCTTGTTTTCGATGACGACCTGCTGCTTCCATAATTCGCCGAGTCTGCCAGCGATCATGCGGGCGCTGAAATCAACCGCGCCGCCAGGTGGAAAGCCGACCACGCTTTTCACGGGCCGACTGGGATAATCCTGTGCCACAGCTCCGCCCTGCAAGCCAGCCAGAGCAAGAAATACGAATGAACACACACCGAATCTGATCCACTTGACCAACATCTTCATCCCCTTCTTGTTGATTTTTATGGCTCAATATAGAGGCGATACCATGACAAGTCAATTGTGCCTGACACGCAGCGCGCCGACGTCGCCAAGTGGCGACCGGTGATTGTCTCTTCCCGGGCGTAGGTCGACTGAGAAACCTCAGTTCGCGGCGCGCGGCTTGCGGGCAGCGCGCTTGCGCGCCACGGCGGGTGCGGCCGGGTAGGCGCCCGGCAAAGGCAGCAGATCAGTATCGCCCAGATTGACACAAATCTGATCAAGCACCTTCAGGCACAGGTCCATGTGCCGCGGCGGGATGTCCTGCACCATCTGGCCGAGAAAGGTGCGACGCACCCTGAGCACGCGCTTGACCTCGGCCTTGCCGAGGGCGGTCAGGCGCACCCGTGTGAGGCGCGTATCGAGCGCGTCATCACGCCGTTCGATCAGTCCATCCGCCTCAAGCGCCTTGATCTGACGGGTGATCGAACCGGGGTCCACTCGGATCTGACGGATCAGATCCTTCTGGCTGACATCACGCTGATGGTAAATCAGAAAAAGCAGGCGCCAGCGCGGCCCGCTGATTCCCGACCGCTCCTCGAACGCCTGGATGGAAGCATGGTAAGCCTTACCCAGGCGCAGAAAGACCGTGGTGTGCTGGAGAGTTTGATCGACGTATGCATTCATGGTGGGTTAATTATAACCAGTCGTGCCGGCACGCCATCGTGACGCTCACTCAAGCTTCAGTCCGCGCGCCTTGATGACCGCGGCCAGGGTCTCTCCTTCGCGCCGCGCCGTGTCGGTCACCAGCTCGGGGGCGCTGCCCACGACGGTATAACCCTGACTGCCGAGCACCTTCTCGACGGCCGGTGAACGCAGGGCCTGGATGAAGGCCCGATTGAGACGCTCGATGATCTCGCGCGGCACGCCGGCGGGGGCGATGTAGGCCAGCCAGCCGCTGCTCTCTACTTCCGGATAGCCCGCTTCCTTGAAGGTCGGTGCATTCGGATACAGCAGCGTCCAGCGTTCCGCGCCGGTAGTAGCGAGCACCAGCAGACGGCCACTGTCGACATGCTGCTTTGCCGCGCCCGTGACCATCATGAAAGAGATCTGGCCGCCCAGCAGATCATTGAGTGCCGGACCCTCACCCTTGTAGGGCACATGCGTGGGTGCAATGCCGGCAGCCATGTTGAAGGCTTCGGCCCAGAGGTGGTAACTGGTGCCCACGCCTGGCGTGCCGTAGGACACCTTGCCCTCGTTGGCCTTGGCCCAGGCGGCAAACTCTCGGATCGAACGCGCTGGCACCACTGCGGGATTGATGGCCAGCGCGAGGTAACCGCGCACCGCCATCGTGATGGGTGCGTAACGGCTATGCAGATTGGCGTACTTCGGATCCAGCACCGGGAACAGGGACAGTGAAGCCGGCACCGCCAGGCCGAGCGTGTAACCATCCTTCGGCGCGGCCAGCACGGCATCCAGACCGATTTTGCCGCTGGCACCGGGCCGGTTCTCGACCACGATTGCCTGTCCCAGCACAGTGGCCGCTTCCTGCGCCACCACGCGCGTGACGCTGTCGGCAAATCCTCCCGGTGGGTAGGGATTGATCAAGGTGATCGGCCGGCTTGGCCAGACCTGCGCCCGAGCTGGCGACAGGCAGCACAGCAACGCGACCAGCGCCGCTTTGAAGAAAATATTCATGATGTGTCTCCGTTAAGTTTTGACTGCGTGCGTCTGCTCAGTTGAGCGTGGTCTGTCGATGTTCGCCGTGCAGGCGGTCGCCTTCCACCCAGCCTGCATGGGTGCCAACGCCCATGCGCTCGGGCAGAATGATGCGCGCCACCGGCCCCGCGGCGATGTCATCGGCGCGCAGCAACATGACTTCCGAACTGTTGGTATTCATGTCGGCAATCATAGTGATGACGTAACCGTCATCCTCGGCGCGCGCATTGAGGGCGCGCGCCACCTGCGGCTCGCTGCCATAACGGCCAGGACCATACTCATAGCGGGCAGTCGCTCCGGTATTCAGGTCAAAACGCTTGAGGCCGGAGAACAGCCAGTCGCCCTTCTTGTAGAGCACGTTGTAGCTGAAGCGATAGGGGCGGCCGACATAGTCGTTGCTGCAGACAGGAAACTCGGTGATCTCGTCATCAAGACGCTGTTCGATGGTGTGGCCGGTCTTGAGATTGAAGCGCCAGCGGTGCATCAGCGTGGGATTGTTGTGCTTGTCGAGGTTGGCGCGGATGCGGTCGTAGACGTTGCCGCCCTGATTGACGGGCACGGTCTTGTAGTTGGGCATGATGCAGCCGTCCATGATGACCTCGTCTCCGGCTTCATGGCAGTTGGTGATGTGCAGCACATAACAGGGCGCCGCCTCGAACCAGCGCACCGAAGCTGAATTGCCGAAACGCGGCAGCACGCCGAAGCGCGCCGGTTGATCGCGGTTGAACACCAGCTTGTGCTCGCCGCGCTTCAAACCTTCGGGTTCAAAATACAGGGGCAGGTCGTGCACCACGGTATAGTTCTGCGTGATGCCAAGGTCGTGCGGCCAGCGCGCGCCGGGCAGATCGATGGCTTCGTAATGCACCAGATTGTTGTTGCGGTCAATCACCCCGTAATTCATGTAGGGCGGATGTTCCGGATAATTGAAGAACATCATCTCCCCGGTAAAATTGTCAACCTTGTAATGCGAAGCCACACCGTCGGGCACTTTGCGCGCCCAGCTGGCATCCGGGCCGAGGGTTTCCAAAGTGAAGGGATCGAGACGCCAGGGTTCGCTGCCCTGCGACATGCTTGCGAGCAGCTTGCCGGCATGGCATTTCACATCCGTGCCAGCATTGTCTTTCATGGCGCCGATGGCACCCCAGCCACGACGGCTGGCCAGATCCGGACAGAGCAGGCCCGGCCAGAGCGAGCGGCCGGCAGCCTGCTCGGCATAAAACCCGGTGGTCCGCACAAAGCGGTTTCGGTAGCTCGCCTGGCCGTTTTCAAACAGCATGGCATGCAGCATGCCATCACCATCAAAGGGGTGGTAGACACCGAGCGGCTCGTGCACCTGATTGTGGTGGTTGCGCACGAACATGCCGTGCAGATCAGCCGGGATTTCACCGATCACCTGCAGGCGGGCGGCATCACGCGGATTGGTGTCGGCGGTATATTCGCGCGCGTTCGAGGCAAACGGCCCCTGCAGGAACGGGTTGTCGTTGTCGGGGCGGATGGTAAGACGAACCTCGTTGGCGAGTTCAAGCATGGATGGGTCTCCGTGAGTGCGCCCGGCATTTCTGGAAAAATGCTTGCCTTGGGCAATTAATTCTGTCAACTGTACAGAACCACAAAATCAGCTGTCAACTCCATGGAAACCCTTAGACGGGAATGTTGACAGACCACATACACGCAGCAGATACTGAAAAGGTTGCCCCGGGCAATGATTGCCACGCCGGGCACCCAACAAAAACCCATCCGAAGGAGACTCCCCATGCGCGCCTACCGCCTGCCTGACTACCTCGTGAGCGGCGAAGCCGACACCACCATCTACCTGCTGCATGGTGCCTACGGCTCCAAGGAATATTTCCGCTATACCACGGCGCGCCTGGTCGCCGCAGGCTACCGCGTGGTGGCCTGGGATGCGCCCGGCTATGGCACCTCGGAGGTGCCGCAACAGTCCAGCATCGCCGGCATGGCAGAACTGGCCAACCGCCTGATCGACGCCACGCACACCCGTCATACCGTGGTGCTCGGCCACAGCATGGGCGGCATGATTGCGCAGAAGGTGGCGGACCAGCAGCCGGGCCGCGTCAAGGCACTCGTGCTGTCCGCCACGGCGCACACCTTCAATCATTCGGGTCCCGAGTGGCAGGCAAACTTCCTCAAGACGCGCGTTGCACCGCTGGCCGGTGGCCGTTCCATCGCCGAGTACGCGCCCGATCTGTTGCGCACCATGATGTGCCCGGGCGCTGCCAGCCCCGAAATTGATCACGCGCTTTATAACATCCGCCAGATGGATGCCGCAGGCTTTCAGAAAGCAATTGCGGCCACCGCCGCCTACTTGGAAGAAGATGTGCCGACGCGTCTGAAGATGCCAGTGCTGTGCATCGCCGGCGAACTCGATGCCACCTGCCCTGCCACGGTCATGAAAAAAATGGCTGGCATGATGACGCAGGGCGAGTTTCACGAGATGAAGGATGTCGGCCACTACGGCTGGGCCGAACGTCCCGATGAATACCATCAGGTCGTGCTTGATTTCCTGGCGCGTCACGCACCAGCCTGACTGGTCTGCTCAGACCTGCACCGCCGCCAAGGCGCCACGCCGGTAGACACGCTTGAGCACCTCAAACCAGAGCAGCGTGGCCAGCCCGGCGAGCAGCGCGCCGCCCAGTTCCCGCAGGCCGGTCGCGCCAAAGTGAAAGATGTCACGCAGCACTGGCACGCACAGTACGGCGGACAGGGCGAGCAGCGTGCCGCCAATGATCCACCACATGGCGCGGTTCGGCGTCGCCAGCAGTGCCAGTACGCCGCGCTGGCTGGAGCGACTGCTGACAATCAGCAGCAGGTTGCCCAGCACCACACAGGCAAAGGCCAGACCACGCGCCTGATCGGCCGTCATGCCGCGCTGTAGGGCAAGCAGAAAAGTCAGGGCGGCGGCGCAGAACAGCCCGACGCCCTGCAGCAGCGCAAAACTCATGCTGCGCACGCCAAACAGGGTGGCGTCGACCCGGCGCGGCGGGCGGCTCATGATGTCATCCTCCATGGCTTCGCTCTCGAACACCAGCGCGCAGGCCGGGTTGATGATCATCTCGAGAAACACGATGTGCACCGGTGCAAACGCCAGCGGCGTGCCAAACACCAGCGGCAGCAGGGTCATGCCGGCAATCGGCAGATGCACCGCGACGACGTAGATGAGCGCCTTGCGCAGATTGTCGTAAATGCGCCGCCCCAGCCGCACGGCGTGCACGATTGACGTGAAGTCGTCGTTGAGCAGGACCAGCGATGCCGCCTCGCGCGCGACGTCGGTGCCGCGCGCACCCATGGCGATACCGATGTGGGCGGCACGCAATGCCGGCGCATCGTTAACCCCATCCCCGGTCATGGCTACAACCTCGCCGTCGGCCTTGAACGCCTCCACCAACCGCAGCTTCTGCTCGGGCTGGATGCGAGCGAAAATATGCACGTCACGCACGGCGGCAGCCAGTCCGGTGGCATCCAGGGTATCCAGTTCAACGCCGCTCATGATCCGGCCATCGGGAATGCCGGCGGCGCGGCCAATCGCCGCCGCAGTGGCTGGGTAATCGCCGGTGATCATGACCACGCGAATGCCGGCCTGGTGGCATTCACGCACGGCGTCGGGCACGCCCGGTCGCAAGGGATCGGCCAGGCTCACCAGTCCCAGCCATTCAAAATGCATGGCATCGACCGTCTCCGGCCATGCTGGGTCTGCCGCCGCGGCATGCAGGCGTGTCTGGGCGACCGCCAGCACGCGCTGCCCCTGAGCGGCCAGGACTTCGACGGTTGCCAACATGATGGCCGTGGCTTGCGCATCGAGCCGGCACAGGCGCGCGATGGCCTCCGGAGCGCCCTTGGTGGCGACCATCTGGCCGGAGTCGCCCGGTTCCTGCCAGACGTGCGTCATGGCCAGCAAGCCAGCGCTGAGCGGGTATTCATGCACAAACGCCCAGCCGCCGTAGCCGGCAAGGCTGGCCGGGTCGATCTGTTCAAGTCGGGCGTGCAGCGCGCGCTCCATGGCGTCAAAGGGCTGCACTTCACTGGCCAGCACGGCACAGCGCATCACCTGCAGCACGGCTGGAGGCCAGGCGCCAGCACTGCTGTCATCCATCACGTAGGTCTGGCCGTTTGCCACCACCGCCGCCACGGACATATTGTTGCGCGTCAGCGTGCCGGTCTTGTCGACGCACAGCACCGTTGCCGAGCCGAGGGCTTCAATCACCGGGGCATGGCGCGTGAGCACCTGATAACGCGAGATGCGCCAGGCGCCAAGCGCCATGAAGACCGTCAGGATGACGGTAAATTCTTCCGGCAGGACGGACATTGCCAGGGTAATGCCCACCAGCAAGCCGGCAAGCCAGTCGCCGCGCTGCAGGCCATACAGGAAAAACACCAGCCCCGAAAGCAGCAGCCCAAAGAGCGCAAAGCGGCGCACCAGCGTGCCGATTTCGTGCTGCAAGGGGCTGGCCTCGGGCTTGATGTTCTGCAGCGACAGGCCGATCTGGCCCAACCGCGTGGCCGGTCCAGTGGCCAGCACCCGC
>CANJOT010000146.1 GCA_947475815.1 Burkholderiales bacterium | reverse complement strand
GTGCGCATCACCATGTCACTGGGCATTACGCGCGAACAGAGCGCCCGGCTTGATGAATTGCAGGAGATCTATCTGGCGCGCATTGCCGACCAATCGGTCATGGAGCGGGTCATTGCCGATCAGGAGTTTCACCTCTACCTGGCCTCGCTGTCGCGCAACGATTACCTGCTCAATTCACTGCGCAGCATTTTCGAGCGACTCAACCTCAAGCGCCGCATCGACGGGTACTGGCCTGATCAAGGCAAGCGTGGCCGTGCCGGCGCACGCGAGCATCGCGAGATCCTGCGCGCCATTCGCGGCAATCGCACGACCGAGGCGCTTGATCTTCTGCAGGCACACATCCAGCAGGCCTGGGTGCAATACGAGGCCCATCTGCTGAAGATCCAGATGCCGGCCTGAAGGCCTCTGGCCGGCCGGCGCTTACGGGATTTCGATATCCATCAGCGGTGCGTACTGCTGGCCGCCATGACCGTCGCTGTCGTTCAGGTCCCCCTGAATGGCAGGGCGCGGAATCGACGCCTTGATGGCGTAGGCGTAATCGCACAGGAAAAACTTGACCTTGTCATGCGGCAGACCGTAGAGATCGCCGATCACGGCAGGGCTCAGCGCGCCCGAGTCGCGTACGCGGTGGTAGGTTGCTTCGTCATCAAACATGATGTCAAAGGTCAGTTCGAACGGCCCGGCGTTCTTGCTGCGGATCAGACGGGCCAGGCTGGCGAGGGTAGCCATCAGTTCACCTTGGCGACAGTCGCGCCGCTCACATTGAACAAATCCATCGGAAACATCTCGGTCGGGTGATCGGGTTCGACCACATGGTTGAGGTTGAAGCGGTAGACCGCACCGCGGTCCAGATGCGCCGGGTTGTAAGGACAGGCGAGCGCCGTGATCAGGCCGCTCCACTCCGGGATCGGCAGGTGCAGCGCCTGATGCCGGATGATGCCGGCCACGCTGCTGGCAAACGCCTGCGTTGGCGCCGTGATTTCAAAGATCAGGCAGAGCTCGTGGGACAGGGTTTTCTTGACAGGCTCGAGCGCGCCCATGGTGCCGTTCTTGCCGTAGATGCGGATGTTGAGCACATAGTCTGAGGGCGGCAGGCGATCGCCATAGATGCTGGCGATGCGGTCGTGGATGCGGCCGGTCAGGCGCGTGGTCCAGTCGTCGATCTGACCGATGATGAGCGGGTCGCGCACCGAGCCGATCACCACGCTCTGGTAGCCGGCGAACTCGGCGCCTTCCAGCTTGACGGTATAACGCGCCGCTGGCAAAAAGCGGCTGCCGGTAACCTTGACCTTGCGTTCGGTCACGGCTTCGTAGTGGCTGCCGGTCAGGTCGACCGTGCCTGAACATTCGACCAGATTGAAGGGGTCGGCGTTTTCGTAGAGGCTGTGCGCGGCAATGCTTTGCGGCGTGCAGCGCAGGGCCGGGTTGGGTGCCTCGACCAGAAAATGATCCTGGCGCAGCCAGACGAACATGCAGTCGGGCGAGGGGCGGTTGACGACCGCTGCCGCACCGCATTCGAGAATCTTGCCGGCGTGCCAGGCCAGTCCTTCCGGGAAACCGTGCAGGGTCGGGAAGGCGGCAAAGATGGCCGTGTCGCTGGCGCGGCCGGCGATGATGACATCGGCGCCGGCACGCAGCGCCTCGATGAAGGGCTCGGCGCCCATCATGCCGACGATGTGGCTGCTACCGGCCAGTACTGCTTCGTCGAGATGCGGTGCGTTGTCGAGCGGGTGGATGCGGCCGGCCTGCAGGCGCTCGATGAGTACCTGTTTGTCCTGCTCGGCATGGATCGCCGCCAGCTTGAAGGACAGGTTTTCCTCGGCGGCAATTTCCTTGACGATGCCCGTCATCCATTCGAGCTGGATGTCGCCGCCGGCGGTGCCGGACGAGCCGATCAGCAGCGGCACATCAAGCTGGCGCGCGCCGCGCAGCATGATGCGCAGATCGCGTTTGACTGCATCGCGTGGAAACGCCGTGTCGCCGCTGCCCAGGTGGCTCGGGCCCGGATCGGTGGAACCGGCATCACAACCGATGAAGTGGGGCTGTTGTTCGAGCGCGGCGGCAAAGGAGGCTTCGGAATATCCCGAGCCGCACACCCCGGTGGGCGCGAGGATGCGGATTTCGTGGTCGATCGGAAAGGGCATAAAGGTCTTCTGATTGAATGAAATGGAGTGTCAGCGTGACAGGGTTTTTTCAACACCCAGATAATCCTTGAACAGCTCGGGATCGACCGGACGGGGCCACTCGGAAAAGCGCAGCCACAGGCGCAGCAGGTGGCGGCGCGGGCCATTCTCATGGTCGATGAAGGCGGTGCGCGAATGCAGGGTGGTGTAGTTGTTGATGAACTGCATGTCGCCGCGCTGCAGGTCCATGTCGAGGCTCATGCCGGGTCGCGCGCAAATGCTGTCCATGTAGGCCAGCGCGGCGGCTTCGAGTTCGGTGTGCACGGCATAGCCCATGACGCGCGCGCTTTCAATGGTGTTGCGCAGGATGCGGCAGCTGACCACGCCGTCGGTGATGCTGTAGACCGGGATGCGGTAGGTGGTGACTGCGCCGCCTTCTTCGGTTGAGGCATGGATGTAGCCGTTCAACAGCGGCTCGATGTATTCCGGATGGTTGTTGATGATGTCGTTGAAGACGGCGGTCGAGCTGACGATGCTTGACAGGCCGCCGCTCTTGGACGCATTGATGCACTGCAGGCCAACCACGTCGGCGCGATCGGTATGAAAGCGCAGGTGCTGGTTGGTGCGATAACCGCGCACCCGGCCGGTGCCCATCTTGACGCCTTCGTCGAGCACATCGCCGAGCATGTCGCCGTAGGAATTCTGCGAGATCGGCACGCCGAAATAATGGCCCATGCCGTAAAACGCGGTGCGCAGGTCATCGTCGCTGAAATGGGCGATCGCCTGGCCCGAGATCAGCATGAAACCGCGGCCGCGGTTGAGCACCGGACCCCAGCTGCGGATGCGCGGCCCGAGTTCCGGCAGGGGGAAGTCGGCCAGCTGCACATTGGTGCCCGACAGGCCCTGAGCCTTGCAGACATCGACGGCTTTGCGCAGTTCGGCCACCTCGGCCGGAGTGAGCATATGGGTCCATTGCGACGGGTCACCGACGTACTCGGACCCTTTCCAGACGCTCGGGTCGTTAACGAGTGGGTAGGTTTGCATGTGCTTCTCCCGGCAGTATGGGGTGGTGGAGCTAAAGGGTCAGGCGGGTGAAACGCGGCAGCGGGGCGGGGAGCGGTGATACAGGCCTGACATCACTCCGGTCGGGACCGGTCCTGTCTCCATGCCCAAAGCCTGCGCATCGGGTTTTTCTGAATCTATTTTTGGATGCAAAATGGTAGGGCAGGGGGGCGATCGTGTCAACCGGCAAGATCACTGGAAAGATCGCCGGCAAGATCACCGGCAAGATCGCCGACAAGATCGCCGACAAGATCGCCGACAAGATCGCCGACAAGATCGCCGGCAGGAGCGGCCATGTGGATCAAGGCCGACATGGACAGGTCAACATATAATCCGTCCGTTCGGCAACCAAACCGGTTGCCCGCCCCGAATACTGGAGACCTTCATGCATGCAGTAGAAATCAGCCAATATGGCGCGCCCGAAGTGCTCGTGCCCTGCGAGCGCCCGATTCCCGAAGCCAAGGCCGGCGAGGTGTTGGTGCGCGTTGCCGCGGCCGGCGTCAATCGGCCCGATGTGCTGCAGCGCACCGGCAACTACCCGGTGCCGCCGGGTGCGTCGGACCTGCCCGGCCTTGAAGTGGCCGGCACCATCGTCGGTGGTGATGTCGGCGAGTCTGGTCTGCGCATCGGCGACCGGGTGTGCGCGCTGGTGCAGGGCGGCGGTTACGCGCAATACTGCACCGTGCCCTGGCAGCAATGCCTGCCGGTGCCGGCCGGCCTGTCCGACATCGAAGCTGCCTCGCTGCCCGAAACCTTCTTCACGGTATGGAGCAATGTGTTCGACCGCGGTGCTCTGGCCGAGGGCGAGACCCTGCTGGTGCAGGGCGGCACCAGTGGCATTGGCGTGACCGCCATCCAGCTTGCCAGAGCCATGGGCCATCGGGTTTTTGCTACGGCCGGTTCGGACGAAAAATGCCGCGCCTGCGAACAGCTCGGCGCCGAGCGCGGCATCAACTACCGCACGGAAGATTTTGTCGAGGTCGTCAAGTCATTGACCGGCAAGCGTGGTGTCGATGTCGTGCTCGACATGGTGGGTGGTGATTACGTGCCACGCGAAATTGCATGCATGGCCGACGACGGCCGGCTGGTGCTGATCGCCCTGCTGGGTGGCGCCAAGGCCGAAGTGCCGCTCGGCCACGTGCTGCGCCGCCGTCTCACGCTGACGGGCTCGACCCTGAGGCCGCGACCGGTGGCTTTCAAGGCGGCCATCGCTGTCGCGCTGCGCACGCACGTCTGGCCGCTGCTCGAGTCCGGCGCGATCAAGCCGGTCATCGCCCAGGTGTTCGATCTCGACGACGCCGCCGCGGCGCACCGCCTGATGGAAACCAGCACACACATTGGCAAGATCGTGCTTAAGGTGGCGTAAGCCCGACAGTAAGCCCGATTCAATTTGACCCGACACCGGTAAATCCGTACAATCCTGCGGTTTTGGAAGGCATGCGTTTCATACCGCCTGTCGCGGGTTTGAACTGGCGTTTTGATTGATTTTCCCGGGTCTATTTTTCCATGTCTTCACGTGCCAAGCTGGTAGTCGGAAACTGGAAAATGCACGGCAGCCTTGCGGACAACGCCGCGTTGCTGGCCGGTCTGCTGGCGGGGGATCGAGAGAAACTGGCGCAGGCTGCGGTTTGTGTGCCGTTTCCCTATCTGATGCAGGTGCGCGAGCTTCTGGCGCGCACGCCGCTGGCCTGGGGGGCGCAGAATGTGTGCGAGCACGAGCGTGGTGCGTATACCGGCGAGGTGTCGGCGGACATGCTGGTCGAATTTGGTTGCCGCTTCGTGATCGTTGGTCATTCCGAGCGGCGCGCCTTGTACGGCGAGAGCAGTGAAGTGGTGGCCGCCAGGGCGGCGCGCGCGGTGCGTGCAGGCCTGACGCCGATCGTGTGTGTCGGCGAGACGCTGGCACAGCGCGAGGCCGGGCAAACGATGACGGTGGTGGGCAGTCAGTTGAATGCGGTGCTCGATGTGCTCGGGGCCGATGCGGCAAAGATGGTGCTGGCTTATGAGCCGGTCTGGGCGATTGGCACCGGCAAGACGGCGCGGCCCGATGAGGCGCAGGACGTGCATGCCGGCTTGCGGGCCTTGTGTACGCAGCGCGATGGCGCACTGGCAGGTGGTTTGAAGATTTTGTACGGCGGCAGCGTCAAGCCGGGCAATGCGGCGGAGTTGTTCGCCATGCCCGACATTGATGGTGGTCTGATAGGCGGCGCGTCTCTGGTGGCAGCCGATTTTGCCGGGATCCTCAACGGATTCTGAAACGAACAGGGAAGTTATGGAAATTTTGCACAAGCTGGTTTACGGGTTCATGCTGCTGTCCGCCTTGGGCGTGGTGGGGCTGGTCCTGCTGCAGCATGGCAAGGGTGCCGACATGGGCACGGGTTTTGGTGCGGGATCGTCGGGCAGCCTGTTTGGCGCCACCGGTTCGGCCAACTTCCTGAGCCGCACGACGGCGATTCTGGCCACGGTGTTTTTTCTGTGCACACTGGCTCTGGCGCATTTCGCCACGGTTCGTCCAAAAGTCAGTGGCGGAGTCATGGAAGGTGTGAGCATCAAGGCGCCGGTCGCGCCGGTGCCGGCTACACCGGCATCGGGTGTGCCCGCTGAGCCAGCGCCGGCCGCCCTTGTTCCGGCGCCCGCAGCGCCAGCCAAGCCAGGTGAAGTACCGAAATAATAGTTGCATCAAAAATGGTCTCGAAGCAGACGTGAAGCAGACCTCCATCGAGGGTTAAAGCGGCTTGCGTTCGGGTTGGTGTCAGGCTTCAGATTCAGCCTGAATTGATTCTGATTTGGTCGTAGATTGCGGTTTGATTGAACTTGGCAAAGCAAAACAGTGCGGAGTGCCGCCAATTTGATCTGAATCAAGCAGGTGCAGCGAGTTGAAGGTGGTTTTAGCGGTATCATCAGGCTCAATGTAGCGGGTCTGATGCGTTGTTGTGTTGCCGACGTGGTGAAATTGGTAGACACGCTATCTTGAGGGGGTAGTGGCGAAAGCTGTGCGAGTTCGAGTCTCGCCGTCGGCACCAGTATTGTTGGGTTGTTCCGTTGTTGCGTTTGTGATGCCTTCTTGCCTGGCATGCATGTCCGAATTGCGGTGACCGGTAAACAGCCGGAAACCGTCTGCAGAAGTCTCAGAGGAAGCACGATTTTGAATCTCGAAACTTATTTCCCGGTTCTTCTGTTCATCCTGGTGGGCTGCTTCGTTGGCGCCGCCGCAGTGGCCGCCGGTAGCGTGATTGCCCCGCACCGTCCGGACGCCGCCAAACTCTCTCCTTACGAATGTGGCTTCGAGGCTTTTGAAGACGCGCGCATGAAGTTTGACGTGCGTTATTACCTCATTGCCATCCTGTTTATCCTGTTTGATCTGGAAACCGCGTTTTTCTTCCCGTGGGCAGTATCGCTGCGCGACCTCGGCCTGTATGGCTATTTGGTCATGCTGGTGTTCGTGGCGGAATTCGTCGTGGGCTTCTGGTACCTCTGGAAAAAGGGCGCGCTCGACTGGGAGTGAGCGAGGCCGGCAGTCCGTGCGCGGGCTAAAGGCTTGAAGGTGTGTGTGTGAATCGCCGGCAGTAATAGAGAGTAGAAAACATGAGCATCGAAGGCGTTCTTAACGAAGGTTTTGTCACGACGACGGCTGACAAGCTGATCAACTGGACCCGTACCGGCTCGCTCTGGCCCATGACCTTTGGTCTGGCCTGTTGTGCGGTCGAGATGATGCATGCGGGCGCTTCGCGTTATGACCTGGACCGTTTTGGCGTGATCTTCCGCCCGAGCCCGCGCCAGTCGGACGTGATGATCGTCGCCGGCACGCTGTGCAACAAGATGGCGCCGGCCCTGCGCAAGGTGTATGACCAGATGTCCGAGCCGCGCTGGGTCATCTCGATGGGCTCGTGCGCCAATGGCGGCGGTTATTACCATTATTCCTACTCGGTAGTACGGGGCTGCGACCGCATCGTGCCGGTCGACGTGTATGTGCCCGGCTGCCCGCCGACAGCGGAGGCCCTGATGTACGGCATCCTGCAGTTGATGAACAAGATCAAGCGCACCAGCACCATTGCGCGCACTTGACGTTGACCACTTCGCTGACAACTCCTTAATGTCCACCAAACTTGAATCCCTCGAAGCCTGCCTGCGCGCTGCACTGGGCGAGCATGTGCAGAGCCTCACCGTCGATCATGGCGAAATCACCGTCGTGGTGCGCAGCGAGCATTACGCGTCGGTAGCGCGCACGCTGCGCGACCATGCCGACCTGCGGTTTGAACAACTCATCGATCTGTGCGGCGTCGATTATTCGACCTATGGCGAGGGCAGCTGGGATGGCTTGCGTTACGCCGCCGTCTCGCACCTGCTGTCGGTGTCGAAAAACTGGCGCGTGCGCCTGTGCGTGTTCGCGCCCGACGATGACCAGCCCGTGGTAGCGTCGGTCACCGGCATCTGGTCGTCGGCCAACTGGTATGAACGCGAGGCCTTCGATTTGCTGGGCATCGTCTTTGAAGGCCATGACGACCTGCGCCGCATTCTGACCGACTATGGTTTCATCGGTCATCCCTTCCGCAAGGATTTCCCGGTATCCGGCTACGTCGAAATGCGTTACGACCCCGAACAGAAGCGCGTCATCTATCAACCCGTCACGATTGAACCGCGCGAGATTGTGCCGCGCGTGATCCGCGAAGAAGGTTACGGAGGCCTGGAATAACATGGCCGAAATCAAGAACTACACGCTCAACTTTGGCCCGCAGCATCCGGCCGCGCACGGCGTGCTGCGCCTGGTGCTCGAGCTCGACGGCGAAGTCGTGCAGCGCGCCGACCCGCACATTGGCCTGTTGCACCGGGCCACCGAAAAGCTGGCCGAGTCGCGCACCTATCTGCAGTCACTGCCTTACATGGACCGTCTCGATTACGTCTCCATGATGAGCAATGAACACGCTTACGTGATGGCGATCGAAAAGATGCTCGGCATCGAAGTGCCGCTGCGTGCCCAGTACATCCGCGTCATGTTTGATGAAATCACGCGCCTGCTCAACCACCTGTTGTGGATCGCCGCGCACGGCCTCGACGTTGGCGCGATGGCTGTGTTTCTGTACGCGTTCCGCGAACGTGAAGACCTGATGGACTGCTACGAAGCGGTGTCCGGTGCGCGCATGCACGCGGCCTACTACCGGCCGGGCGGGGTCTATCGCGATCTGCCCGACAGCATGCCGCAGCACCGCACCTCGAAGTGGAAAAACGACAAGGCCATCAAGGACCTGAACGCCAACCGCCAGGGTTCGCTGCTCGATTTCATTGAAGATTTCACCAATCGTTTTCCGACCTATGTCGACGAATACGAAACCCTGCTGACCGACAACCGCATCTGGAAGCAGCGCCTTGTCGGCATCGGTGTCGTCTCGCCGGAACGTGCGCTCGCGCTTGGTTTTACCGGCCCGATGCTGCGTGGCTCAGGCGTTGAGTGGGACCTGCGCAAGAAGCAGCCCTACGAAGTGTATGACCTGCTCGACTTTGACATTCCGGTGGGCGTGAACGGCGACAGCTACGACCGTTACCTGTGCCGCATTGAAGAGATGCGCCAGTCGAACCGTATCATCCGCCAGTGCGTTGAATGGCTGCGCAATCATCCGGGTCCGGTGATGAGCGACAACCACAAGGTAGCGCCACCGTCGCGGGTCAACATGAAAACCAACATGGAAGACCTGATCCATCACTTCAAGCTGTTCACCGAGGGCTTTCGTGTGCCTGCCGGCGAGGCTTATGCGGCGGTGGAGCATCCGAAGGGCGAGTTCGGCATTTACATGGTGTCCGACGGGGCCAATAAACCCTACCGCCTGAAGATCCGTGCGCCGGGGTTTGCGCACCTGCATGCGCTTGATGAAATGGCCAGAGGCCATATGCTGGCCGACGTGGTCACCATCATCGGCACGCAGGACATCGTGTTTGGTGAAATCGACCGTTAAGCCATGGC
>CANJOT010000145.1 GCA_947475815.1 Burkholderiales bacterium | reverse complement strand
GATGGCCAGATAGGCGCGCTCGGCCTGATCGATGACCCCCTCGCCGGTGAGTCCGCCGAGCAGCTGTGCCGGACTCGGGCTGGAGGCGACGCCCGGCACATAGACGGAAGCCACACCGGCCGCCTCCATCAGCCGCGCCAGCTGGGCGACGTTGCTGTCCAGGTCGGCCGGCGAGGCGGCACGATCCTGGGCGGTGCCGTCTAGCGCCACGAACAGCAAACGGTGCCGGGCGTTGTCGGGGTCGAAACGCGCCCCGAAGGGATAGGCGCCCACGACGCCACGCAAGGCCATCAGGTTATCGATCTGCTCGGGGGTCAGCGCTGTCGCCGTGGTGGAATTGGGCATCGAAACACTCCTTGGATAGTCACCGGTCAAACGGGAAGATCTGCCGAAAAACGATCATAACTTTCTCATTCTTGCTGTTCAAGGATCGGATCGAAAAAAACCGCCACGCACCACAAGCTCCCCCGGCTGCCCCGGCTTGCTTAAAGAACCCTGAGAAAGTACATTGATGACCCGTCAGTCATTGTCCAGCCATGGCCTCCTCCACGCCCACCGACCCGCCACAAGGCGCAGCGGATCCACCCAGCGTCGCCAGCGATGGCGCCAAACCGCGTTGGGAGCGGCGCAAGCAGGAACGTCCGCAGGAAATGATCGCTGCGGCCTTCACGCTGTTTGTCGAACGCGGCTTTGCTGCCACCCGACTCGAGGACGTGGCGGCCCGTGCCGGCGTCTCCAAGGGCACGCTGTACCTCTATTTCGCCAACAAGCAGGAGCTGTTCAAGGCGGTCGTACGCGAGAGCATCGTGCCCGTGATCGACGAGGCTGATGCCATGGTGGAACATTACCAAGGCTCGAGCGCGGCCCTGTTTGCCGACATCATGATGGGCTGGTGGCAACGTATCGGTGCGACCAGCCGTGCCGGCATTGCCAAGCTGGTGATGGCGGAAGCCGACAATTTCCCGGAAATTGCCGCCTTTTATCATGATGAAGTGATCAAACGCGGTCACGCCATGATCGAGCGCCTGCTGCAGCGCGGCATCGAACGTGGCGAGTTCCGCAGCGTCGACATCGCCGCCACACGCAATGTGCTCATGGCGCCCATGCTGATGCTGATCATGTGGAAACATTCTTTCGCACCCTGTCTGGCAGAGCCGATCGATCCTGCAGCCTATCTGCAGAGTTTCGTTGACTTTGCCCTGCATGGCCTGCTCGTGCCAGCAGTGGCCAAAGCGGACGGGGCGCCATGAAACTGCTGCGCTCAAGACCGTTCTGGCTGGTACTGCTGCTGGTGCTGGCTCTGGCCGGCGCAGTGACCTGGCGCAAACAGGGCAACAAACCGGCCGGCCCGGCCGGCGCCACCGAGAATGCCAGTATCGAACTGCTGGCGGCCGACGTCACCCGCACCGAGGCGCGCGCGCTGCAACGCAACCTGCGCGTCAGCGGTAGCCTGCGCGCTGTCTCGCTGGCAACGGTCAAGGCGCGCGCCGCCGGCGAATTGCGTGACCTGCTGGTGCGCGAAGGCGAAAGCGTACGCGCCGGGCAGGTGCTGGCGCACATCGAACCCACCGAACTCAATCTGCGCGTGCTGCAGGCCACCGAGAATGTTTCGGCCGCACGCGGCCAGCTCGACATCGCAAAAAAGAACCTCGACAACAGCAAGACGCTATTCGAGCGCGGCTTCATTTCTGCCACCTCGCTGCAAAACGCCGAAGCCCAGACCATGACCGCGCAGGCCAATGTCAATGCCAACATCGCGGCCCTCAACCTGACGCGCAAGGCACTGGCCGACGCCGAAGTGCGCGCACCGATCAACGGCATCATCGCCGCGCGGCTGGTACAGACCGGCGAGCGCGTCGCGCTCGACACGCGCCTGCTCGACATCGTCGACATCAGCCAGCTCGAACTCGAAGCCACCGTGCCGGCCACCGACATCGCGCAGGTGCGCATCGGCCAGGCCGTGAGCCTCAAGGCCGAGGGTGTTGAAACGCCCATCAGCGGCAGGATCGTGCGCATCAGCCCGGCCAATCAGGCCGGTTCGCGCTCCTACCTGGTGTATGCCCAGGTCGACAACCGCGATGGCCGCTTGCGCGCCGGGCTGTTTGCCGAAGCGCGCATCACCCTCGAAACCCGACCGGCCGCCCTGACCGTGCCCGGCACCGCAGTGCGCACCCTGAGCAACGGCAAAACCATGGTCTACCTGATCGAACAGGGCAAGCTGGTCGAACGCGCCGTGCGCACCGGCATGACCAGCGATGACAACGGTGGCCTCATCGAGGTGAGCGAAGGCCTCGCCGCCGGCGATACCGTGGTGCGCATCAATCTGGGCGCCCTGCGGTCCGGCAGCAGCGTCAACATCGCCGCGCCGGCGCGCGCCGAGCAGGAGCGCTGACCTTGTGGTTCACGCGCATTTCCATCGCCAACCCGGTCATGACGACCATGATGATGGCCGCCCTGCTGGTACTCGGGCTGTTCTCTTACCAGCGCATGCGCGTCGACCAGTTTCCCGATGTCACCTTCCCGGTGGTCGTGGTACAGACCGACTATCCGGGCGCGTCGCCAGAAACCATCGAATCGGATATTTCGCGCAAGATTGAAGAGGCCGTCAATTCAATCAATGGCATCAAGCGCCTGATCTCACGCTCCTACGAGGGCTTCTCGCTGGTCATCATCGAGTTTGATCTGAGCGCCAATCCGGCCCAGGCGACCCAGGACGTGCGCGAAAAGATCGCCGCCGTCAAGGTCGGCTTCCGGCGCGAGGTCAAGGAGCCGCGCATCTCGCGCTACGACCCGGCCGATGCGCCCATCATTTCCTACGCGGTCAGTGCGGGCGGCGCGATGTCGGCGCGCGAACTGACCAGTTATACCGAACAGGTGATCAAGCGGCGCCTCGAAAACGTGCGCGGCGTGGGCGCGGTCAATATCGTCGGCGGCGTCAGCCGTCAGGTGTTGATCAACCTCAAGCCGGAGCGGCTCGAGGCGCTCGCCATCGGCGTCGATCAGGTCATCAACGCCGTGCGCAACGAAAACCAGGAACTGCCGGCCGGCGCCATCCGTTCGCTCGATCGCGAACAGGTGGTCCAGGTCGCCGGCCGCATCCGCGCGCCCGAGGAATTCCGGCGCCTGATTGTCGCGCGTCGCGGCGGTCAGGCCGTCACGATCAACGACATCGCCACCGTGGTCGACGGCCAGCAGGAGCGCAACAGCCTGGCGCTGGTGAACGGCGCACAGACCATCGCTCTGAGCATCCTCAAGGCCCAGGGCCAGAACACCATCGACGTGGTCGACGAACTGAGCCGCACCATCGAGCGCCTGCGCCCGGAAATGCCGGCCGGACTACGCATTGATGTCGTGCGCGATGCCTCGGCGCCGATCCGCAGCAGCGTCGCCAATGTGCGCGAAACCATCCTCGAAGGCGCCGCCCTGACGGTGCTGATCGTCTTTCTGTTCCTGAACTCGTGGCGCTCGACGGTCATTACCGGGCTGACCCTGCCGATCTCGCTGATCGGCACCTTTCTGTTCATGGACATGTTCGGCTTTACCATCAACACCCTAACCGTGATGGCGCTGTCGCTGTGCGTTGGCCTGCTGATCGACGACGCCATTGTCGTGCGCGAAAACATCGTGCGGCACGCCAGCATGAAGATCAATGGGGTGTACAAAGACCACCACACGGCCGCGCTCGACGGCACACGCGAGATTGGACTGGCGGTGCTGGCCACGACACTGTCGATCGTTGCCGTCTTCCTGCCCGTGGGTTTCATGGGCGGCATCATCGGGCGGTTTTTCCACCAGTTTGGCATTACGGTGGTGGCCGCGGTGCTGATCTCGATGTTCGTCAGTTTTACCCTCGACCCGATGTTGTCCTCGGTCTGGCCGGATCCGCGCGAGCCACACCCGCCACGCACCCTGCCCGGCCGGCTGCTGCGGCGTTTCATGAACGGCTTCGAGCACGGCGTGACACGCTTTTCCGCAGGCTATCAGGCGCTGCTGGGCCAGGCCCTCGAACACCGCCTGATCACCATGCTGGTGGCCACGGCGATTTTTGTCGGCAGCCTGCTGCTGGTGCCGCTGCTCGGCACGGAGTTCGTTCCCGGTGCCGATTTTTCCGAAACGCAGCTCAACTTCCAGACACCGGTCGGTTCTTCGCTGGAACTGACCGAAGCCAAGGCACGTCAGGTCGACGTGGCACTGCGTGCCATGCCGGAGGTGCTGACGACCTTCACCACCATCAACACCGGCGGGCAACCGGCCAAGAACTGGGCCGAAACCTATGTGCGCCTCAAGCCCCGCGCCGAGCGCACACGCAACCAGGCCGAACTGACGCGGCCGATCCGCGAACGTCTGGCACGCATCGGCGGCATCGTCGTCACCCATGTCGGCGCGCCGGCGGCAGTCGGCGCCTTCAAAACACTCAGCATCAGCCTGCAGGGCACCAGCCTGGCCGAACTGGAGCGCCTGTCGCTTGATGCGAGCGCACGCCTGGCCAAAATCCCCGGCCTGGTGGATGTCGACAGCAGCCTCAAGCCCGGCCGGCCGACGATCGCGGTGCGCCTGCGCCGCGACCTTGCCTCGGATCTGGGCATCGGCGTCGGTCAGGTCGGCAGCGCCCTGCGGCCGCTGCTGGCCGGCGAGGCTGCCAGCACCTGGCGCGCACCCAATGACGAAAATTATGATGTGGTGGTGCGCCTGTCGCCCGAACAACGCGACAGCATCGCCGACCTCAGCCGCCTGATGCTGACGACCAACCAGACCGGCCCGGACGGCACGCCCCGTCTGGTCGCGCTGCGTCAGGTTGCCGACATTGCGCCCACCACCGGCGCCTCACAGATCAACCGCGCCGACCTGCTGCGCGAAGTGCAGATCACGGCCAACGTCTATGGCCGCTCGGCCGGCGAGGTCAGTGCCGACATGGAAGCCGCCCTGCGCCAGCTGCACTATCCGCCGGGCTACCGCTATGTGATAGGCGGCTCGACACGCGACATGCGCGAGAGCATGGGTTATGCCGGCATCGCCCTGACCCTGGCGGTGGTGTTCATCTACATGATTCTGGCTTCGCAGTTTCGCAGTTTCATCCAGCCGCTTGCCCTGATGGCCTCGCTGCCGCTCACCCTGATCGGTGTGTTTCTCGCCCTGCTCGCCTTTGGCAACACCCTCAATCTGTTTTCCATCATCGGCCTGGTCATGCTGATGGGCCTGGTGACCAAAAACGCCATCCTGTTGATCGACTACGTCAATCAGGCGCGCCGTGGCGACCATGGCGTAGTGCTGAACCGCCGCGACGCCATCCTCGAGGCAGCACAGGTCCGCCTGCGGCCGATCATGATGACCACCCTGGCGATGGTCTTTGGCATGCTGCCGCTGGCGCTGGCCATTTCCGAGGGTTCGGAACAAAGCAGCCCGCTCGGCCAGGCGGTCATCGGCGGCGTACTCACGTCCTCGCTGCTGACTCTGGTGATCGTGCCGGTGGTCTACACCCTGCTCGACGATCTGACGCACCGAATTTCCGGAAAAAGCAAATGAACAGCCGGAAATTCAGCTTGTACACCCTGCCATTTGTTAGAATTTGACCTGCGCACTTCCACGCCGACCGAATAAAAGGCGAACATGAACATTGAACAAGCCCGCTTCAAGATGATCGAGCAGCAGATCCGCCCCTGGGAAGTGCTCGATCCCGCCGTGCTCGACCTGCTCGCCGTCGTCAAGCGCGAAGAGTTCGTGCCGCGCACCTGGCACGCGATGGCCTTTGTTGACATGGAAATTCCGCTGCCGGTGAAGGACGAAAGCCAGCCCGAAACCATGCTTGCGCCGCGCGTTGAAGCGCGACTGCTGCAGGAACTGGCCCTCAAGGGCCACGAAACGGTGCTCGAAATCGGCACCGGCTCGGGTTACATGGCCGCCCTGCTGGCGCACAAGGCGAAGTCGGTGGTCACGGTGGAAATCCTGCCCGAGCTGCAAAGTTTCGCGGCCGAGAATCTGGCCGCTGCCGGCATCCGCAACGTTCGCGTTGAGGGCGGCGACGGCGTCAACGGCTGGCCCACAGCCGGTGAAGTCGACATCATCGTCCTCTCCGGTTCGGTGCCGATGCTGCCCGAGGGTCTGCTGCGCCAGTTGCGCGTGGGCGGGCGCATGACCGCCATCGTCGGCGACGCCCCGGTCATGACGGCCCAGCTGATCACACGCACCGGGCCGAGCGTCTGGGAAAAGACCAATCTGTTCGAAACCATGGTCAAGCCGCTGCGCAACGCCCCGCACCCGCCGCGCTTCCGCTTCTGAACCGCGGCCACCCAGACGAACGAAACCGCATGGACCACATCAGCGCACCCGAACTGGCCGGCTGGCTCAATGATCCCGCCCGGCCGGCGCCGCAACTCATCGACGTGCGCGAGCCGTGGGAGTTCGACACCTGCCACATCGCCAGCGCCACACCGTTGCCAATGCGCGACATTCCTGCCCGGCTGGCCGAGATCGATCCGGGGCGCGCCGTGGTGTGTATCTGTCATCACGGCATGCGCAGTCTGCAGGTCGCGAATTTTTTACACAACAAAGGCTACGCCAACTTGTACAATCTCACCGGCGGCATGCACGCCTAGGCGGTGCAGGTCGATCCGGGCATGGCCACCTACTGACAAAAATCAGTCAATAACCTGCCAGCCATCCTAGTTAACCTTCTGAAAGTGAACTGTTCAATGCGTACAAGGGTACTCGCCACACTGCTGGGCGCCGCATTTGCCATAGGTGCGCCCTGCGCAGCCCATGCCGATGATTTGCTGCAGTATTACCGTGAGGCGCTGTCCAACGACGCGCAGTTTGGCTCGGCACGTTCACTGTTCCGCGCCAACCAGGAGAAGCTGCCCCAAGGCCAGGCCGGCATGCTGCCGCAGGTGAGCCTGAGCGGTCTGATGAGCCGCACCCACGCCGACATCGAAAACCGCGCCCTGCCCGACACCTGGAAGAACTACTACACCTACACCTACACACTGCAACTGACCCAGCCCCTGTTTCGCTGGTCCAACCTGCAACAGGTCGAAATCGGCAAACTCTCGGTCCTGCTGGCCGAAGCCCAGCTGGGCCAGGCGGGTCAGGATCTGGCCGTGCGGGTCGCCCAGGCCTATTTTGATGTCCTTGCCACCGAGGACAACATTACCTTTATCACGGCCCAGAAAGCCGCCATCACCGAACAGCTGGCTTCGGCCAAACGCAACTTCGAGGTCGGCACGGCCACCATCACGGACACCAACGAAGCCCAGGCGCGTTATGACCTGGCTGTCGCCTCCGAACTGGCAGCACGCAACGATCTCAATATCAAGCGCACCAACCTGCAGCAGATCATCGGCCGGCCCCCGGGCTTGGTCGCGCCCCTGCGCGCAGGCGTGGAGCTGACCCAGCCTGCGCCCCTGAACATCGAGCCCTGGGTAGAAAATGCCGAGAAAGGCAATTTTGGCGTGCTGCAGCAGCAGGCCAATCTGGAAATTGCCGGTCGCAACATCGAAGTCAATCGCGCTGGCCGTTATCCGAACATCGACCTGATCGCCAGCCGCGGCCTCAACAAAACCCCGGTCACGTCTCCGGTTCTGTCGACCACCGCCAGCGTCATCGGCGTGCAGCTGTCGATTCCGCTCTATACCGGCGGACTGGCCGAGAGCCGCATCCGCGAATCGATCGCCCTGCGCGAGCGCAGCGAACAGGATCTTGAAAACAGCAGGCGGGTGGCGGCACAGGCGGCCCGTCAGGCGTTTTTTGGCGTCAATAGCGGGCTGTCGCAGATCAAGGCCCTGCAGGCCGCAGAAACGTCCAGCCTGACTGCTCTGGAATCGAACCGTCTGGGCTATGAAGTTGGGGTGCGCATCAACATCGATGTGCTCAACGCACAGCAGCAGCTGTTCCAGACCCGCCGTGATCTGGCCAAGGCGCGTTACGACACCCTGATGAACAGCCTGCGCCTGAAATCGGCGACCGGTGCCCTCAAGGAAGACGATCTCGGTCTGATCAACGGCTTGCTGGCGCGCTGATCAAATCGGCTCTGACAGTTTGACGACGGCTTGCAGCGCAGTCAGGGTGCGCGCCGTCGCCCCACTGTGGCGGCCGGCAAACTGCAGCCCGGCATCTGCCATCGCAGCGCGCCGCGACACGTCCGTCAACAGATCGGCCGCCTGAACCAGCAGGTCTGGGGCGTCGCGCAGCCGCAGCGCCGCCCCGGCGTTCAGGGCGTCCTCACTGGCCTGGGCAAAATTGAAGGTGTGCGGCCCGAGCAACACCGGGCAGCCGCACAGACAGGCTTCGATCAGGTTCTGCCCACCGAGCGGCAACAGACTGCCGCCGATGAAGGCGACGTCGGCCAGCGTATACCAGGCCTGCATTTCACCCAGCGAATCTCCCAGCAGTACCCGGGTCGAGGCGGCGACCGGCGCATCGCCCAGACTGCTGCGGCGCTGCATGGGCAGACCCTGACGTTCAATCAATTGCGCGACCTCGTCAAAGCGCTGTGGATGGCGTGGCACCAGCACAAGCAAGGCTCCGGCGGGCAGGATGGGCGTGGCCCGCAGCGCCTCCAGAATCAGTGACTCCTCCCCCTCGCGCGTGCTGGCTGCCAGCAATACCGGCCGCGCGCCTATGCGCTTGCGCCACAGTTGCCCCAGTTCAAGGCTGGCAGGGCGTGGGCTCATATCGAACTTGAGATTGCCCGCCACCGCCACCGACCGGCCGCTCAAGGCATACAGGCGCTGCGCATCCTGGGTGGTTTGTGCAACGATCAGCTCAAGGCCGCGCAGGGCGGCGCGCACCAGTTCGCGGTAACGGCCGGCTTTGTCCAGCGAACGCTGCGACAGGCGCGCATTCACCAGCGCCAGCGGCACCTGCAGGCGGTTGGCACTGGCCACCATGTTCGGCCAGACCTCGGTTTCCACGAGGATGCCGACACTCGGCCGGTAATGCTTCAGGAAGCGTGTCATGGCCCAGGGATAATCGTAGGGCAGATAACAGCGCGTCACCTGCGTGAGCGCCAGCGCTGTGTCGCGACCGGTCGGCGTCATGTGCGTGACCAGCAGTTGCGCCGCGGGCCAGCGCTCCCGCAACGCCGCCAGCAGGGGTTCGGCGGCCCGGGTTTCACCGACCGAGACCGCATGCACCCAGATGAGCGGACCGGCGGGCACAGCCGGAAACATCACGCCCCAGCGTTCGCCCCAGTGCTCACGGTAAGCCGGCTGACGCACACTGCGCCAGAACAG
>CANJOT010000144.1 GCA_947475815.1 Burkholderiales bacterium | reverse complement strand
TAGAGACCTCACACGGAAATCATGGCATGTTCAGACGTCTACGCTCGCTTTTTCTGTTGTCCCTCGTCCTTGTCTCGATCGCCGCCGGCATGGGTGTCTGGTGGTCGCGCCAGCCCATGGACCTGCCCGAGGCCATCGAATTCACCATCCATCCCGGAACCGGTGCTTATGGCGCTGGGCAGAGTGCCGCGGCGGCCGGCGTGCCCCTGCCCGCCATCCTGTTCGCCGTGTTGGCCCGGGCGAGTGGCCGGGCCGCCCAACTCAAAGCCGGCAGCTATGCCGCCGAACCCGGCATCACTCCCTGGCAATTGCTCGACAAGATTGCGCGGGGCGCCGTGCTGCAGTTTTCGCTGGTGATACCGGAGGGCTGGACCTTCCGGCAGATGCGCGCGGCGATTGAGTCCAGCACTCAGCTCAACGCCACACTGGCCGGTCAGGGAGAGCGCGCAATACTGGACGCGATTGCGGCGCAAGAAGCACACCCCGAAGGCCTGTTTTTCCCCGACACTTATTTGTTTTCACGCGGGCTGGCGGACATCGAACTCTACAAGCGGGCCTACCGGAGCCAGCAGCAGCGCCTGGCCGCAGCCTGGGCCGCACGCGCGCCCGATCTTCCTCTTAAGAGCCCTTACGAGGCCTTGATCCTCGCGTCCATCATCGAAAAAGAAACCGGCCGGGCCGAGGATCGTACGCAGGTTTCGGCCGTGTTCATCAACCGGCTGCGCCGTGGTATGCCGCTGCAGACTGACCCGACTGTCATTTATGGACTGGGCCAGTCGTTCGACGGCAATCTGCGCAAGCAGCACCTGCGCACCGACAACGCCTACAATACCTACAGGCGTGGTGGCCTGCCGCCCACACCGATTGCATTGCCTGGTGCGGCGTCGCTGTCGGCCGCCCTGCATCCGGCGGCCAGTCAGGCACTTTATTTTGTTGCGCGGGGCGATGGCTCCAGCGTCTTTTCCAACACACTCGATGACCATAACCGTGCCGTCAATACCTACCAACGCCGCCGCCACTGAGGCTGCGGCCACGGCTGCGCGCGGGCGTTTCATTACCTTTGAAGGCATCGATGGTGCCGGCAAAAGCACGCAGATCGCCTGGTTTGCCGGGCGACTCGCTGCCGCCGGCCACACGCCCGTGCTGACACGCGAACCCGGCGGCACGCCACTGGGCGAGCAATTGCGCGAGATCCTGCTGCACCAGCCCATGCATCTGGACACGGAAGCATTGCTGATGTTCGCCAGCCGTCGCGAGCACATCGCCCGGGTTATCGAGCCGGCGCTGGCCCGCGGTGACTGGGTGATTTCCGATCGGTTCACCGACGCCACCTTTGCCTATCAGGGTGGCGGACGCGGCCTGGCACGTGAGCGCCTGGACGCTTTGGAAGCCTGGGTTCATCCGCATCTGCAGCCGGACCTCACCCTGCTGTTTGATCTGCCCGTGGAGGTCGCACGCGCGCGCCTGGCCGGTACACGCGCACTCGACAAGTTCGAGCAGCAGAACAGCCGTTTTTTTGAAGATACCCGGGATGAGTATCTGCGCCGCGCCGCAGCCACACCCGGCCGGTTTTTTATCGTGGATGCCACACAGACGCCGGACGATATCAAGAATTCACTTGAGAAATTGATCTCAAGTCTTTGTAAATGAATATTTATCCATGGCAAAATGAACTCTGGAAACAACTCCAGGGGCTGACCGGGCGCTATCCGCATGCGCTGTTGTTCCACGGTCAGGAGGGCATCGGCAAGACCGTGTTTGCGCGCTTTCTGGCCAAGTCCCTGCTGTGCGAAGCGCGCATCGCCGACGGCCACGCCTGCGGGCTTTGTTCGTCCTGCCTCTGGGTGTCGCAGGGCAGCCACCCGGACTTCCGCATGGTACGCAGCGAAAGCATCGATGCGGCCGAAGGCCTGGAGAGGGAAGAGTCTGGCGACGCCGACGATGAAGGCGGCGCAGTCGAGACTGGTCCGAAAAAATCGAAGACGCCCAGCAAGGAAATCAAGATCGAGCAGGTGCGCGCGCTTGCCAGCTTTCTCAACCTCAAGACCCACCGCGGTGGCTTGCGTGTCGTCCTGATCTATCCGGCCCACGCGATGAACACCTACACCGCCAACGCACTGCTCAAAATGCTCGAGGAGCCGCCGCGGGACACGGTCTTTCTGCTGGTGACCGATGCGCTCGAGCGCCTTTTGCCCACCATCCGCTCGCGCTGCCGCAAGTTTGCCATGGCGACGCCTGAGACTGCTGTCGCACTGGCCTGGCTGCAAAGCCGCAATGTTGGCCATGCCGAACGATTGCTGGCCGAGCAGGGTGGGGCGCCATTGGCTGCCCTGCATGCAGCCGTGGAAGGCGCCGATCTCGATGCCGCGCGTGAACGGTTCTTGCGCCTGCTGGCCGATCCGGACCGGCTCAATCCCGTACAAGCCGCTGAAACGGTCGCAAAAATTGACTTGCCACTTGTTGTCGGCTGGCTACAGCGCTGGGTATTTGACTGTCTTGGACATCGGCTCGCCGGCCGTATACGATATTATCCTTCGCACTCGGCGCGAATAGCCGTGCTGAGTGCGGCCTTGCAGGTGCCGGAATTTTTCAACTTTGTTAAACTTCTGAGTGCTGAGCGCAGGGTGGCCGAGCATCCGCTCAATGCCCGCCTGTTCGTTGAAAGCCTGCTGATGGCTTACGTCGATGCGCTGGAGCCAGCAAGAGACTAAGGGTGACTCCGCCATGACCGATATTGCAGCGCCGATAACGATGACCCGCCCGAGCGTCCTGTCCTTGAGCATCAAGGAGAAGGCGGCGTTGTATGCCTCGTACATGCCCTATTTGAAGAACGGCGGCATTTTCGTCCCGACCCACAAACCCTACAACCTGGGCGACGAGGTGTATCTGCTGCTTTCACTGATGGACGATCCGGCCAAGTTTCCGATTGCCGGCAAGGTTGCCTGGCTGACGCCCCCGGGTGCGCATAACAACCGCACACAGGGCATCGGCGTCAACTTTTCCGAAGATGAAGGGGGCATAGCCGCCCGCAAGCGCATTGAGGATATCCTCGGCGCGGCGCTCAAGTCTTCGCGCGCAACGCACACGCTCTGAGCGGTTCCGGCGCCTCCCTCTGCTTGCAGTGCGCCTACGGCTGTTTCCCCTTTTGTTTCCCCTGATGTTTCCCTGCTGGCGCTTGCTGCGTGCGGTTCGCGATGCGTGCCAGCCTTCCCCTTTGTTGTCATGCTTCAGGCATTGAGCGGTGTTCCCATGTTTGTTGATTCCCACTGTCACCTTGATTTTCCCGATCTTGTGTCCCGTCTGCCCGAGTTGCTGGCCAACATGAAGGCGCAGGCGGTCAGCCATGCCCTGTGCGTGTCGGTCGACATGGCGGCGTTTCCCGCATTGCTCGCTCTGGTTGAGGCGCACGACAACCTCTACGCATCGGTCGGGGTACATCCGGACTATGAAGACACCACCGAACCCAGCGTCGCACAACTGGTCGAACTTGCACGCCACCCCAAGATCGTCGCCATCGGCGAGACCGGTCTGGATTATTTTCGGCTGAGCGGCGATCTTGAATGGCAGCGCGAACGTTTTCGCGTGCAGATCCGTGCCGCCCGTGCGGCTGGCAAGCCATTGATCATTCACACCCGTTCGGCCGCCGCCGATACCCTGCGTATCATGCGCGAGGAAGATGCCGGGGCCGCCGGCGGCGTGATGCACTGTTTTACCGAAACCTGGGAGGTTGCCGAGCAGGCCATGGAGATGGGTTTTTACATCTCGCTGTCGGGCATTGTCACCTTCAAGAATGCCCGTGACCTGCACGAACTTGCGCGCCGCATGCCCCTTGATAGACTGCTCATCGAGACCGATTCGCCCTTTCTGGCACCCGCGCCACACCGTGGCAAGACCAATGAACCGGCCTGGGTAGCCCATGTCGGTGCGCGCATTGCTGAGCTCAAGGGCATGCCCGTGGAGCAGTTGGCGCAGGCAACGACTGAAAATTTCTTTAAACTTTTCAATCCGTTGAAGAATTAATTTAAAGTGGATTATTGGATATGAATCATGCGTTGTGGCATCACGGCCGGATGTCGGTCCGCGTTCTGATTCTGCTCGCTGCTCTGTGGTGCACGAGTGTCCGGGCCGGTGCGTTCGAGGATTTTTTCCTCGCCATCAAGAATGACAATGCTGCGGCCGTCAAGAGCCTGCTCGACCGTGGCATGGATCCCAATACCATTGATCCTGACGGCGAGCCAGCCCTGATCCGCGGCCTGCGTGAAAACGCCTTAGCCGTATTTGACGCGCTGCTCGCCCGCCCCGATATCGATGTCAACCGGCAGAACAGTGTGGCGGAAAATGCGCTCATGGTGGCGGCATTTCGCGGTCGTCTGGACCTTGTCCGGAAACTGCTCGACCGGGAGGCCGACGTCAACAAGACGGGCTGGACGGCGCTGCATTACGCCGCGGCGGTGGGCAACAACGATATCGTTGCCCTGCTGCTCGACAAGTCGGCCTACATCGATGCTGAAAGTCCGAACCACACCACACCGCTCATGATGGCGGCGCGCGGCGGCCACATTCGAACCGTCAAGCTGTTGCTCGACGAGGGCGCCGACAGTTCGGTCAAGAACGAGCAGGGCATGACCGTGCTTGATTTTGCCGAGCAGCACGGTCAGACCGAAATCGTCGAAGGCCTGAAGGCGCGCGCCCGACGCGATGTCGAGCGTCGCCTCAAACCCTGGAAATAGGACCCTGGCTTAGTTGCCGATGCCGGCGTTGGCCAGAATGAGCTTGTTGCGGCTGTATTCCACGGCCATGCGCGCCACCACCTGCTCCGAGGTGCCATAGCGAATTTCGCTGCCGGCAGCAATCAGCCGTTCGCGGTAACCCGGACTGCGCACCAGGGTGTTCACATCACGCTCGATTTTCTGCAGGATAGCCAGCGGCGTGGCGGCCGGCGCAAAGACGCCGACCCAGCTGCCGGTTTCAAAGCCCGGGTAGCCCGATTCGGCCACCGTCGGAACATTCGGCAGCGGCGGCGAACGTTCCAGGCTGCCCACGGCCAGCGCGACCAGCTTGCCGGACTTGATATGGGGCAGGGCGGTGGAGACCGCCGACCACATCACCAGAATGTGGCCCGCCAGCACGTCCTGGAGGGCCGGCGCACCGCCTTTATAGGCAATGTGGTTGAGCTTGATGCCGGCCGCCCGCTGCAGCAATTCCATCGACATGTGGTGTGAGGCACCGATGCCGCTTGAGGCGTAATCGAGGCCCTTGGTATCGGCCTTGGCGGCGTTGACAAACTCAGGGAGCGTTTTGACTTTGAGCGCAGGGTGCGCCACCAGAATCATCGGCACGGCGCCGACCAGAGCCGTCGGCTTGAGATCGCTCACCGGGTTGTACGGCAACTTATCATTGAGGAAAGGCAAGACGGAGAAGAAGGATTCGCTGCCCAGCAAAATGGTATAGCCATCAGGCGTGGCGCGTGCCGTGGTTTCAACGGCAATGACTCCGCTTGCGCCTGGCTTGTTCTCCGGCACCACCGGCTGGCCCCAAATGTCGGTCAGGCCCTTGGCCAGTTCGCGCACGATCAGGTCGGTGGCGCCGCCAGCCGAAAACGGGATGATCAGTTTTACCGGCCGGTTGGGATAGTTCGATTGTGCCCAGGCCACGCTGCCGGTCACCATCCCCAGCGTAAGGCTGGCGAGCAGCAAGCGCCGCAGCGGGCGCAACAATCGGACTGACGCGGGTGTTGTATGCGAGCGGGTTTGCATGAGGTCTCCGATGCGTGATTATTGGTTTATTGAGTCGTCTGATCGACTGCGGTTCAGCGCCGCACGCTGGTATTCTACCGAATTGCGGACTCGAGGGTGATCTGCGCCGAGGCGAGGCCGGCAGCATCGGTTTCAGGGGATAGACGGTCGGCTTGCCTTGCTCAATGAAGTGCATAATTTGTGTTATGTCAAATTACGGGGGTTAAGGTTTTCCGCGACCCGCCAGAAAACCAGACAAGTGATCAGTCCAGCGCCACACCCCGGTGCCGCCGCACTTCTGCCGGCGCCACCAACTCTGCCCGGTTGCCCCAGGCATTGCGCAGGTAACTGACCACCGCCGACACGTCCTGATCGTCGAGCAAATAACCAAAAGCCGGCATGCCATACGGTCTGGGATTCCCTTGGGTGGATGGCGGAAAGCCCCCGAGCAATACCATGCGCACCGGGTTCACCACACTGTCCATGGTCACCCCCCGGTTGCCGGCCAATGGCGGATAGACAGGCGACTTGCCGCGCCCGTCTTCGCCATGGCAATCGGCGCAGTGCTTGCCGTACAGGCGCTCCCCGCGGGCCAGCACACTGGCTGCGTTTTCCGCGGAAACAATGGTCTTGGGCCGCGGCGGCGCTGCGGTCTGCGGCAAGGACTTGAGGTAAGCCGCCATGGCGCCAATGTCGGCGTCGCTGAGATACTGCAGGCTCTGGCGCACGACCTCGGCCATCGGCCCGAATACCGTAGCGCTGTTCGAGCTGCCGTGTTTGAGCAGCGCGACAAGTTGCGCCAACTCCATGCGACCGAGTCCGGCCTCGGCGTCCGAGGTGAGCGATGGCGCGTACCAGTTGAGCATGGGCATCAGACCACCCGCCAGATCGATGTCGAGCCGGCTCGAGCCGAGCGTACCGCGACTGGTGTGGCAGGCATTGCAATGGCCCAGCCCCTGGACCAGATAGGCCCCGCGGTTCCATTCCGCGCTCTTGCCAGTGTCCTGCACATACACGCCCGGCCGAAAATACAGGCTGCGCCAGACCGCCAGCAGCCAGCGCTGGTTATAGGGAAAGCGCAGTGCATGCTCAGGGCTGGGCTGGGCTACCGGCGCGATGCTTTGCAGATAGGAAAACAGCGCATCGGAATCGGCGCGCGTGACTCTGCTGTAGTTCGGATAGGGAAACGCCGGGTACAGAAAGCGCCCGTCACGCGATTTGCCATTGTGCATGGCATGCCAGAAATCGTCCGAGTTCCACAAGCCAATACCAGTGCTCGCATCCGGGGTGATATTGGGCGTATTAATGCTTCCATATGGCGTGGCAATGACGCGCCCGCCCGCATAAGGCTTGCCGCCCCGTGCGGTGTGACAGGCCAGACAGTCCCCTGCCCTCGCCAGATACGCCCCGCGTTCCTGCGCACCTGCTGCATCGCCGACCGGCGTCGCGGTCTCGTCCCAGTCCGGATCGTAGACAAACTGGAGGATCACCAGGCTCAACATGGCCAGCAGGACAAGACCGAGCGCCGCGAGGATGGTTTTTTTCAGCATGGACAGTCCTAGTGAACCATGCTGCCGCAGGCAAGCACAGGCTTGGAAGGCAAGCGGGTACCGGGCGCGGGCTTGGCCGGAATCGGCCGGGTGGACAGCCAGTCGGTCACGGCGCTGACGTCGTCCGGAGTCAGCCTCTTCGTGATCTGGGCCATGCAGTCGGGTGCGGCCGCGCGGCGCAGACCGGTTTGCCAGGCACCCAACTGGGCCACGAGGTATTCACGCGGCAGGCCAACCAGACCCGGAACCGCAGGGACCAAGCCGGTCAGCGTGGCACCGTGGCAACTCGCGCAGGCTGGCAGATCAAGCGTGACATCGCCCTTTTCAACCAGCATGCGCCCGCGGGCCAGGCGGGCTGCCGGCAGAGCCGGTGACGGCACGGCTGGGTACGGCAGATCCAGGGCACTGAAATATTGCGCCAGCTCGAGCAGATAAGCGTCGGAAAGATGATCGACCATATAGGTCATCATGGGATAACGCCGACGGCCTTCGCGAAAATGGATCAGCTGGTTGTACAGGTAGCCGGCCGGCTTGCCCGCGATGCGTGGAAACCAGGCTTCGCTGGTGGCACGGTGTTCCCGGTCATGGCAAGCCGTGCAGGCCAGAGCGCGCTGCGCCAGCGTGTCGGGGACAGCGCTGGCTGCAAGGGCGGTCGTCAGGCTAAGCGCGCTCATGGCCAGCATGATTCCGGCCCGCAAAGTGGCGCCGCGCAGCAGGCGGAGGAACCGCCGCACCCGTTGCGGAGCCGCCTGCAAGCGCACGGCGGCGCGGCCGGGTTCGGCGTGCATGCGTATGATGTGGTCTTGATCATTGCTCTGGCCCGATTGTGAAACCGCAAGGAGGTGGGCATTCTTGCATATCTGCCGGGCCTGAGGTTTTTAGCCAAGTGCACGGCGCCTTTCTCCAGCGTGTTGTTGCTGCACCGGCGCGCACCATCGCCCCGTTTGTCTAATCGCTAATATTTGTTTATTGTCTCGTTCTCATCGCCCGTCGCGCTGCGTTTCCCTCGCGGACGGCGTTCAAATCCCAAAGGTCACCATGTCGCTCCTGAATATCCGTGCCCAGGCTGGCGCGTTGTCTGAGGTATTTCCCCTCTGGGTTTCGCAAGCGCGCAGGGAAGCCCGCGGTGGCGTCGGCGCCCTGCCCTTGACCGCCTGCGCCCTGACCCTGCTGTTGTCGGCCTGCCAGAACGGCACCGGCGCACCACCGCCGCGCGGACCGCAGGCGGTGACGTTCAAGACCATGGCCGTTCAGGATGTCACCGTGACGCGTGAGTTACCGGGCCGCGCCAGCGCCTTCCTGATCGCCGAGGTGCGTCCCCAGGTGAGCGGCATCGTCAGGCAACGTCTGTTCATTGAAGGGGCGCTGGTCAAGGCCGGCGAGGTGCTCTATCAACTGGAGGACGCCAGCGCGGGCGCTGATCTCGCGATTGCCGAGGCTGCTGTGCAACGTGCCCAGGCCACCCTCAATGCCACGCGCCTGACGGCCAAACGGGCTGCCGAACTGGTCGAAGTCAACGCCATCAGCAAGCAGGACAACGAAAACGCTGCCGCCGCTCAGGCGCTGGCGCAGGCCGACCTGAGCGCCGCCCAGGCCGCGGTACAGCGTGCCAGAGTCACTGTCGGTTTTACGCGCATTACCGCGCCCATTGCCGGGCGCATCGGCAAGTCGAGCGTGACGGCCGGTGCCTTGGTCACCGCCAATCAGGTCAGCGCCCTCGCCACCATCCAGCAACTCGACCCCATCTATGTGGACGTGACCCAGTCGAGCAGTGAACTGCTCGCCCTGCGCAAGGAGTTTGCCGGCAACAACGGCATCGCCGCAAGTCTGCCGGTGCAGGTCTTCCTTGAAGATGGCAGCCGCACGCGCCAGGATGGCAAACTGACCTTCTCCGACGTCACCATCGATCCAGCCACCGGCAGCGTTGGCTTGCGCATCGCCGTGCCCAATGCCGACGGATTGCTGCTGCCGGGCATGTATGT
>CANJOT010000143.1 GCA_947475815.1 Burkholderiales bacterium | reverse complement strand
TTGGCAACGTCATGAATGCGGATGGCGGATCGGGCTGCGGCAGGGAAGGGTGCGGCCGGCATAGTCTTGGTTCTCAGAATAGCCGACTATTATAAAGCCGAATGGTGTGCTTCAGACAGGGCATGATTCGAGCAGGCTCAGGCAGCCCTATGAACCGGCGCAGACAGCCAGCACCACGCGATGCGAAGAGGTGGCCTCAGCAAGCGGCTGGGGACGCGGACGCCACCAGATCCGGCAGGACATTTTCGAGACCATACAGGCCGGCAAAACTGGCCACGCTGGCGGGCACATCGACAAATTGCAGGGGCGCGCCGGCCTGACGCTGCAACGCCAGCAGCATGGCGATGGCGGCGGAATCGGAGCCCTCCAGACGCGCCAGGGAAAAGGCACGCTCGCCCTGCCCGACCGCCACCAGCGCCTCGTCGAGCGCGGTCAGCGTCGCGTGCATGGTGACGGGCCCGGCCAGGGCAAACATCAGGCCTTGCTCCGGGCCGCAGCGCGGGCCAGACTGGCGTTCTTGTCGGTCAGGGTCTTGATCAGGCCGTCGATACCGCCCTTGTTGACCTCGGCATTGAATGAAGCACGATAGGTTTCGACCAGCCAGACGCCAAGCACGTTGACATCGATGATCTTCCAGGTCGCGCCTTCCTTGACCAGACGGTAGTCGAGCTGCAGGGGTTCGCCACCACGCGGCTGCATCACCTGTGAGCGCACCTCGACCTCGGTATCTTCCGGCGCGTTGCGCGAGGGGCGAAAGCGGATCACCTGATCCTTGACCTCGCTCAGCGCACCCGCATAGGTGTAGACCAGCAGCTGACGAAACTCGGCAACGATCTTCGATCTCTGATCGGCGTTCGCACTGTTCCAGTGGCGGCCGACGGCGCTCGAGGTCATGCGGGTGAAATCAACATGCGGCAGGATGCGCGTCTCGACCAATGCATTGATTCTGGAAATGTTGCCGGCACGAATGTCTTTGTCGGCCTTGATCGAGTCCAGCACACCCTGGCTGATGGTGCGCACCAGCGCCTCCGGACTCTGGGGTTCGGCGCTTTGCGCATGCGCCAGATTGAGGGCCAGCAGACAGGCCAGCAGCGCGAACAGCCGGCGGGTCAGGAAAACGCGAAAAATCGAGGTCATGATCAATTCCTGATTGCGGCCCTGAAATCAGGACCGACCCTTGCGTTGAAGCCGCCATTTTGACGCTTCCTGAGGCATTTCGTTCCCCCCGCGTCGGGAGTCCCGTCCGATCAGCCGCACCAGATCAGATTTTAAACGCCGCTTGCCCCAGTCAGGGTAGCGTCATTGCGGGCTGGACGCCTACGCTCAGCGTGGCCTGCACCGGCATGGCATCACCGTTGCGTTCGCTGTCGCGACGCACTTCGTCGCGTTCGCTTGGCGGGTCGCCATCATACACCTGGCTGCGGCGGCGCTGAAAATAGGCATCCCGCACAAACACGTAGGGATCGAGCGCTGCGTTGTCGATGATGTTGCTGGCAGCCATCAGACCGCCCCGGACATCAACGATACGGATGCCGAGCAATTCATTGCGGGTCGGCACGTGACTGATGTTGCGCACCACGTCGACCCTGGTATCCACGGAGAACTGGCCGATTGCATCACGCACCGAACTCGGCCCGAGCACCGGCAGCATCAGGTAGGGCCCGGTGCGTACCCCCCATACCGCCAGCGTCTGGCCGAAATCTTCCCTGTGTTTATCAAAGCCCACTTCGCTGGCGACATCAAAACAGCCAAAAATCCCCAGCGTGCTGTTGATCGCCAGACGGCACACATCCGACAGGGCCTCGAGCACCTTGCCCTGCAGAGCATTATTGAGCGCGTTGCCAACGTCGCCAACGTTGGAAAAGATGTTGCCCACACAATTGCGTGCCGGCTGGGGAACGACGTTGAGATAGGTCTCGGCCACGGGCTTCAGGACGAGACGATCAAGCTCGGTGTTAAAGCCATAGATGGCGCGGTTGATCTTCTCGAAGGGATCGCGGGTACGGTCGGCCGCGTTGCCGCTCAGGCCCGTGTCAGCACCGGACTGCGCGCGGGCAAGGCCGGTCGCGAACTGCGCGAGCAGCAGCGCCAGAACCAGAACCAGAATGTAGCGAAGTTTGCCGTTCATGGCTTGTCCTTTCCGTCGGCCGCCTTGCTGAACAGGAACTGGCTGATCAGGGTTTCGAGTACCAGCGCCGATTGCGTGCTTTTGATGCGATCGCCCTGCGCCAGCATGCCGGCGTCACCGCCCGCCTCAAGGCCGAGATATTGTTCACCAAGCAGACCGGAAGTGAGAATCTTGGCCGAAGTGTCCTTGGGAAACTGATAATTCTTTTCCATATCAATCAATACGAGGGCCTGATAAGTCTTGTCATCAAAGCGGATGCCCTTGACGCGCCCCACCACCACGCCGGCGCTTTTGACCGGCGCGCGCACCTTGAGGCCACCAATGTTGTCAAAGCGGGCCAGCACCTCATAGGTGCTGGCCAGCGAAAACGACGCCATGTTGCCCACCTTGAGCGCGAGGAACAGCAATGCGCCCATCCCTGCGAGTACAAACAGGCCGACCCAAAGGTCGGTACGGCTTTTTCCAGCATTCGTTGCCATCAGCTACCTCCGCTAAACATCAGTGCGGTCAGGATGAAATCCAGTCCGAGTACGGCCAGGGATGCGCTCACGACCGTCTTGGTCGTGGCATGCGCCACGCCTTCTGGCGTGGGTTGGGCTTCGAATCCCTGATACAGGGCGATGAAGGTCACCGCCACGCCGAAAACAAAACTTTTGACCACGCCATTGGCAACGTCGTTCCAGACATCCACCCCGGCCTGCATCTGCGACCAGAAGCCGCCGCTGTCAACGCCAATAAGCTGCACACCAACGACATAACCGCCGAGTACACCGACGGCCGAAAACAGGGCGGCCAGTACCGGCATGCTGATCACACCGGCAATGAAACGTGGCGCCAGCACACGCGCCATCGGGTTGACCCCCATCATTTCCATGGCGGACAGCTGTTCGCCAGCCTTCATGAGGCCGATCTCGGCGGTCAGCGAGGTGCCGGCGCGCCCGGCATACAACAGCGCGGTCACGACAGGACCGAGTTCGCGCACCAGCGACAACGCAACCAGCAGGCCCAGCGCCTGTTCGGAACCATAACGCTGCAGGGTGTAATAACCCTGCAAACCCAGCACAAAGCCAACGAAAAGACCAGATACCACAATGATAATGAGCGAATAGTTCCCAATGAAGTGAATTTGGTCACTGACCAGCCGGAATCGCCCGAAAGCGGCAAAAGTGTTGCGTAGCAACGCCAAAAAGAAGCGCGCACCGTGGCCCAGACCAATAATCTGCTCGCGGCACCAGGCGCCGAGCGCGCTGATCCGCGCACTGATCCGCACATTGATCCAATCGGTCAGACTCATGGCCGCGCTCCCGTCCCGGCGACCGATTTCAGGCCGAGGTCGGCGGCGTAGTCGCCGGCGGCATAGTGGAAGGGCACGGGGCCGTCCGGCGCGGCATCAACGAACTGACGCACAAAGGGATCGGTCGAGACCCGCAGGTCTTCCGGCGAACCTTCGGCCACCACCTTGCCGCGGGCAATGAAATACACATAATCGGCGATGGCGAATGACTCATGGACATCATGCGTCACCAGCACCGAGGTGGCGCCAAGGGCGTCGTTGAGCTGACGGATCAGGCGCGCGGTCACACCGAGCGAAATCGGGTCAAGGCCGGCAAAGGGTTCGTCATACAGGATCAGTTGCGGATCGAGGGCAATGGCACGGGCGAGCGCGACACGCCGCGCCATGCCACCGGAGATCTCGGCCGGCTTGAACTGGCAGGCGCCACGCAAGCCGACGGCATGCAGCTTCATGAGAACCAGATCGCGGATCAGGGCTTCCGGCAGCCGTGTGTGCTCGCGCAGCGGGAAGGCAACGTTGTCGAACACCGTCATGTCGGTGAACAGCGCGCCGAACTGGAACAACATGCCCATGCCACGCCGCAGCGCATACAGGCCCTTCTGGTCGAGGCCGTCGACTTGCTGACCATTTACCGACACATGTCCTGACGATGGCCGGAGTTGACCACCGATAAGACGCAGTATGGTGGTTTTTCCAGAACCCGAACCGCCCATCACCGCCACCACCTTGCCACGACCGAAGCGCATGTTGATGCCCGACAGGATCGAGCGTTCGCCATAGGAAAACGCCAGATCCTTGATTTGGACTTGCGCAAGGGAAGGGTCGGTGGACACGATGGACGCCAAGATGGAAGCAAAACCCAGATGTTAACTGGAACAAACTGGAACAAGCGGGTTTTCGGGACGCAGATTGTATCAGTCCGTCCAGGCCGGGCCATGATCCGCCGGCCCGCAACTGACTATTTTTTCAGCAAAACTTCCTCGGCGAGCGCCAGCGCCGACGAGGTGCCACGCAACACCAGCGCGTCGCCATCCTGCAGGATGGCCTCGGGGCCAGGGTCGATGCCACGGATGCCACGACGCAGAATCGCCGTCACTTCGACACCGAGCAGGCTCAGGCGCAAGGCGCCCAGACTCTGGCCGCTGACCTGCGCGCCTTCGGGCGTGGTGACCGAGCGCAGACGCACATGCACCGCGTCCGGGTGGTCAGCCTCGTCGGTAGCACCATGAAAAAAGCCGCGCAGCATCTGGTAACGCGTATCACGCGCCTCGCGGATGCGGCGCACCACGCGGTTCATCGGCACGCCCAGCAGAATCAGGGCGTGCGAGGCCAGCATCAGGCTGCCTTCGATGATTTCGGGCACCACTTCGGCCGCGCCGGCGGCCTGCAAAACTTCCAGATCAGAGTCGTCGAAGGTACGCACGATGACCGGCAGGGCCGGCTCCAGTTCGTGGCATAGACGCAACACCTTGAGCGAAGAACGGGTGTCCGCATACGAAATCACCATCGCCGCAGCCCGGCCGATGCCGGCGGCCACCAGGGTTTCACGACGCGCGGCGTCGCCATACACGACCGAATAACCGGCCGAGGCGGCTTCGTTGACGCGCTCGGGATCGAGGTCAAGCGCAACATAACTGATCTGCTCCTGCTCGAGCAGGCGTGCCAGATTCTGGCCGCTCCGGCCATAGCCGCAGATGATGACGTGCTTTTGCGTGGCCATGGTCTGGCGCGCGATCTGCGTCAGGGCGAGCGACTGCTGCAGCCAGTCGGTCGAGGACAAACGCAGCACGATGCGGTCGCTGTACTGGATCAGGAAGGGTGCTGCGAGCATTGAGAGCAGCATCGACGCCAGCACGGCCTGCAACAGGGGGGCCTCGATCAGGCCCAGACCGCCCGCCTGGGTCAGCAGCACAAAACCGAATTCACCGGCCTGCGCCAGGCCCAGACCGGTACGCAAGGCCACGCCGGGGGTGGCACCAAACCAGCGCGCCAGCAGGGCAATCAGGCCGAACTTGAGGCCGACCGGCACGGTCAGCAGCAGCACCACGAGGCCGAAGTGGTCGAGCACCGTGCGCACGTTGAGCAGCATGCCGATGGTGATGAAAAACAGGCCCAGCAGCACATCGCGGAAGGGCTTGATGTCTTCTTCCACCTGATGGCGGTATTCGGTTTCCGAAATCAGCATGCCGGCCACGAATGCGCCGAGCGCCAGCGACAGACCGGCCTGCTCGGTGATCCACGCCAGCCCGAGCGTGATGAGCAGCAGGTTGAGCATGAACAATTCCTGCGAACGCTGTTTGGCGACCACGAAAAACCAGCGCCGCATGAGTTTCTGGCCAAAATACAGCAGCAAGACCAGCACGGTCGCTGCCTTGGCCGCCGCCACGGTCAGCACCCAGGGCAATTCGTGCAGCGGCATGCCCAGCGCCGGCACCAGAATCAGCAGCGGCACCACGGCCAGATCCTGGAACAGCAGCACGCCGAGAATCAGCCGGCCGTGGCGACTGTCCAGTTCCAGGCGTTCATTGAGGATCTTGACGACGATGGCGGTCGACGACATGGCGTAGGCACCGCCGAGTGCAATCAGTCCGGGCAGCCCGCCCTGCCGGAAAAATTCCGGTGCCAGCCAGGCCAACCCCAGACCGCCCGCCACCACCATCAGGATGGAACAGGCGACCTGGGCCATGCCCAGCCCGAACACCGCCCGGCGCATGGTCTTCAGACGCGAGAGGCTGAATTCAAGGCCGATCGAAAACATCAGGAAGACGACGCCGAACTCGGCCAGGTAGCGCGTCCCCTCATCCTTGGGCACCATGCCCAGGGCGTGCGGACCGATGAGGATGCCAACCGCCAGATAGCCGAGCATGGGCGGCAGCGACAGCATGCGAAACAGCACCACGCCGATCACCGCAGCCAGCAACAACAGCAGGGACAATTCAAGGGTTGTCATTCAGTCGGACGCTATGGGCAACAATGCGGGCAATGACGGCGGACCAACGCTGCCGTGGAAGAGCCGCGGAAACATCAGACAGAATAAATGACGGCGCTTTGAGCCACCGCATTGCAAAAATAGTTGAGCCGTGTAAAAGCAATAAGCATGCCTTTGCTATACTGATTTCTATGCCAGATATTACCGCAACACAAGACCCAGACGGCCACCGGCCAGTAACGATCCAGCCGGATGCGCAACGCCTGCTCGAAATCGCCCGCGATGTCCTCTCGATTGAGGCGGCGGCCGTACTCAGCCTGCGCGAGCGCATCGGTCCAACGTTTGTCACTGCAGTCCGTCTGTTGCTGGCCTGTCAGGGCCGGGTAGTGGTCAGCGGTATCGGCAAATCCGGACACATCGCCCGCAAGGTTGCCGCCACACTCGCCAGCACCGGCACCCCGGCATTTTTTGTTCACCCGGCGGAAGCGATCCATGGTGATCTGGGCATGGTGACGCGCGAGGATGTCTTCGTGGCCTTCTCCAACTCGGGCGAAACCGACGAGTTGCTCACCATCATGCCGATCCTCAAGCGCCAGGGCGCGCGCCTGATCGCCATCACCGGCAATACCGGCTCATCTCTGGCCGACCTGGCCGATGTGCACCTCGACGCCGGCGTCGAAAAAGAAGCCTGCCCGCTCAATCTCGCACCGACGGCCAGCACCACCGCGGCGCTGGCACTGGGCGATGCGCTGGCCGTGGCCCTGCTGGACGCGCGCGGTTTTGGCGAAGACGATTTTGCCCGCTCGCATCCCGGCGGCGCGCTTGGCCGGCGCCTGCTCACCCATGTGCGCGACCTGATGCACACCGGTGCGGCCATGCCGGTGGTGCGCGAGGACGCACTGCTCACTGAAGCGCTGCTCGAAATCACGCGCAAGGGCATGGCCATGACGGCGGTGCTCGACGACCGGCAACGTCTGGTCGGTGTGTTCACCGACGGCGACCTGCGCCGCCTGCTCGAGCGCAGCCAGAATTTCGCGCAGACGCGCATCGGTGACGTCATGAACCGCACGCCGCGCAGCATCGGACCAGACCGTCTGGCGGCCGAGGCCGCCGACCTGATGGAGCAATTCCGCATCAACCAGTTGCTGGTGGTCGATGCGGCCGGCGCGCTGGTCGGCGCCCTGCACATCCACGACCTGACCCATGCCAAGGTGATCTGATGGTTCCAGTCTGCTATTGCCGGGCCGCCCGATCATGAAAGAACGCAGCACGCTGGTGCTCTCGCTCGCGCTGCTCGGCGGCCTTGCTGCCGGCTCCTACTGGCTGGCAGAACAGGCGCGTCTGGGCGACGCCGCGCAGCGCGCCCGACGTCACGAACCGGATTATTTCGTCGACCGCTTTGCCCTCACGCGCATGGACGAAAACGGCCGTGGCCGCTACAGCATCAGCGCCGACCGGGTGGTGCATTATCCGGACGACGACAGCACCGAAATGACCCAACCGCGTCTGGTCAGTCTGGCAGCCGAGCGGGCACGCGTGAGCATGCGCGCCGAACGGGGCCACATCAGCAGTGACGGCGTTGAGGTCTTGCTCAGCGGCAACGTCGAGATCCACCGCGCCCCCTCCGGCAAGGACGCCGAAACCACCCTGCGCAGCCCGTCCCTGCTGGTCTTGCCAGAACAGGACATCGCGCGCACCAGCGAGCCCGTCGAGATGCTGCGCGGCGGCTCGCGCATGGCCGCACGCGGCCTCGAGTTCGACAACGGCAAACGCCTGACACAACTCAATCCGCAACACCTGGCCGGCGCCCGCGTGCATGCCACGTTTGAACCCAAATCCCATGCAGCCACCGCTGCCGCGAAAACCACCCGATAAGGCTCCGTTCATGCGCCCATTGCCATTCCCGCGCCACGCCCGCTCCGCACTGCTGTTGCTGCTGGCCCTGTGCCTGCCGGTGCTGTGCCTGCCCGGCAGCGCGCATGCAGAAAAAGCCGACCGCGACAAGCCCACCAATGTCGAGTCCGACCAGCTGGTGGTCGATGACCTCAAGCAGACCAACGTCTTTGCCGGCGCGGTCGTGCTCACCAAGGGCACCATGATCATTCGCGCCGACGAACTGACCGTGCGTGAGGATCCTGAGGGTTACCAGTACGGTCTGGCTCAGGCGAGCGCCGGCAAACTGGTGTTCTACCGGCAGAAACGCGAAGGCGTCGACCAGTACATCGAAGGGGTGGCCGAGCGCATGGAATACGACGGCAAGACCGAAAAGATCAAGCTGTTCAAGCGCGCCATTCTCAAGCGGCTCGAAGGCACGGCCGAGGCCGACGAGGTGCGCGGTGAGCAGATCGACTACGACAGCCGCACCGAGATCTATACCGTTGCCGGCGGCAAAAATGCCGGCTCGCCGGACGGGCGCGTACGCGCCGTGATCCAGCCGCGCAACCGGCCGGCGGCCAGCGCGCCACGGCCGGCGCCGCTTGAGCTCAAGCCCGCCCCCGGCATTGCCCTGCCCAGGCCCCAGCCTTGAGCACACCGGAGCCGATATTGGATTCCATCCCTGTCGTGAGCGCTGAAAGCACACCGGCCGCGCTGGCCGGCAGCGCACCGGTCAGCACGCTGACGGTCACCAATCTGCGCAAGAGCTATGGTTCGCGTCTGGTGGTCGCCGACGTCGGTCTGGAAGTCAAGAGCGGCGAAGTGGTCGGCCTGCTCGGTCCCAACGGCGCCGGCAAGACCACCTGCTTTTACATGATCGTTGGCCTGGTGGCCGCCGATGCCGGCACCATTGCGCTGGATGGCACGCATCTGACACGCATGCCGATTCACCGCCGTGCGCGCCTGGGCCTGTCGTACCTGCCCCAGGAAGCCTCGGTGTTTCGCAAGCTCAACGTCGAAGAAAACATCCGCGCCGTACTGGAGTTGCAAAGCGATGCCAACGGCAAGCGCCTGAGCGCCGCCGACATCG
>CANJOT010000142.1 GCA_947475815.1 Burkholderiales bacterium | reverse complement strand
TTAATGATGGTCCGTTGCGTGCGAACGGATTAAAAAGTGATGCCACGTTTTCGGAAGGTGTCTTCGGCAATGCGCGATGCTTCATTGGCTGCCGGGAAGCCGCAATAGATCACCGCCTGCAGGATGACCTCTTTCAGTTGTGCCGGCGTACAGCCATTATTCAGGGCTGCATTCATGTGGATGGACAGCTCATGCGAGCGTCCCAGCGCGGTCAGGATGCCGACCGTGACCAGACTGCGCGTGGCGCGCTCCAGATCGGGCCGGGTCCAGACCGAGCCCATGGACAGCTCCGAGAGGGCGCGCAGGTCGCGGTTGAAATCATTGGTGCTGGCGGCGCGCTGCACGGCATACTCTTCGCCGGCGAACGCACGCATGACATCCAGGCCGCTTTTTTTCAGGTCGGTGATCGAATCGTTCATGGCTGTGTTCCGGTGGATGTGGTGTTGGTGGCGGGTGCTTTGGTCGACACCTGCAGGGGACCGTAGGAGCGCATCATGAACCCGTGGAACGACGGCTGCCCGCCGCCGCTCAGATGCAGGTTGGGGTAACGCTCGAGCATGGCGTGCAGGCCGCCGACCAGTTCGGCGCGGGCCAGCCCCGACCCCGGGCAGGTGCGCGGGCCGGTCAGGAAGGCGAGGTGGTTGCGCGCCTGCGGCCGCTCGAGGTCGACAGCATGGGGACAGACAAACGCTTTGGGATCACGGTTGGCCGCCATCAGGATGACAACGATCATCTGCCCCTTGGCGATGGGCACACCACCCAGCACGGTGTCGGCGGTGACGCGGCGCGAGCGGAATTGCACCGTGCCGTTGAGGCGCAGCGCTTCTTCGGCAAAGCGTTCGACGGCTTCCCGGCCACCGGCGCGCACGCGCGCCATCAGGTCGGCGTCGGTGAGCAGCATGTAAAAGGCGTTGGCCAGAGCGTGCGTGGTGGTGTCGATGCCGGCAAACAGCAGGCGGCGGCAGGCATCAAGCGTGTCGACCTCATTCCAGTCGGGAAAAATATTCGGGCCCCCCAGCCACAGGCGGCTGATCATGTCCTCGCCACGGTTGGTGGCGCGGTCGATCACCACCGGCCGCAGGATCTCGTCAAGCTTCTGGGCGGCAGCGACGGCGCAGTCGGTGATGCGGCGGGTTTCCTCGGACACTTCGGCGGCCTCCAGCTTGAGGGCCGAGGCGACGCTGGCAAAGGCGGCGATGTTGTCGTTGAGCTGCTTGAGCTCGGCGAGAAAGGCGCGGTCCTTGCGCGGCAGGTCGAGCAGGCGCGCGAACACTTCTACCGGCAGGTGGGTGATGAAATCGTTGACCAGATCAAATTCGTCCCGGCCTTCGAGCCGTTCGAGCAGGCCGGTGATGGCCGGCTCGATGGCTGCCGGCCGGTAGCGGTTGACCCATTGCGGTGAGAGCAGGTCGCGCACCCACCAGCGATGCATTTCATGGTGCTTTTCGCCGTGCAGAAAAAAGAACGAACGCGGATTTTCGCCACGGATCTTGGCGTAGGCGCTGCCGGCCTGCATGGTGCTAAACGGATGCATGAATAGCTCGTCGTCCTGCAGGGCCGCGCGCGCAACCTCGTTGCCGACCACCAGCCAGGCCTGCATGCGTTCATCCCAGACGACGTCGCCACGGGCGCGTACGCGATCGTAAAATGCGTGCGGCTCGGCATTTTCCGTGTCCAGGAAAGACTCTTCCATCAGGGTATTCATGTTGTCTCTTTTTCGAATTATGGCGGGCGGGACCGGCTCGCGGGAGTGCCTTCCTGCAGCCGGCTAGCTTAGGGGATGTGCTAACATCTGACCACAACAACATCTGATCAGCATCCTTGCAGATCCTGCAAAACAGCTCCGCTGGAGCGTTCTTCTCCCCGCACGGCGACAGGCGATGGACACACTGCAACAACTGCGTATTTTCGTGCTGACGGTGCGCTCGGGCAGTTTTTCCGAAGCGGGCCGGCAGATGGATCTTTCGCCAGCGTCGGTGTCCCGTTACATCCAGAGTCTGGAAGAGCGTTACGGCACGCGTCTGCTCAATCGCTCCAGCCGGCGTCTGTCTTTGACCCATGCTGGCGAAATGTTGCTCGAGCGTGCGCGCCGCGTGTTGCAGGAATTTGATGATATCGAACCGGCCGTGGCTGACATCGGCCGCGGGATTCAGGGCCGCCTGCACGTGCATGCGCGTGAATTCGTCGGCCATCACCTGATTGTGCCGCTGGTCAGCCGCTTTCTCGAGACCAATACCGATATCGATCTGGTGCTCACCCTGTCTGACCGGCCCCTTGATCTGATTGAACACAATGTCGATGTGTCGATCCGCACCGAGCGCAGCGGCGAGATCGAGCACATGTCGCTGGTGACGCGCAAACTCGGTTCGTGGCGGCGCGTGGTCTGTGCCAGCCCGGAGTATCTGCGGCGCATGGGCACACCGGCCGAGCCGGCCGATCTGGCGCACCATCACTGCCTGACCTATCAGTTTCATCATGCCGCGCCGGTATGGCGTTTTCGCTGTGGGGAACTGGAACATCAGGTCAAGGTGCACAGCCGCGTGCAGTCGTCGAGCGGCGAAGCCTTGCGGCAACTGGCCTTGCAGGGTCAGGGCATCAGCCTGATGCCGGAGTGGTCGGTCAAGGCCGATGTGTTGGCCGGGCGTCTGGTGGCGCTTCTGGCCGACTTTGACGCCACACCGACCAATGCGCCCTACCGGCATAATCTGTTTGCCATTTACCAGCGCTCGAAACACCAGTCGCCCAAGCTGAAATTCTTTTTGCAGTCTCTGGCCGAGGTGATGCGCCAGGCCGGTTCTGCCTGACCCGGCAGCGAGAGACCGGGGCAGTTTGGCTTATCATCCGGCTTTCCCTGTCTGCCTGAACCGTCGCCGTGCTCCTTTCCGACTTTGATTTCGACCTTCCCGATGCGCTGATTGCCCAGCATCCCTTGCCCGAACGCGCGGCGAGCCGGCTGCTGGTCTGCGCACGCGCCGGACTGCAGGATCGCCTGTTCGTCGAACTGCCCGAGTTGCTCTTGCCCGGGGATCTGCTGGTGTTCAACGACACGCGCGTCATCAAGGCGCGTCTGGCCGGCTTCAAGGAAAGTGGCGGCAAGATCGAAGCGCTGATTGAACGGGTGCTCGATACCCACCGGGCGCTGGCGCAGGTGCGCGCCAGCCATGCGCCCCTGCCCGGTTCGCGGCTGGTGTTTGCCGAGGGTGTGGGCGCGACCGTGCTGGCGCGTCACGAAGGGTTTTTCGAGCTGGCCTTTGATGCCGCGGTCTACGATGTGCTTGAAAAGCATGGCAGCCTGCCTCTGCCGCCTTACATCACCCATGCCGCCGACGCGGTCGATCAGGAGCGTTACCAGACGGTCTTTGCGCGTCACCCGGGTGCGGTGGCCGCGCCCACCGCCGGCCTGCATTTTGATGCCCCGCTGCTCGCCGCGCTGGCCGCGCGCGGTGTGCACACCACCACCCTGACCCTGCATGTCGGCGCTGGCACCTTCCAGCCGGTACGGGTGGAACAACTGTCTGAACACAGGATGCATCTGGAGCATTACATCATCCCGCCGACGCTCATCGACGCCATCGCCCGGACGCGTGAGCGCGGCGGCCGGGTGGTGGCTGTTGGCACCACGGCCCTGCGCGCCCTCGAATCGGCGGCCGCCGCGGGCACGCTGAGCGCAGGTCCTGCCGATACACGCCTGTTCATCACGCCGGGTTACCGGTTTCGCGTGGTGGACCGCCTGATCACCAATTTCCATCTGCCCAAATCGACGCTGCTCATGCTGGTATCGGCCTTTGCCGGCGTTGAGCGCATCCGCGCCGCTTATGCCCACGCCATCCGCCAGCGTTACCGCTTTTTCAGTTATGGTGACGCCATGCTGCTCGAGCCCGACCCCGCCGCCCCTCAGGAATCATGAAATACGAACTTCTCAAGACCGACGGTTTTGCCCGGCGCGGCCGCCTCACGCTGGCCCACGGCGTGGTCGAAACGCCGGTATTCATGCCGGTCGGTACCTATGGCGCGGTGAAATCGGTCACGCCCGATGAGCTTGAAGACCTGGGCGCGCAGATCATCCTCGGCAATACCTTTCACCTGTGGTTGCGGCCGGGTACCGAGGTCATCGCCAGCCATGGCGGCCTGCACGGCTTCAACGGCTGGAAAAAACCGCTCCTGACTGATTCGGGCGGGTTTCAGGTCTGGAGCCTGGGCGCGTTGCGCAAGATCAGCGAGGAGGGCGTGCGTTTCAACTCGCCCATCAACGGTGACAAGCTGATGCTCACGCCGGAAGAGTCGATGCGCATCCAGCATGCGCTCAACAGCGACATCGTCATGATTTTCGATGAGTGCACCAACTGGCCCTCGACCGAAGAAGAGGCGGCCAGCTCGATGCGCCTGTCTTTGCGCTGGGCCAAACGCTCGCGCACTGCCCACGACGAGCTCGAGAACGCCAACGCCCTGTTTGCCATCGTTCAGGGTGGCATGCACGAACACCTGCGCGATGAGTCGCTCGCCGGCCTGGTTGACATCGGTTTTGACGGCATCGCCATTGGTGGTTTGTCCGTCGGGGAACCGAAGGAAGACATGCTGCGCGTGCTCGACCATCTGGCGCCGCGCCTGCCGGCCGACAAGCCGCATTACCTGATGGGCGTGGGTACGCCGGAAGACCTGATCGACGGCGTGGCGCGCGGCATTGACATGTTTGACTGCGTCATGCCCACTCGCAATGCGCGCAACGGCTGGCTGTTTACGCGTTTTGGCGACATCAAGCTGCGCAACGCCCGCTACAAGGCCGATACCCGGCCGCTCGACGATACCTGCGGCTGCTATACCTGCCGCAACTTCTCGCGTTCGTATCTGCACCACCTGCAGCGCGTCAATGAGATTCTGGGAGCGCGCCTCAACACCCTGCACAATCTTTATTATTATCAGTGGCTCATGGCAGGTGTACGGGCGGCGATCGAGGGCGGTGAGTATGCGGCGTTCATGGCCACTTTTGCGGCGGACCGGGCGCGTGGCATCGCCTGAAAGCCGGCGCCGGGCAGGGATGCCGCCGCGTCATGCCGCAGTGATACAATCGAAAGTTGTCAATCCCCACGATTCAAGCTTATTTACGGAGTAAACCGTGTTCATTTCCAACGCTTACGCGCAAGCCACCCCTGCCGGGGGCGATACCGGCCTGATCAACATCCTGTTCATCGTCGTCATGTTCGTGGTCATGTATTTCCTCATGATTCGTCCGCAGATGAAGCGCCAGAAGGAAGCCAAGGCCATGGTTGAGGCCATCAAGGTCGGCGACGAAGTGATCACCGCTGGCGGCCTGCTGGGCAAAATTACCAAGGCCGGCGAGCAGTTTCTGAGTGTTGAAATCGCCGAAGGCAAGGATGGCCCGGTTGAAGTGCTGATGCAGCGCGCCGCCGTCCAGAATGTTCTGCCCAAGGGCACCATCAAGGGCGTCTGATGTCGTGACGGGCGCAGCGCGCCCGGCTTCCGGCATGCCCATGCCGCAACCGCAGTCTGCCAGCCACCTTCATCATGAACCGCTATCCGCTCTGGAAGTACATCCTCATTGGCGTTGCGCTGATGGTTGGATTTCTTTATTCCCTGCCTAATCTGTTTGGTGAATCACCGGCTGTGCAGATCTCGAGCGGCAAGGCGACCGTCAAGGTCGACGCCGCCATGATCAGCCGGGTCGAGGCTGCCCTGACCAAGGCCACCATTACCCACAGCGGCGTGTTTTTTGACACGGTTGGTTCGCCCTCGGTGCGTGTGCGTTTCACCGACACCGACACGCAGCTGCGCGCCAAAGACCTGTTGCAAAAAGAGCTTAACCCCGATGCTGCCGATCCGGTCTACATCGTCGCCCTCAATCTTTTGTCAGCCAGCCCGAAGTGGCTCACCGCGATTCATGCCCTGCCTATGTATCTGGGACTGGACTTGCGCGGTGGTGTGCATTTCCTGATGCAGGTCGACATGAAAAGCGCTATCACCAAGCGCATCGACAGCCTGGCCGGTGATGCCCGCGCGCTGCTCCGCGACAAGAATATTCGCCATACCGGCATCAGCCGTAATGGTGCTGTGCTCGAAGTGCGGTTTGCCGATGCCGACACCGGCAACCGTGCCCTCGGTGTGCTGGCCGATGGCCTGTCTGAGCTGCAACTGGTGGTCGAACCCGACGGTTCCGAGTTCAAGCTGGTCGGTCGCTTCAAGCCCGCCGCCATCCTCAAGGTGCAGGAGAGCGCCCTCAAGCAGAACATTGTCACCCTGCACAATCGCGTGAACCAGCTCGGTGTGGCCGAACCGGTCATCCAGCAGCAGGGCGCCGACCGCATCGTTGTGCAACTGCCGGGCGTGCAGGACACCGCCAAGGCCAAGGACATCATCGGCCGTACCGCCACCCTCGAAGTGCGCATGGTCGAGGAAAGCGGCGAGGCCGCCGCGGCGCTGGCGCAAGGCACCGTGCCCTTCGGGCTGGAGCGCTATACCGAACGCGGCAGCGTGCCGCTGCTGGTCAAAAAACAGGTCATCTTTACCGGTGAAAACCTGACCGACGCGCAGGCCGGTTTTGACAGCCAGACGCATGAGTCTGCCGTCCACCTGACACTCGATGCCAAGGCGGCGCGCATATTCCGCGACGTCACGCGCGAGAGCATCGGCAAGCGCATGGCCATCCTGTTGTTTGAGAAGGGCAAGGGCGAGGTGGTCACCGCACCGGTGATCCGCTCCGAAATCGGCGGGGGCCGCGTGCAGATCAGCGGCCGCATGACCACCGCCGAAGCGAGCGACGTGGCCCTGCTGCTGCGCTCCGGTTCGCTGGCCGCACCGATGGAAATCATCGAGGAACGCACCATTGGCCCGTCGCTCGGCGCCGACAACATCCGTCGCGGCTTCCTGTCGACCATCTATGGTTTCTGTGCCATTGCCCTGTTCATGGTGCTGTACTACGTCATGTTTGGCGTGGTCTCGGTGATCGCGCTGGGCTCCAATCTGCTGCTGCTGTTTGCGCTGCTGTCGATGTTGCAGGCCACGCTGACGCTGCCAGGCATTGCCGCCATCGCACTCACGCTGGGCATGGCGATTGACGCCAATGTGCTGATCAACGAACGCATCCGCGAGGAATTGCGCAATGGCGCGCCGCCACAGACCGCCATTACTGCCGGGTATGAACGCGCCTTTGGCACCATTCTCGACTCCAACATCACCACGCTGATCGCCGGTCTGGCCCTGCTGGCTTTTGGTTCGGGCGCGGTGCGCGGTTTTGCCGTTGTGCATTGTCTGGGCATCATCACCTCGATCTTTTCCTCAGTGGTGGTGTCACGGGCGATCGTCAACCTGCTCTACGGACGCAAGAAAAAATTGCTCAAGCTGTCGATTGGCGAGATTTGGCGGCCGGTGGAAGACACCGACGAAGCGGCCACGAAGGCCAAGCCCGGCAAGACTGCCAACGCCTGAGACAGGGATACGATCATGGAATTTTTCAGAATCAAAAAAGACATCCCGTTCATGCGTCATGCGTTGGTGTTCAACGTCATTTCGGGCCTGACTTTTTTGGCTGCGGTGGTGTTCCTGGTGGTGCGCGGCCTGAACTTCAGCATTGAGTTCACGGGTGGCGTGGTGGTCGAGGCGGGCTACGAGCAGGCTGCTAACGTTGATGGCATTCGTGGTGCGCTGATCAAGGCGGGCATTGCCGAGCCGCATGTACAGAACTTTGGCACGGCGCGTGATGTCATGCTGCGCCTGTCGCTCAAGGATGTCGCCGCGGCACCGGGCATCAACGATGGTGCGGCCAACCCCAAGCTGGATGCAGCCAAGCTGACGGCCAGCATCCTTGCCGAGGGTGGCCCGGGTGTAAAAATCAACCGCGTCGAATTTGTCGGTCCACAGGTAGGCCAGGAACTGGCCACCGATGGCGCCATGGCGCTGCTGGTGGTGATCATCGGCATCGTCATCTACCTGGCGTTCCGCTTTGAATGGAAGTTCGCGGTCGCGGCCATCATCGCCAACCTGCACGACGTCGTCATCATCCTCGGCTTTTTTGCCTTCTTCCAGTGGGAATTTTCACTGGCGGTGCTGGCGGCGACGCTGGCGGTGCTGGGCTATTCGGTCAACGAGTCGGTCGTGATTGCCGACCGGATCCGGGAAAACTTCCGCAAGATGCGCAAGGCCACGGTCGACCACGTGATCGACAATGCCATTACCAGCACCATCTCGCGCACCATGATCACCCACGGTTTGACCGAAACCATGGTGCTGTCGATGCTGCTCTTCGGTGGTCCGACCCTGCATTATTTCGCGCTGGCCCTGACCATCGGCATCCTGTTCGGCATTTACTCGTCGGTATTGGTGATGGCGCCGTTGACGCGCTGGATGGGCATCAAGCGTGAGGACCTCGTGAAGCCGGCGAAGAAAGAAACCGCCGGCGAGGTCGTCTAGCCGGTATCGTGCTGACATGAACCTCAATCAGCTACGTTTCGTTCGCGAAACGGTGCGCCAGAATTTCAATCTGAGCGCCGCGGCTGCCGCGTTGTTTACCTCGCAACCGGGCGTGTCCAAGGCGATTATCGAACTCGAGCGGGAGTTGGGTGTCGAGATTTTCGTGCGTCATGGCAAACGCATCAAGACCCTCACCGAGCCGGGTCGCGCCGCCCTGCCGGTGATTGAGCGCCTGCTCAACGAGGTCGACAACCTCAAGCGTGTTGGCGAGGAATTCGCCACGCGCGACCACGGCGCGCTGGTGGTCGCCACCACCCATACCCAGGCCCGCTACACCCTGCCACGCGTGGTGCGTGCCTTCAAAGAGCGCTACCCCGAGGTGCGTCTGTCCCTGCTGCAGGGCAGCCCCTCGCAGATCGCCGAGATGGTGCTGCGCGGTCTCGCCCACATCGCCGTGGCGACCGAGGCGATTGCCGAAATCGAAGGCTTGATCAGCGTGCCCTGTTTTTTCTGGGAACATTCGGTGGTGGTGCCGCACGGCCACCCGCTGATCGAAACCTGTGCCGGCAAACCGCTGGCGCTCGACATGCTGGCCAAATACCCGCTGGTTACCTATGACAGTGCTTTTGCCGGCCGGGCGCGCATCGACCAGGCGTTTGCACAGCGCCAGATCACGCCGGACATCGTGCTCGAGGCCATCGATGCTGACGTCATCAAGACTTATGTGGAAGCCGGATTTGGCGTTGGCATCGTTGCCGGCATCGCCTACGATCCGGCGCGCGACCGCGAACTGGCCGCCATGCCGGCCGGCCATCTGTTCGGCCGCAACGTCACCCATCTGGCCGTGCAGAAGGGCGCCTGGTTGCGGGCCTATGCCTACACCTTCATCGAACTGCTTGCGCC
>CANJOT010000141.1 GCA_947475815.1 Burkholderiales bacterium | reverse complement strand
CAGGCCGGCAACATCAAGCCGGAATGACCGAACCGGAGGGCTCTGCTCACTGCTGTGCGCCTGGTCGGGCGATTGCCTGACCCGGTCTCAACAGCTTGTTCAATGCAATGCGCGCCTTGTTCTGGCAAGCAAGCGCAGTTCAGTTTTAAGGGATTCGCAACAAGCAAAGAAACACTGAATACGTTGACCATGCTGTCCGCCCACCGTGAAGCTCACAGAAGGATTTCATATGAACTTTCCGAGACTTAAGCTCTGGCGCAAGTCAGCCTTCACAATTGCCTTGCTGGGACTGGCCGTGCTGGCCGCTGTTCCTGCCGTAAGCTCTGCACAGACCGCCTCCGCCTGGCCGACGCGGGCAATACGCATCATCGTTGGTTTTCCACCCGGTAGCAGCAACGACATCCTCGCCCGCTTGCTAGCCGAACCGATGAGTCAGACGCTGGGGCAGAGCGTTGTGGTTGAGAACAAAGCCGGCGCCGATGCCATCGTCGGCACCGATTTCGTCGCCCACGCGCCGCCTGATGGATATACGCTGCTCTCGGCCGGTTCTGGGCCGTTGACCATCAACCCGGCGATTTACGACAAGCTGCCTTACGATTCGCTCAAGGACCTGACGCCGATCGCCATCGTTGGCACCACTGCGGTATCAATTACTGCGCGCACGACGCTGGGCGCAAAGACCCTGGCCGATGTCATTCGTATCGCCAAGGGAAAGCCGGATGGCCTGACCTTCGGCTCAGGTTCAACGTCCTTTCAGCTCGCGGGTGAGTTGATCGGCCAGCAGGCCGGCATCAAGCTGACCCACATTCCTTATCGCGGCGGCGCGCCCGCCCTGCAAGCGCTGGCCGGCGGCGAAGTCGACCTGGTGATCACCGACGTTGCAGGCATCGTGCCGCTGACCCAGGCGGGCCGCATACTGGCAATCGCGTTGTCGGATGTACCGCGTCCGCCTGGCATGGGCAGCGTGCCTCTGATTTCCGAATCCGGCTTGCCTGGCTTCGATCTGACTTTTATTCTTGGCCTCAATGCGCCGGCCGGTACGCCACCGGCGGTCATTCAGAAGCTTTATGATGCGGTGGCCGCGGCCATGTCTTCGCCGGCCTTACGTGAGCGCCTCACCAGCATGGGCATCAACCCGAACCTGCACACTCCGGCACAGTCCACGGCGCGCATCAAGCGTGACCTCGAACGATTTTCCGCCATCGCACGCACTGCCAAAATCAAAGCCGCGCAATAAGGGCCTGCCACCAGTCATCTTTTTCAGATCCCATTTCAGATTCCATTTCAGATCCCATTTCAGATCTCATTCATTCGGAGGCGGTATGACACAAGCGCCCGGCAGCGAGTGCCCGTTCAAAGGCTTGTCCAGCTATCCGATTCCACGCGATCCTGCGTGTCCGTTCGAACCGCCGGCAACCATCACGCGCTTGCGTCATGAACATCCGGTCAGCAAGGTCAGGCTGTGGGATGGCAACGAAGTGTGGTTGCTGACGCGCATGAGCGACGTACGCGCCATGCTCGGTGACGATCGTTTCAGCTCGCAGTCGGTTCACGAGCACTTTCCGACCTGGTCGGCCGCAATCAAGGCGCAGAAAACCACCAATACCAGTTTTCTGCGCAAGGACAAGCCGGAGCACAGTTATGAGCGCAAGCTGTGGCAGGCTTTTTTCGCGCCGGCCAACATCGCTGCGCTGCGTCCCGAAATTCAGGGTCTGGTCGATCACGCCATCGACCAGATGATCGCCGCCGGCAAGCCAGTCGACCTGTGCCGCACGCTGGCCCTTGCCGTGCCGACCGGTGTGATCAGCAAACTGCTGGGGATACCAGAGAGCGATATGCCCTTCATCCAGAACGTGGGCACGACGCGGACGGGCATCAATTCAACGCCGCAGGCGGTGCAAAAATCGCTGACTGATCTGCATGCCTATTGGATGAAGCGCATTCAGGAGCGCCTGACCAACCCCGGCGACGATCTGATCAGCAAGCTCATTACCGAGGAAGTGAAGACCGGCCATACTACTGCCGAGAATCTCGCATCGATGTCGATCCTGGTACTGCTGGCCGGCTTTGGCACGACCGCCGACATGATCGCCATGAGCACGCTGGTGCTGCTGCAAAATCCACAAACCCTGGCGAAATTGAAGGCCGATGCGTCGCGCACGCCGGCGATTCTTGACGAGATCCTGCGCTACACGAGCATCGCGCAACATGGCCTGGCGCGGGTCGCACTCGAAGACATCGAAATCGGTGGACAGTTGATACGCGCCGGCGAAGGCGTCGTGGCCAATCTCGCGAGTGCCAATCGTGATGAAGAATTTTTCAGCAATCCAGACCGCTTCGATGACGAACGCGAATCCCGTTTTCATGTCGCATTCGGATCAGGCAGCCATGTCTGCATTGGCGCGCCCCTCGCGCGTGCCGAGTTGCAGATCGTCATCGACACACTATTCAGGCGCCTGCCCGATCTGAGGCTCGCGGTGCCCATGGATGCCGTGAAGTACCGCTTGGAACATCTTTTTTTCGGCGTCGACGAGTTGCTCGTCGAGTGGTAACGGTCTGACGGTTGGCCGAATGTAGCTGGAATGACCGACCCAACAAACCGATCGGGCAAAAAAAGCCGGCGGGGTTGCCGCCGGCTGGTAAATCTGATGCGAAACCAGGAACGGCTGCTGTTTACGCCACCAGCGATTCCGTCAACGTCGAAATGTTTTCAATCTCGTCGAGGTTGGACAGCAATTGAACCGCCTGATCAATTTTGTTCGCCGAAAACGGCCGCAGTGAATATTCCATGCACTGGCCGAATTTATTGACGAGTTCCTTCTGACTGAGCGGTTCCTCGTGGCTCCCTTTGATGGTGCGGACCTCTTTGCTGAGGATCTGTCCATTTTTCAGTTTGATCACCATCGTCAACGGCACCGGCAAGATCTGGTTCGGTATGCTTTCGTCCACCTCAACCCGGATTCGCTTGGTCAATGCCCGCACCTCGGGTCGATTGATCGACGCCTCCGTAAAGTCATCAATGAACACGCGTCTTGTCAGCAATGCCGTGGCGACGGTATAGGGGATGCTGAATTGCGCACTCACCTCCGGGTTGTCGCCGACTTCAAAAGGCCTGCCAACCAGATCCAGCGTCAGACGGGTGGCCTTGAACACAACCTCGTCAATGTCGTGGGGATTGATCGGGGCCTCATTCATCAAGTCCAGGGCAGCACCAATCGCGGGATGGGTGAACCGGCAACTTGAAAAGGGCTTGACGCTCAGGGTCCGTATTCCATAATCCCCACCGAGATCGTTGACGATGACTTCCCGATCATATTTGCCGCGACCATACACATTGTAGAAGCCATACTTGCCTTCCAGAACGTTACGCGGGCCATCAATGCCTCGGCTGGCCAGATAGGCAGAGCGCACGCCAGCCATCGACGAAAACGCCGGCTGAATTCGTTTTGTCAGCGCGCCGTCGACCAGACACTGGTGGTTGCCCCCAATCTGGCTGTAAACAATACCCAGGCAATCGAGCATTTGCTTCGGATTGAGCTTGAGAACCTTGCCCGCGGCAGCGGCCGCCCCAAAAGCGCCCAGCGTTGAGGTGTTATGCCATCCCAGATAATCAGGCATGCCCTTGCCGACCCTGAACATCAGCTCAATGCCCAGAACGACCGCGGTGATCAGGTCCTTTCCCGAAACCCCAACATTGGCCTCTGCGACCGCGAGCGAGGCCGGAAGAATGGATACGTTGTAGTGGCCCCGCACGACGTCGTGGGTGTCATCCAGCTCCCTGGCATGGGTCAGGACACTGTTTGCAAAGGCTGCATGGTAGCTGGGCACCTTGGTGCCATACATCAAGATGGTTGATTCCGGTTTGCCGCCCCACTCCTGGACCAGTTTGATAATTTCTACCGTTCCAGGGGATGTGCTGCCGGCAATGGCCACACCAAACGTATCGAGGATGAAGTATTTTGCTCTCTCGACCACATCGCGCGGCAGATCCTCATACTTGGTCTGTACGACATAATTTGCCAGCACCTCCATTGCATCCATGGGTAGTCTCCTTAAGGAATTTCAGTTCCAAACCCGGTTCAAAGTCCAGGGTTTGCCAGCCCGGTCATCGCCGGACTTAATCCGCCTTGATACCGGCTTGTTTGATGACCTTTGCATAGCGGGTCACCTCGGCCTCGATGTACGTGCCAAATTCTTCCGGGCTGGCGGAGCCCACCGCGTCAACGCCCAGCGCCTTGAATTGATCGATGACTTCGGGCAGCTTGAGAATTTTGGAGACCTCCTGAAACAGCCTGTTCACCACTGCGGCCGGCGTGCCGGCGGGCGCGACCATGCCCTGCCAGTTTTTGACCTCGTAGCCAGGAAAGCCTGATTCGGCAATGGTAGGAATATCAGGCAGGAGCTCCGAGCGCTTCGAGCCGGTTCCTGCGATCGCTCGCAGTTTTCCGCTGCGCAGGTGTGGCAGCGCGAGGGCTGGTGACAGCATGTACGCGTTGACCTGGCCGGCAATCACGTCGGTGATGGCCTGACCGCCCCCTTTGTAGGGCACATGGAGTGCTTCAAAACCAGCCTGTGGCTTGAGCAGTTCCATCCCCAAATGACCTGTGGTTCCGATTCCGCCGGAGGCGTAACTGAGCGTGCCCTTCTTCTCCTTGGCCAGAGCGATGAACTCTTTAATCGTTTTTGCCGACACCGAAGGATGCACCACTAGCACAGAGTCATTCGCGGTAATTTGCGTCACCGCGACGAAGTCCTTGACCGGATCATAGGCAACGCTGCGAAAAAGGGATGGATTGACCGCGTGCGGCGCTGCCACCATCAACAAGGTATAGCCATCGGCTTGAGCCTTCGCAACGTACTCGGCCGCAATATTGCCGGCAGCACCTCCGCGGTTGTCGATGATGACCGATTGGCCCAGCGCCTGCCCAAGTTTGCTTGCGATCGGCCGGCTCATTGCATCGAGCGTCCCGCCCGGCGGGTAACCGACAACCAGGCGAATGACCTTGTTGGGATAGGCCTGGCCATACACGGCAGTGGGGCTGCACGCCAGCAAAACCAGCGAGGACAAAACACTCAGCAAGGGCAATCGTTTCGCCGTCTCTGAAGCTGTCGCGCGAACGACCGCACGTGTTCCAGTCATGCCAGACAAGGAGCGCCGCTGCAAGCCCGTCCTAAAGCAGTTCATCAATCTGTTCATGGTGTCTTCATTGGAGTTATTGCAGGGGCAAGCAGGATCAGTCAGTCGTATCGTTCTTATTGTTTAGCGGTTCTGGCTTGCAGGTTTAGCGGGCACCAGCAGTTTCGTCGCGCTGTACCCCGGTAGAAAAACAGCAGAATTTCACATTTTCTCCCGCAGCCAAGGCGTGAATATAGCGCAAATTGCAACGTTGAAACACGCGAACGGTTGCCAGTTATGGGTTTCAGAGCCTGGCGATGGGGCGGTCAAAACCAGTAGTCCGGGTCAAATCGGCATCATCAGCGCCAGCAGAGGGATAAGGCTCATCGCAGGGAATGCGCTCAGGCAGCGAGAGCTTCCGTCTTCAACAAGCGAACCCCTCTGCCGAATACGATCTGTAGTTCGCTTGCAACAGCACGTGGCAGATGAACGAGTGCTGCTTGACTTTCGAGTTGGACTGTACAAATATACAGTTATACATTGTAAATTATACAGTCCAAAACAGTCTTGAAATGGGTGTCCAAGACGGCATTGCACACTCTGTCCGGGCCAACTGAAAAAGTTAACCTTTGGGTACGTCATCGTGATATCCAGCAAAGAATTATTGTTAAAAACAGGTATCTCCAGAGCGACGTTGAATAACTATATCGCTCTAGGCGTACTGTCCAGACCCCTCGTCAGGCAACCTTCGTTGGGCGACGGTGACGCGCCGGCCCTGGGTTATTTTCCTGACTCGGTCATTGAGCGTATTGAAGAAGTCCGTCGTCTAAAAACTGAGGGGTACACCATGGCCGAGATCGCAGCACGTTTTGGAAGTCGGCAGGAAGATGCTGCGTTGCCAGCGCCCCCCCAGACCCGTTCAACGGTCATTGGACAAGCGCCCGCAATCGCATCCAGCGAGGCCCGCGGCCTGCAACTGACTCTGGACGACATTGCGCATCCGGCCTATATGGTCAACTACAATCTGGAGCTGACTTGGTACAACGCGCCGGCGCGCACCCAGATTCTGGGTTTCGAGACCCCGCCACCGGACAGCGAATCGCGCAACATTTTTCTGATGCTGTTTGACGCCTTGGGCGACTGCGAACCCGGTCGACGCAATCCCTTGCTGCGCCTGCATCTCGAATTGGCCAAAGCCCGGCTTTCCAAGGATAGCGTCCTCAGTTTGCTCAAGAACAATAGCCGGCAGTACACGAACCTGCTTGCCGAGATGTACGACGACGTGCCCGGCGGTCCGGGACAAACCGTGGCCGAAGTGCCCTACTCGCTGCAAGAAGCGGACGGTACAGTTACGGATTGGAACGCGTACGGCCTGTATTTTCGCGAAGGTATCCTGATTGTTCATATTCCGGCCGGACGGGCCGAGCCGGGTTTGCTGGATTTTCTGTCGCGGCGCGATGTGGTCATCCGCAACCTGTTGCGCAAACAGCTACCCGTTCTCACACCGCTGGCGGTGATCGTCGCGGATCTGCAGAACTCAGTGAAGATTTGCTCGGAGCTCCCCCCCGAAGAGTATTTTGAGCTGATCAATGAAATCTGGTCGACCATGGCGCCGCTGTTTCGCAAGTACTACGGCACCCATGGCAAGCATGTCGGCGATGGCATGGTCTATTACTTTTTCCCCCAGCCCGACAGCAACTACCTCTACAACGCACTCCTCTGCGCGCACGAAATCCGCCAGGAGATGCGCAAGATCAGCAAGCAATGGCAGTTGCGCAAGAACTGGCTCAACGAGTTGTACCTGAACACCGGCTTGCATGAGGGGCAAGAGTGGCTGGGCACCTTTCAATCAGCCACCAGTCTCGAAATCGCGGTATTGGGCGACACCATCAACCACGCCGCACGCCTGTCTGACTACGCGCGCTTCGGTGCGATCTGGGCAACCAAGGCTTTTGTCAGCAAACTGTCGACGGACGAGCGCGCGCGAATCCAGTTCGGCATCACGCGTCGCAGCGATGATGGACAAGAGCACTTCGTGAGTTCCTCGTACTCACAACTGGGTACGCTGGTCGACCTGAAATCCGAGCGGAATGAAAAACTGCGCGACATCGCCAATCTGCCAATCACTGAAATCCGTGGAATTCGCCTCGATTGAGGCGCGCCGGAGGAGCAGTATTGGCTCTGATGCCGATTTAACCCGGACTACTGGTTTTAGATGCCCCATCGCCAAAGTCTGAACATCCATCACCGGCAACGGTGAGTCACGCATGAAAAACCGGGATACCCACTCCGTGCCCCGAGCAACTGCCGTCGCAGGGCGTTGGCAAACACCGCGCTGGCGGGAATGCACCGGTGCCATGCTATACTTTTTGAAAAGAAATCTGCACCAGTGTATTGACTGAAAAAAGCGCGTTCATCGGGCATTCTGTGACCAACAGCAGCCCGCCCGCGCAACAGAAAGATGTTCAACAGGAGACTGACCGCCCGTTGCACCATGCAACGGCGGAACACTACGCGGCCAGGCCACACACCGGTCCATCCGCCAGGAAATCAGTCGGGCAAGAACGGGGAACGACAGCTTGATGACACAGGCGATTCACCCAGACGGCAGCGACACCGCGGCGACGTGGCGACGTGCGGGCCACGCGCGCTCCTGGTTGCTGGCCAGCCCGGCGACGCTCTGGCTGATCGCCTTAACCCTGGTGCCGCTCGCCCTCGTCCTGCTCGCCTCGTTCTGGAAAACAAGCCTGATGGGCCTTTCGAACGAGTGGACCACGGAGAGCTGGGAGCGCGTGCTGGGCGCGCGCATCTATTTTGAGCTGCTCTTCAAGACCTTCCGCATCGCCATTGCCACGACCCTGATCACGCTGCTGCTGTCCTACCCGATGGCATTGTTGCTGGCCAACCAGCGCGGCGCGCGTAAAGCCCTGTTGATCTTCGTGCTGTTCCTGCCGTTCTGGGTCGGTTACGTGGTACGTACCTTTGCCTGGCTGCCCATACTCGGACGCGGCGGTGTCATCAACCAGTCCCTCATGGCGCTGGGCCTGATTTCCGAGCCGCTCGACTGGCTGCTCTACAACGAGTTCGCGGTCCACCTTGGTCTGGTCTACATCTACCTGCTGTTTATGATCCTGCCGATCTACCTGTCGATCGAACGCATTGACCGCGCCCTGGTCGAGGCCGCCTACGACCTCTATGCTCGCCCGGTGGCGATGTTGCGCCATGTGCTGCTGCCGCTCTCCTGGCCCGGCATTCTGTCCGGTTGTGTGATGGTGTTTCTGCTGACCTTCGGCGCTTATGTCACGCCGGCGCTGCTTGGGGGCATCAAGGGCACGACCTTCGCCACCGTCATTGCCACCCAATTTACGACCGACCGCAACTGGTCGCTCGGCTCAACGCTGGCATTCACCATGGTGGTCGTGGTCATCGCCGCGCTCATGTTCGCCGGACGGTTCATCGGTCTGCAGGCAGTGTTTCTGCAGGGCAAAAAATAAGGCCATGGCGACCACCACCCGTCTTTACGGCAAGCGTACCGGCATAGGCCTGGGCCTGTTCGGTGCGCTGCTGTTCGCCTTTCTGTATGCACCCATCCTGATTGTCATGCTGCTTTCGGTCAACGATTCGGCTTCAGTCGGGCTGCCCTTCAAGGGCTTCACCCTGAAGTGGTTCGTCACCGTGATGAGCAACGCCGAGTTGCAACGTGCCACGCTCAACAGCCTGATGCTGGGCACGGCGAGCGCGGCCATCGGCACCAGCCTGGCCCTGCTGCTCGCCCTCGCCTTTCGCAAGGAATTTCCGGGCAAGAACGCGGTATTCCACCTGATTCTGCTACCCATCATTCTGCCTTCAGTGGTGATGGGCTCGGCCCTGCTCGTGCTGTTTGACTGGCTCCATGTGCCACTGAGCTTGTGGACCAGCGTGCTGGCGGTGCATGTCACGGTGGTGTTGCCGTTTGCTTTTCTGAGCCTGTATCCGCGCCTGCATGATTTCGACCAGGGCCTGGAGGAAGCCGCCCGAGACCTCGGTGCAACACCCTCGCAGGTGATGCGCAAGATCGTCGTGCCGATCATCCGGCCCGGCATTTACGCGGCGATGCTGTTCGCGTTTTCGCTATCGTTCGATGAGGTGGTGCGCACGCTGTTTCTGTCCGGGTTCGACCGTACCCTGCCAGTGCTGTTCTGGGACATGGTCGCCGAAAAGGTTTCACCGGAGGCGCCCGCGGTCGCGGTCATCATCATCGTCATGTCGGTGGTG
>CANJOT010000140.1 GCA_947475815.1 Burkholderiales bacterium | reverse complement strand
GAAATTCAGGTGGTGGTGCAGCGCTCCGACATGAGCGATCCGTTTTCCATGGATGAACTGTTGATCCGTCTGGCCACGCATGCGCCGGATCGCGACACACTGGCTGCGCAGATTAGCGAGCGGGTGCGTGACGCTGTGCGTGTGCGGCCGCGGGTCGAGTTTGCCGATGCACGCGATATTTACGACCCGGCCAGCCAGACCAAGGCGAGCCGATTTGTCGACCGGCGTTAGGGCATTTTAGTCAGCAGACAGCACATCAGCAGACAGCACATCAGCAGACAGCACAGCGGCAGACAGCACAGCGGCAGACAGCAAAGCGGCAGACAGCAAAGCGGCAGGAACCGTTTTATTCTTTGGTATTTACGATCAATCGGGCCTCTTTATCAGGAATCGTTCATGAACCTTCACCTCGCCGGAAAGACCGTTCTCATCACCGGCAGCTCGAAAGGCATCGGCGCGGCATGCGCGCGTTCATTTGCCGCCGAGGGCTGCAATCTCATTCTGGTGGCACGCAGCCGCGACCTGCTAGAGGCCGTGCGTGCCGAAATCGTCGCGCAATACAAAGTGCAGGTCGATGTGCACGCACTCGATCTGCGCAATGCCGCAGACCTGAAACGCACCGCGGCTTTGTGTGCCACCGTCGACATCCTGGTCAACAACGCCGGCGACATTCCCTCGGGTACCATCGAGACGCTTGACGAGATCAAGTGGCGCCATGCCTGGGAACTCAAGCTGTTCGGTTACATCAATCTGTCGCGCGATGTCTACGCCCTGATGAAGGCGCGCGAAAGCGGCGTCATCATCAACGTTATCGGCATGGCGGGCGAGCGTGCCTCGTACGATTACATCTGCGGCTCGACCGCCAACGCCGCGCTGGCGGCGTTCACCAAGGGCATGGGGCTGGGCTCCACCAAGTTTGGCGTGCGGGTGATGGGGGTGCATCCGCCGTCAACGCGCACCGAACGCATCGACACGCTCCTCAAGGCGACGGCGAAAGCGCGTTATGGCGACGAGACGCGCACGGCCGACCTGATCAAGGAAGGGGTGTTCCTGGCTGCGATTGAACCCGAACAGGTTGCCGATGCCGTGGTGTACATCGCCTCGCCGCGTGCCAGCCAGTTATCAGGCATCGTCGTTAACCTCGGGTAGCTCGGTCAGGCATTGCCGGGTTGCTGCAAACGCTCGTGTCGTCTTTTCTATTTCAACAGGTCAATTCAACAGGTCAATTTCAGGGAGAGTTCCAAATGGACAATATGATGAGCAGGGTGTTGGGCCGGCTGTGTGCCGCGGTGGTGCCGCTGTTGCTGGCTGTGTCCGCTTCACAAGCGCTCGCACAGGACTTTCCTAGCCGTCCATTAAAGCTGATCGTGCCTTTCGCACCGGGTGGCGTCGCCGATGTCGTGGCGCGGGTGTATGCCGAGCGTCTGTCGCTGCGTCTGGGCCAGACGGTGTTGGTGGAAAACCGCGCCGGTGCCAGCGGCAATATCGGCACCGAGGCGGTAGCGCGCAGCGCCGCGGATGGTTACACCCTGTTGCTTGCCTTTGACGGCACCATGGTGATCAACCCCCATGTTTTCCCGAAGGTCGGTTTTGACACGATCAATGACTTCGCGCCGATTTCCAAGCTCGGCAACTCCACCCAGATTCTGGTGGCCAATCCCGCCTTTGCGGCCAACTCGCTGGCCGAAGCGATCAGCAAGGCCAAGACTCTGCGCAGCATCAACTACGGCACGTCGGGCACGGCCAGTCCCGGACACGTCTCGGGCGAAATGCTCAAGCAGATGACCGGCCTGGATCTCGTCCATGTGCCCTACAAGGGTGGCTCGCAGGCGGTGGCCGACGTACTCGGCGGTCAGATCCAGTGGGCCTTCACCGCGGTCGCCACCGCGCAGCCGCTGATTGCCAGCGGCAAGCTGAAAGGCCTGGCGGTGACTACCGGCGAACGTTCGCCACAGTTGCCCGACGTCAAGACTTTCGTCGAGTCCGGCCTGAAAGACTTTGTGGTCGACACCTGGATTGGCATCATGGTGCCAGCCAAAACGCCGCGGCCGATTATCGACCGTCTGGCGCGCGAATCGGCAGCCCTGATGGCCGTGCCTGAAGTGCGTCAGCGTTTTGTCGGGCTCGGTGTCGTACCGGTCGGTGGCACGCCGGAGCAGTTCGGCACGCAGGTTGCCGCTGACCTGGCGCGCTGGGCCAAGGTGGTCAAGGAGGCGAACATCCGCCTTGAGCCCTGATCTGTGACGTTGAATCCGAGAACCGAGGGCACTTCATGAATACAGCAGCACAGGCAGGCCGGACGCAAACCACGGTCATACGCGGCGGTACCATCTGGACCGGCGGCGCCACGCCGCGCCTGCATCATCAGGCCGATCTGGTGATCGAGGACGGCCGCGTTGCCGCCATCGAGCCCCACTACCGCGGACATGCCGACATCGAACTGGATGCGCAGGACTGTCTGGTCATTCCGGGTCTGATCAATGCGCATGTGCATCCTGGCACCTCACCGCGCAGCCGCGGTCTGGCCGAGGATGTCAGCCTGCCCAAGGGCGCGGCGTATTACCACATGACCATGCCGGTGCAGATGTATTCGCCGCAAGTGATCTCGCCCGACGATCTGGCCATCATCACCGAGTGGGACTGTCTGGCGATGCTCGCCGGCGGCGCCACCACCATCGTGGCCGAACAGTTCGGCAGCGCCGATGCCTGGGTCTCGCTGGTGCAGCGTCTGGGCTTTCGCTGCGACCTCGGCACCTGCTACCCAAGCACCTATGCGGCCATCGGCTATTTTGACAAGGAGCAGGGGCGCGTGGTGCTCGGCGACCCGGGCGATGTCGGTGCAGGGCTGGTGGCCGCACTCGAGTTGCACGATCGTCTGCACGGCAGTTGTGATGGCCGCCTCAACGTGCATCTCTCGCCGCACGGGCCCGATACCGTGCCCGAAGAGGTGCTGCGCGCGACCAAACGCGCGGCGCAGGAACGCAACATCCATATCCATCTGCATATGGGGCAACACAAGCTTGAGCGCGAAACGGTGGCCAAACGTTCGGGCCTGAGTTCCGTGGCCTACCTGGACTCGATCGGCTTTCTCGGGCCGGACGTGATGGCGACCCACTGTACCTATCTGGACGAGGGCGACTATGCCATCCTTGCGCGCACCGGCACCAACTGCGTGCACATCGGTTTTCGCAAGGCCAAGGAAGCCATTACCAGCCCGTTTGTCGAACTCCTCGACAGCGGTATCAACGTCGCTCTGGCGACCGACAGTTATTCCCACGACCTGCTGCTCGAAATGAAATTCGCGGCGATGCTGGGCAAGATACGCGCCGGGGCCGGCGGGCGCATCACTGCGGAGCAAGTGCTCAACTGTGCCACCTGGGGTGCGGCCAAGGCGCTTGGCCGGCCCGATCTGGGCCACCTCGAACCGGGCGCGCAGGGCGATGCGGTCATCGTCAGCATGACCTCGCCATTCAATGCGCCGGTGTTCGATCCGATCAAGTCGCTGGTCTACTACTCGACCGCCGCCGACATCAAGGCCACCGTGGTCGCCGGCCGGCCCGTGGTGCAGAATGGCCGCGTGCTCGGCGCTGACATGGAAGCGGTGCGCGCCCACACCACCGCCTGCTGCCGGCGCCTGTGGACCGGTGCGGCGGCCAACGGTGCTCTGCCGCAGGGTGTGTTTTACCCCGACCCCTGCGGTTGCTGATTTTTCAGCATGGCGGCCGACCTTGAACTTTCGTACGCCAGCGCGGCGGCCCTGCGGGCGCGCTATCTCGCGGGATCGCTGTCGGCAACGGAGCTGGTGCACAACACGCTGGCGCGCATCGACGAAACCAACCCGGCCCTGAATGCGCTGTCACACGTCGACGCCGAGGGGGCATTGGCAGCGGCACGCGCCTGCGATGTGAAAATCGCCACCTCGCGTCGCACGGGGGCGCCCTTGCCGGCGCTGTGCGGCATCCCGGCCACCGTCAAGGAACTGATTGAAGTGCGCGGGCTGCCCTGCCGCTATGGATCACGCACGATGGCGCAGCATCTTCCCGCCGCGGACGCACCGAGCGTGGCGCGCCTGCGCGCAGCCGGCGCCATCATCGTCGGCATGACCAATACCGCCGAGTATGGATTTCGTGGCTACACCGACAATCCGCTCAACGGCCTGACGCGCAATCCCTGGGACCTGAACCGCTCACCGGGCGGCTCCAGTGGTGGCGCGGTCGCCTCGGTTGCCGCCGGGGTCACGCCGATTGCGCTGGGCACCGATGGTGGCGGCTCGATCCGCAATCCCTGCAGCTTCACCGGCCTGGTCGGCATCAAGGCGCAGTTCGGCCGCGTGCCAGTGTATCCCGCCAGTGCCACGCCGACGCTCGCCCACGTCGGCCCGATTGCGCGCCATGCCGAAGACGCGGCGCGTCTGCTGCAGGTGATTGCCGGGCCGGACGGGCGCGACTGGACTTCTCTGCAGGCGCCGATCGCAGACGGGGCTGGCCTGTCCGACTCGGCGCCGCTGCGCATCGCCTGCAGCCCGAGCTTCGGGTATGGAAAGATTGAACCCGAGGTGGCGGAGGCGTTCGAGCGCGCGCTGACGCTGCTGCGGCCGCTCTGCGGTCCGATCGCCGTCGAGAAAAATATCTGTTCCGATGAGTCGGAACTCTTCATGGCCGAGTTCATTGGCGGATGCAGCGCACGCCTGGGCCGGCTGGTGGAAGAGCGTCCCGATGACATTGACCCCATGCTGCTCAAGCTCGTGCTCGCCTTTCGCGAGCGTTCGGCTGCAAGTTATACCGAACTGCTGCAGCGCCGCTTTGCCGTACGCGAACAGATGCGCCAGGTGTTCGAGCGCTGGGATGTGCTGCTCAGCCCGATGACGCCATGCACCGCCCCGCAGATCGGCCAGCGCGCGCCCGCGGGTTACGAGAGTTACCGGCTGTGGACTTTTTTCGGCTACCCCTTCAACCTGACGGGGCAGCCGGCGGCCACGCTACCCTGCGGTTTTTCGGCGGCAGGATTACCAATCGGTCTGCAGATCGTCGTGCAGCCGCAGCGCGAACAATTGCTGATCGATCTGCTGATGCGTTTCGAACAGGTGTTCGGCTGCAATCAGCGTCGCCCGCCCGGCTAGCAGAGCGGTCTGGCATCGAGCACATTTTTTACTCCCGTTCTGGAGCACCCCAGTGATGACCCCTGATTCCAATCCTCCCGGCCTGCTGCCCCTGTCGGGCCTGCTGGTGATCGATCTCACGCTGGCGCGCGCCGGCCCGACCGCGGTGCGCCATCTCGCCGACTGGGGCGCCGACGTGATCCGCATCGATCAGCCCGCGGCCCCGGCCGGATCGAACGCCACCGAAGACATGGTCGGCTCGACCGATGGCTCCGATTATCAGAACCTGCACCGCAACAAACGCTCGATCCGGCTCAATCTGAAAAGCCCCGAGGGTCATGCCATTTTCATGAAGCTGGTGGCCACGGCCGATGTGCTGGTCGAAAACATGCGCGTCTCGGTCAAGGACCGTCTGCGCATTGGCTGGAAGGATGTGCACGCCGTCAATCCGAAGCTGGTGTACGGCAGCCTGAGCGGCTTCGGGCAGGAGGGCCCCTACCGCGAGCGCGCCGGCGTTGACCAGATCGCGCAGGGCATGGGCGGTCTGATGAGCATCAATGGCGCACCGGGTAGTGTGCCGATGCGCACCGGCATCGCCGTGACCGACATGACGGCGGGCAATCTGCTGGCTCTGGCCATCATGACGGCATTGTTCGAACGTCAGCGCACCGGCGTCGGCCGCTGGGTGCACACCAGTCTGCTCGAGAGTCAGATCTTCATGCTCGACTTCCAGGCTTCCCGCTGGCTGATGTCCAAAGAAGTCGCGGTCCAGACCGGCAACGATCATCCGACCTTCATCCCCTCGGGGGTGTTTGAAACCAGCGATGGTTACATCAACATCGCCGCCGGTTCCGGGCGCATGTGGGAACGCATGTGCGACGCGCTCGAACAAGCCGACTGGAAAACCCGCGAAGCCTGGAGCACCGCAGCGCGCCGCAGCGGCCTGCGCGAGCAGATCAATGCCGAGATCAGCGCGCTCACGCGGCTGCGGCCTTCCGCACACTGGATCACGGTGTTTGAGGCGGCGGGCGTGCCCTGCGGGCCGATCTACACGATCGATCAGGTGTTCGAAGACCCGCAGGTGCAGCAGCTCGGTCTGGTGCAGTCGGTGCACCATCCGCGTCTGGGCGACATCGATCTGGTGGGTTCGCCGTTCAACATCGCCGGCGTGTCCAAGGCGCTGCGCCGCGCCACGCCGGAGACGGGCGCCGACACCGAGCAGGTACTGGCTTCGCTCGGCTACCAGCCGGGCGAAATCGCCGCCTTGCGCGACAAGGCGGTGGTCTGAGCAATCCGCAGCAGCTGGTCTTGCCCAGTCCGCTGTCACGGTCCACGCTAGTTCTGTAGAATCGAACGGTCACATTCACCAAACAGGAAGGACTCCCATGGCCACCAATTTATACGACGAAACGATTCCGACGTTTGTCCGCTTTCTGGGCAATCTCAAAAGCATCCTGCAAAAGGCGCGGCAGCATGCGCTGGATCACAAAATCGACGAGGCTGCGCTGTTGAGCGATCGCCTCTACCCCGACATGTTTCCCATGTCGCGCCAGGTGCAGATCACCTGCGATGGCGCCAAGGGTGCGGCGGCGCGTCTGGCCGGTGTCGAGATCCCTAAACATGCCGATACCGAAGCGAGTTTCGAAGAGTTGCTGGCGCGCATTGACAAGACGCTCGCATTTATCGAAGGCATTCCTGCTGCCGCTTTCGAAGGCAGCGGTGAACGTCAGGTGGTGCTCGCCTTTGGCGACTGGCGACGTGAGTTTACCGGGGTGGATTTTTTGCGCACCTGGGCCCTGCCGAATTTCTACTTTCATATCGCGACGGCGTATGGCCTCCTGCGCCACAACGGCGTGCCGGTCGGTAAGATGGACTTTCTGGGGTAAGCGGGGCCGATAGGGTGGGCCGGTAGGGTAAGCCGATAGGGTGGGCCAGCGGGGGCATCGAACATGATCAAGATCACGGTCAACGGCAGAACGGTCGAGGTGCTGGAGGGCGCAACCCTGCTCGACGCTGCCTGGGAAGCCGGCGTGCATATTCCCACGCTGTGCCACTATCCGCGCCTGCCGTCGCGTGCCGTGTGCCGCATGTGTCTGGTCGATGTTCAAGGCCAGGCGCGTGCCCAGCCCGCCTGTGTGACCAGGGCCAGTGACGGCGATCAGGTGGTCACCGACTCTGCCGAACTGCAAAAATTTCGCCAGACCGACATGGAGTGGCTGCTGGCACGCCACCCGAACGACTGCATGCACTGCGAAGTCAACGGCGACTGCAAGTTTCAGAATCTGGTCAGCGAATACCAGCTGGAAGACCGCTGGGAGAAGGTGCCGAGAGGATCCCCGGAGCATCCCGAACATGCACTCACCGACCATACCTCGCCGAGTATCTGGCAGGATCTGGCAAAGTGCATTGAATGCGGCTTGTGTGTCGATGCCTGTGGTGAAGCCGGACAACAGCAACACGTGATCGGGTTTGCCGAACGCGGCTCGGCGCGTCTGCCCGTGACCGTTTTTGGCCAATCGCTGGCCGATACCAACTGTATCTCCTGCGGTCAATGCACACTGGTGTGCCCGGTCGGTGCCCTGATCGAAGCGCCGCACTGGCACGAGGTATTGCATATCCTGGATGCGCACCGGCGGGTGTCCGTGGTACAGGTCGCGCCGGCCACGCGCATTGCCATCAGCGAAGAGTTTGGCATGGCGCCCGGCACCGTCAGCACGGGCAGAATGATCAACGCCCTGCGGCAACTGGGCTTTGATTACGTCTTTGACACCAACTTTGCCGCCGACCTGACCATCATGGAAGAGGGCACGGAGTTTCTGGCGCGGCTCAAGAGCCAGCAGCACCTGCCGCTGTTTACCTCCTGTTGTCCCGGCTGGGTGAACTGGGTTGAGATCAACCGCCCCGATCTGCTGCCGCAGTTGAGCACCAGCAAATCGCCACAACAGATGCACGGTGCCATCACCAAACGCGGTGCCTTCGCGCGCGCCCTCGGACCTGAATTCGCCGAGGGCAGGGCAGAGCCCTACGTGGTCAGCGTGATGCCTTGTACCGCCAAGAAGGACGAGGCCCAGCGGCCCGGTGTGGCCGGTGACATCGACCATGTGCTCACCACGCGCGAACTGGCGCGCATGATCCGGGCGCGTGGTATTGCCTTCGGGGCTTTGTCCGAAGAGGGCGAGTTTGACCATCCCCTCGGTGAGAGCACCGGCGCCGGGCAGATCTTTGCGGCCTCAGGCGGCGTGATGGAGGCCATGGTGCGCACCGCCGCGCATCTGCTCGGTGCGCAAAGCACACTGCCTCTCGAATGGCATCAGTTTCGTGGCGTGGACGCGGTGGTAAAAACCGCCGAGGTGCCCGGCGTGGGCCGGATCGCCATTTGCAACGGCATCGCCGCTGCGCAACGATTGCTGGAGACCGAAGCCTGGCGCAAGGAGTTTGTGGCCATCGAGGTCATGGCCTGCGTTGGCGGCTGTCTCGGCGGGGGTGGTGAGCCCAAATCGATGGATCCAAACATCCTCGACAAGCGCATGCATGCCGTGTACGCAATCGACAAAAATGCCCCGCGCCGGCGCTCGCATGAAAACCAGCAGGTACAGCAGTTGTATGCGACCGAACTCGAACATCCCAATTCCGCGCGCGCCCATGCCCTGCTGCACACCAGCTATGCCGCGCGCAATTCGAAGCGCCTGCTGCTGATGCGTTTTCTTGATTGTGTGGACCGGCGCGATGGCCGCGGCGCTGCCCGCCTGTTTCATGCGGATGCCCTTTGGTCAACGGCTTCACCGTTTGGCGACCTCCATGGCGTTGCCGAGATCGAGGCCCTTATCGATACCCGTCTACCGCCGCGCGGGTATGGTCCAGAGTACGCGCGGCACCGCATGGAGTCGGCGGCCGATGTCGACGATCTGCACGTCATCACACCGTCGGGGGAGCACTGCCGGTTCAGTGTGGAAGCAGAAATGCTGCCGGGTCAATCGACGATGGTGATCCGAAAGCTGGTGCGGCTCGGCCTGTAAGGGGTTGCGGCGCGCCATGGCGGGGGTGCCCTGACGGATTTTCGGGGCACCATTCTGCGTGTACAATCGAGCGCAGGTAGAGACGTCCGAGCACCCGATAAAAATACAAAAACGGAGTCCGATCATGTCCAACAACAATCGCCGCATGCTTGCCGCATTCCTGTCCTTGTTCGTGCTCGGCGCCTCGGCGGTTCATGCCCAGCCGACCGATTCACGACCGGTCATCAAGATCCTGGTTGGCTACGCGCCGGGGGGGCCGTTTGATCCGCTGTCGCGCATTGTTGCCCAAGGCTTGTCGGAGGCGCTCAAGCAAAACGTCATTGTTGAGTTCAAGCCTGGCGCCAGCGGTCTGATTGCGACTGATTTCGT
>CANJOT010000139.1 GCA_947475815.1 Burkholderiales bacterium | reverse complement strand
GCGAGCACTTCACGGGTCTGACCGGTCATGTCGAGGCCGGTGTCCTCGGCGATCTGGCCGGCGAGGTAGACCGTGCCATTGTGGATGGCGGTTTCACACAGTCTCGGGCCGACGTGCAGGCGTTGTACAGGTGTCATGATGGGGCTCGTTCAGGAAGGGTGGATGGGGTGGGATTTGAATCAGGATGCATGCAGGTTCGGGGGCGGCAATTCAGAGGTTCATGTATTCAGGCATTGCCGCGCAGCAAAAACTCGCGCGCGATGTCGATCTGCTCCGCCGACATGAATGCCGGCGCATGGCCAACACCGGCGATCTCGACGAGCTCGGCGTGTGGTCCGCGACGGCCCATTTCAGCATGCGTGTCTCGGGAGAGCAAATCGGACAGCGCGCCGCGCACAGCCAGCGTCGGGCAGGCTATTTTGTCATAGAAGTCCCACATGAGTTGATCGGCGTATGCGCCGTTCTTGCCGGCGAGGCGAAACGGCGCTGCAATCGCCGGGTCGTAGTGCAGCACAAAACCGCCGCCCACGGCCTCGCCGGCAGGCCGAATCGCCGTGACGGTCAACTGGCGCCACTGCGCGTCGGTGAGCGGCCCGAACGGCGCCGAAACGACACGGATATACGCCTCGGCCTCCTGCTCGCTGGCAAACCGGATCGGCTGGCCGAGGTACTGGCCTATGCGTTGCAGGGCTGCGCCGGCGATCACCGGTCCGACGTCGTTGAGGATCAGGCGCGAGATCGGTGTGCCGGCGAGCGAAGCCAGGCCCATGCCAATGACGCCGCCCATGGAGGTGCCAAACCAGTGCAGGATCTGCGGCTGCAGGCGCGCGATCAGGGTCACGACGTCGGCGACATACACGGGCACCTGATACAACATCGGATCGGGCAGCCAGTCGGAGCGGCCGCGGCCAGGCATATCGGGGCAGACCACCCGGTAATGGTCGGACAGCGCGCGGGCCAGATCGTCAAAATCGCGTCCCACACGCGCCAGACCATGGGCACAGATGAGCACGCGCGGATTGTCGGCATCACCCCATTCGGTATAAGCGAGCCGATGCAGACCGGCAGGCGTGCAACACTGCACATCGAGAAAACGCGGTTCAGGATTCATGGGCAAGCTTTATGCTTTCAGATTGGTTCGGGATTGCGGCGTGTAGCGCCCGCGTTATCATATCAACCGATATTGACGCTGCTGCACGCAATGATTTCAAGCTCGGGCTTCCAAGTCAGCGACTACAAGTCAGCGATTCTAAGTCAACTTCACAACGCGCCAGCCGGCGCAGGCACCGTCCGTTCAACTTCTGCTTTGCTTCACGCCATCCAACCCGTTCAAACCGGAGATCAAATTGTCCACTTCCAATCAACCACTCAAAGGCAAAACAGCACTGATCACCGGCTCCACCAGCGGCATTGGCCTGGGCATGGCGCGCGCGCTCGGCGGCGCCGGCGCCAATCTGGTGCTCAACGGTTTTGGCGATGCCACAGCCATCGCTGCCCTCCAGAAAGAGCTGGCCGCTCAATTTGGCGTGCGCGTGCAATACCATGGCGCCGACATGAGCAAACCGGCCGAGATCGAGGCCATGATGGCCTGGGTCGAAAAGGAAATGGGCGGCACGGACATCCTGGTCAACAACGCCGGCATCCAGCATGTCGCACCGATCGAAGAATTTCCGGTGGCCAAATGGGATGCCATCATTGCCATCAACCTGTCGTCCTCATTCCACACCATCCGCTGCGTCATGCCCTCCATGCGCGCCAAAAACTGGGGCCGCATCATCAATGTGTCTTCGGCGCATGGTCTGGTCGCCTCGCCACAAAAAGTGGCTTACATCAGCGCCAAACACGGTCTGATCGGCCTGACCAAAACCGTTGCGCTCGAAACGGCGCGCACCGGCATCACCTGCAACGCCATCTGCCCGGGCTGGGTGCTCACGCCGCTGGTCCAAAAGCAGATCGACGACCGCGCCGCCAAAGAGGGCAAATCGTCACGCGATGCAGCGGAAGAACTGCTCGGTGAAAAGCAGCCATCACTGCAGTTTGTCACGCCCGAGGAACTCGGCGCTCTGGCCCTGTTCATGTGCTCGGACGCGGCCAGGGAAGTACGCGGCGTGGCCTGGAACATGGACGGCGGCTGGGTGGCCCAATAATCGACCCTGCGCCAGGCGGCCGCCGCACCCCGAAGTGCTAGGGCCGGTTCGGGTCGCGAACGGCGAGAGTCTGCATGCGGCCCGTGCCGCCATGGGTGGGCACCATGAAACCGGTGCCCGCCGGTGCCATCGCGCGTACCGGTTCAACGCGCTTGCCGTCAACCGCTGGCGCCATCAGGTGTTCGCTATTGGTCTGGTCATCCCAGACCGGATCCGGAATTTCGCTGAATATCTGCTTGAGGCGACTGCCCCAGTTGTCATGAATCATCTGGAAGTAAGGATTGCGCTGATCGATGGCAGCAAAACGCGTCACGCGCAAGGCGTCCACTTCATAGCACATCAAGTCGAGCGGCAAGCCGACCGAAATATTCGAGCGCAGGGTTGAATCCATCGACCGCTAACTTGCACGGGTCAGAATTCACACCATCCCTTTTTTGTGGCGGACCTCAACAGGAAGTCAGGCAACCCGGCATTTTCATGGCAACATGGGCCGAATCAAAAATCCAGCAGAAAGGCCGGAGATGAAAACAGGTGAGCAAGCCCACGCCCCCATGGCGATCTCCTCTGGCAGGCTGCGCCTGCTTGAGTTGGCCGGCGACGGTATTGGCCCGGAAATTGTCGCGGTCACGCGTGTTGTGGTCGGCGCCGCGCTGGCACTGCAGGACATCGAGGTGGAATTCATCACCCGCGACATCGGCTTTGCCGCCCTCGAAAAAACCGGCACCACCTTTCCGGGCGAGGTGCTCGACGAGGCGCGCGCCTGTGACGGCGTCATCCTCGGCCCGGTCTCGCATCAGGACTACCCGCCGACCAGCGAGGGGGGGCTCAACCCTTCGGGGGTGTTGCGCAAGGAACTTGATCTCTACGCCAACATTCGCCCGGCGCGTACGCGGCCCTATGTGCCCTCACCCATCCGGACAGCCTTTGATCTGGTGATCGTGCGTGAAAATACCGAAGGCTTTTATGCCGACCGCACCATGTTTGTCGGCAACGGCGAATTCATGCCCACACCCGACCTCGCGCTGGCGGTGCGCAAGATTACCGCTCAGGGTTGCCGGCGTATTGCGCTGTCAGCCTTCGAACTGGCGCGCCAGCGGCGCCGCAAGGTCACGGCGGTGCACAAGGCCAATGTGCTGCGCATCTCCGATGGCTTGTTCCTCGATCAGGTGCGGCAGGTGGCCGCGCTGTTCCCGGATGTGGCTTATGACGAGAAACTCGTCGATGCCATGGCGGCGCTGCTGATCCGCATTCCCGACCAGTTTGACGTCATCGTCACGACCAACATGTTTGGCGATATTCTGTCCGACGAAGCGTCGGAGCTGTCGGGCAGCCTGGGCATGGCGCCGTCGCTCAATTCCGGTGCCGACCACGCCGTCGCACAGGCCCAGCATGGTTCTGCGCCCGACATCGCCGGCCGGGACATCGCCAACCCGGTGTCACTGATCGGCTCGGCGGCTATGCTGATCCGCTGGCTGGGGGTGCGGCGCGATCAGCCGGCATTGCTGGCCGCCGCACAGGACATCGACGAAGCCGTCGAACGCACGCTCAGCGAACCCGCGCTGCGCACCCGCGACCTCGGCGGCCCGTCAGGTACACGCGCCTTTGGTCTGGCGGTAAAAGCCCGCCTCGGCGGGTCATCAAGACACCTTAACGCCAAGCCGTCTCCTTGAGACGGAATGCGTGGCCCTGCGCGACCCTGCGCGCCTGCAAGCGGAGCAGACTGAGCTTGTCAGGCCTGCATGCAGAGCGCGGCGTCAGGGCTTCTTGGCGATGTCCAGATAGAGTTTGGCCTCCTCGGCCAGCTTGCGGGCGGCCAGCTCGGGCGAGTCGCTGGTGATCTCGAGTTGCAGGCGTGCAAAGCGGCTCCTGATTTCCGCGCTGTCGAGCGCGCGCGCGAACACCTCATGCAGTTTGTCCATCACCGGCTTGGGCGTGCCGGCGCGCACATTGAACGACACGCTCGCGCCCTGATAATGCGGAAAGCCCAACTCAGCGAAGGTGGGCACGTCGAGATACGGCGCGCGGCGCTTGTCACCGGTCACTGCCAGCACGCGCAGCTTCTCGCCCAGGCCCATGGCAGCCGTCTCGTTCATGAAGCCCAGTTGCACCTCGTCGCCGACCAGCGCCTGCAAAAATGGTGCGCCGCCCGCGTAGGGCACATGCACCATCTCCAGGCCCAGATCACGCACCAGTGAATCGCCCTGCATGCGTACCACCGAGCCGAATGAGCCGTAATTGAGTTTGCCCGGATTCTGTTTGGCGTAGGCGGCCAGTTCCCGGAGTGTCTTCCATTGCGATTTGGCCGAGGTGCCCACCACGTAGCGGCCCGACCCGACGATAATGACGGGCGGCAGATCGACCAGCGGATCAAAGCGCAGATTGCGCGCCGTAGCCGGCAATGCCGCCAGACTCGACACCGAGACCACCGCGAGGGTATAACCGTCGGCCGGCGCCTGGCGCGCGACATATTCAAAGCCGATGATGGAGTCGGCACCGGGGCGGTTTTCGATCACTACCGTCTGGTTGACGAGCCGCGCCACTTCGGCACCGAGCAGGCGCGCCACCGTGTCCACCGTGGTCCCCGGTGTGTTGGCCACAACGATTGTGATACGCTTGCCCGGAAATTCCTGAGCCGGCACAGAAACGGCCCAGGGCAGCAGCACCGCCGTCAGCAGAACACAGAGCAGTACGCGTGGTGCAACCATCGTTGTTTTCCTTTTTTTGCCGCGTAGAAAGAAGCCTGACAATCTACCACTGCGCGGCCGCAGATTAATCAGGAGATACCCTCATGCCGCTCGCCGGTACCGCCGCCATCATCAACTGGAGCGACGTTGCGCCCGAAGACCGCCACGCCTATTACGAGTGGCACAATCGTGAAAACGTGCTGCGCACCATCAGTCTGCCGGGTACACGGCGCGTGCGCCGCTTTATCGCCGTCGATGCCGACCGCACTTTCTTTACCTGCTGTGAGGTCGACGATCTGGGCGTGATCACCGGCCCGGACTATCTGGCCAAGGTATCGAGCCCAAGCGCGCTGACCAAAGCCACCACCAAGGTGCTCAAGAATGCCATCCGCGGTCTGGCACGGGTCGGCCTGTCGGTTGGGCCGGCGCTGGGCGGCAGCGTGCTCACCCTGCGCTTTGACGTGGCCGCAGGCCGCGCCGATGACATGCGTGACGAGCTGGCCACCGTCTTGCCCGCGGTTGTGGCCATGCCCGGCATGGTGGGCGGACATTACTTCGAATCCGACATGCCGGCCAGCCTGTATGTGTCGCCTGAGCGGCAGGGCCGGCCCACCGCCGTGCCCCCCTGGGCCATCGTCATTGAAGGCGTGTCGCTCGAGGCGGTGCTGGCGGCCGGCGACCTGTTGCTGCCCGACCATGTCCTGGAAGGCTATGGAGCGGTCGGCCCGATTGCGCGCGGCACCTACCTCAACGAGATCACAGTGACCAGGCCGGTTTGACTGCGCACGTCAATCAGGAGCCGGCTCGGTGGCTTGCACCGCTGGCCGGGCTGGGGGAATTTAATCGGCCAACGGGACCCGCAGCAAGGTCGCAATCAGGTCGCTGCGGGTAAAGGGCTTGATCAAAAAATCATTCATTCCTGCCGCAAGGCACTGCACCTTGTCCTCAACGAAGACATTGGCCGTCATGGCGATGATGGGGACGTGCTGGTATTCGGGGAGCTGACGTATCTGTCGCGTCGCATCCAGTCCGTTCAGCTTGGGCATCTGCATGTCCATGAGAATCGCCGCGTAGCGCCAGGTTCGTGCCATGTCCACGGCTTTGGTCCCATCTTCCGCGGTATCGACCATCAGATCGAGCGCCTCCAACTGTAACTGGGCCACTTCCCTGTTGATCGACTCGTCATCGACCACCAGAATACGCTGAGCAAAATAGCGCTTCCTGATGATTGTTGCGTCAGCCTCGCTCGCCTTGGGTTGCGCTGCCAGCGACTGCACTGCGCTGGTGGCCAGCCTTGCGGTAAACCAGAAGCTGCTGCCCACCCCCGGCGTACTCTCGACACCGACATCGCCCCCCATCAGCAGGGCGAGGCGTTTGGAGATGATCAGGCCCAGCCCCGTGCCGCCGTACCTGCGGGTCATCGAATCATCCCCCTGCGTGAAGGCTTGGAACAGCCGCCCCTGCTGCTCAGGACTGATGCCGATACCCTGATCGGTAACTTCGATCCGCAGCAACACGCTGCGGACCGATTTCTCGACGGCGCGGGCGCGCACCGTGATTTTTCCATGGCTGGAAAACTTGACGGCATTGCCGACCAGATTGATGACGATCTGCTTTAGCCGCAGGGCGTCGCCGCACAACACGTCGGGCAGGGATGGATCGATTTCGCGCGAGAGTTTCAGCCCCTTGACGAGCACAGCAGCGGTTTCCATGTTGATCACGCTGTCAATCACCTGCGAGAGAGAGAAGTCCCTCTGCTCGAGCGTTATGCGGTCAGATTCGATCTTCGAGATGTCGAGGATGTCGTTGATGAGATCGAGCAGATGCCTGGCCGAACTTTTGCTCTTTTTGAGCCAGTCGATCTGCTTGGGATCGGTGGCGAGACTCAACACCAGATCGATCATGCCCATGACGCCATTCATGGGTGTGCGCAGTTCGTGGCTCATGTTGGAGAGAAATGTGCTCTTGGCGCGGCTGGCGGCTTCCGCGGCGTTCTTCGCAAGGGTGAGCGACTGGTTGGCCGCGGCGAGGTCAGCGGTACGGGCGTCGACGAGCTGTTCGAGGTGTTGGCGGTATTGACTGAGTTCAATTTCGGCTTGCTTGCGCTCGGTAATATCGGTCAGGGCGATGCGGAACGCCGTGTCGCCAGCGCCGGATTTCTGGGTAGCGCAATCCAGCTGTGCCTGAAACACCGTGCCATCATGGCGCTGCACAGCCAGTTCAATGCGCTGCGCCTCATCGCGGTCGATCACCGCCAAAAGAAGCTCCCTGAAGCGGTCCTGCTCGGCGCCAATGAGCAGGGAAGAGAAGCGGTGGCGCAGCAACTTCAGGCGCTCCGATCTCAGCAGCTTGACGGCAGTAATATTGAGCTCTTCGATGATGCCGTTCGAGTCGAGCGTGAGATAGCCGACCGGGGCGAAGTCGTAGAGATCGACATAACGGTCGCGCATGCTCTCCAGTTCGGTCTGCTTGAGGCGCAAGGCCTCGTTTTGCATTTCCAGTTCGATCTGATGCACTTGCAGTTCGCGCAGCAGATCGGCGGGCACGAGATCGGGGGCTGCGGGCGCAAGCGGATCCTTCATCTGCTGCGCGTCGTCGAGCTGCCTCTCGGCGCTCGCCCGCAGAAGTAAATCATCAGGCTGCTTTTCGTCAGGGGATCTCATGATTTCTCCGGCGCGTCGATCGCCACCATCGCCAACAGAATCAATTCCGTATTCCCCAGCACCGTCACAATGCGCCGGGCATTCAACACCATGCGCCGTTGCCCCAGAACAGGGAAGTTGTGTTCGAACACGTAGCCGTCCATCACCCGATTCTGCGGCAGGATGTTCTCCAGCAGTTCACGCAAGGCCGGGATGGCCCACTGGCCATTGCCCAGCTCGTAGATCTTGCGGCCCACGGTTTGCCCGGCGGTGACCTGGAAGTGTTCATAGAAAGAGCGGCTGGCAGAGACCACCTGCAGCCCACCGTCGAGCACCAGCAGCGGTTCGGTCACGGTGTTGACGATACCTTCGGCCAGTTCCTACGCCAGATGCGCCACGACCGTCTGGGTCGTCGCGAGTTCTGCCGCCGCCCGCTGTGCGGCCTCGCTGGCGAGCTTGAACTCCGTGACCGAGGTGAATGTCAGCACCACACCCTCGATCACGTTGTCCAGTGTGCGGTAGGGCTGGATGCGTGCCAGATACCAGGCACCGTCGGTGCTGCGCACTTCGCGTTCGATGGGGATCAGGGTATCGAGCACGGTTTGCAGGTCGGCCTGAAGCGCGTCCGCGCCCTCAAGGTTGGATTTGATGTCACTCAATGGGCGACCAAGGTCGCTGCTGATCAGCCGGTACACCTGCACTGCGGCCGGCGTGTAGCGCCGGATCAACAACTGGTGGTCGAGGAACAGGGTGCCGGTGCCGATGCTGTCAAGCAGGTTCTTCATGTCGTTCTGAATGCCGGTCAATTGCTCGATCTTGGCATTGAGCTCGCTATTGATCGTGATGGTCTCTTCGTTGAGCGACTGCAGTTCTTCCTTTGAGGTTTCCAGTTCTTCGTTGGACGATTGGAGCTCCTCATTGGTCGATTGCAATTCCTCGTTGCTGGATTTGAGCTCCTCGTTCGAGGCCTGCTGCTCCTCGCTGGTCGATTGCAGGTTCTCCTTGGCATAGGCCAGCTCGCGTTCCAGTTCTTCGATGCGCGTGGCGGCAGGCGAGGCGGCGGTGGCGCGCTTGCCGCGCTCGGGCTTTGCCGCGGCAGGGGCTTTGTCCACGTCGTCGAAGCTGACCAGCAGCAGCGGCTCGCCACTCTTGCCGCGCTGCAAGGCGCGCACGCTGAAGCGCACCGTCGCAAAGCCGTCATTGGTCTTGAGCAACACTTCCTTGTTCAGCGTCGGCTCAGCGAGCGCAGCGGCGTTGTGGATGGCCAGGCGCAGGTCGCCTTGCAGACCCTCGCGCGCCATCTCAACCACGTTGTTGCTCACCGGGCCGGGGGCTGGGCGCAGGTAGCGGCCGGTGTCGCCATGCACGTAAAGAATGTTGCCGCGGCTGTCGGTGGTGACCGAGGCCGGCGCGTAGTTCTGCAGCAGGGCGTGAGTGCTCAGCGCGGCGACATAGCCAACGTGGCTGATATTGATCTTGCCGGCGGCGACCTCGTCCGTCAATCGAGGCGCCGTGCCACGGATACTCTGGGTGTCAGCGCTGGTGGCCCAGGCCATGTCGACACGGGCCTCGCTTTGGTGCGCGGTCTGAGCATGGTTGGCCCGGTAAAACTTCCACTTGCGGTCGATCGTCGTAAACAGATCGGCGCGGTTGGTGATGCTCTCCGGGGCGGACAGAAATAGCACGCCATTCGGCCGCAGCGCATAGTGGAAGTTGGTAATCAGGCGGTTCTGCAGCTCCGTTTCCAGATAGATCATCAGGTTGCGGCAACTGAGGAGATCGAGCTTGGTGAACGGCGGATCCTTGATCACGTTCTGCACCGCGAACACCACCATATCGCGAATGTCTTTCTTCACCTTGTAGCCCGCCTCGTCCCTGGTGAAGAAGCGGCGCAGGCGTTCGGGCGTCAGGTCCTGCGCGATGTTGGGCGGATAGTGACCGGCGCGCGCCATGGCGATGGCGTCGTCGTCGAGGTCGGTGGCGTAGATCCGGATGTTCAGTTCCTGCTCTTGGCCAGCCCGGATTTCGTCCTGCAACTCCTGCAGCACGATGGCGATCGAATAGGCTTCCTCGCCGCTGGAGCAGCCCGCCACCCAGACGCGGAAGTCGTAGCCGGCCGGCTTGCCCTTCAAGAGCGCGGGCAGGATGGTTTGCTTCAACGCGACAAAGGCTGCAGGGTCGCGAAAGAAGCTGGTGACATTGATCAGCAACTCCTGAAACAGCAGTCGCGTTTCGGC
>CANJOT010000138.1 GCA_947475815.1 Burkholderiales bacterium | reverse complement strand
CGCGATCAAACAGCCGCGGATACTGCTCAAGTTTTTGCAGGCACTTGGGCTTGAGCGAGTTGAGGAACATGCGTGTGTAGATCATGTTGACGCCGGCAGACAGGGCATGACCACCGGCGGCAAGGTCCAGCGGTGCGGAAATCGCCGCGGCGCTGACAATCAGGCTTGCGGCTTCGCTGCCGCGCTCGGAGAGCCATTTGAGCAGGGCATTGCCGCCCAGCGAAATGCCGGCCACATGCAGTGCGGCAGCCGGATGCAACTGGCGCATGCGTTGCAGGACCCAGTTGATTTCGGTGCTATCACCCGAGTGGTAAAAGCGCGGCGCGCGGTTGAGCTCGCCGCTGCAGCCACGGAAATGCACCACTGCGCAGGACCAGCCCAGCACGCGCGCCTGACTCGCGAGGGCGAGTGCATAACGGCTTTGCGAGTTGCCCTCAAGACCATGAAACACCACCAGCAGCTTGCTGTCCGGTGCAGCATCGATCCAGTCGATGTCGATGAAATCCTGATCGGGCGTATCCCAGCGTTCTCGCCGGTAGGGCAGGGCGTGTGGCCAGCCGCGCACGGCGGGGACGATGGTCTGCAGATGGGCACCAGGTAGCCACCACGGCGCCAGGTAGGGACGGCTGCGCCGCGCCGCGATGTGGTCAGCGGACATCGCCAGAGTGCGGGTTCAGTGCAGATACCCCTCGCTGTTTGCCGGCCGCGGGGTTTTGTCCTCGGGCAGGGGGCTGGCGTGGTGCAGCACCAGACGCCAGCCACGCGGACCCTTGAAAAACACATTGCTGGCGATCAGGCTGATGATGCTTGTCTGTCCGTCGTGATTGAGCAAGACCTGCTCGATGACCGAATGCATCGACACCACGGCGGTCTGCAGAACATGCGTCTGGGTCGGGCGTACGTGCACCGCGCCATTGGCGAAGGTTTCGCGCCAGGCGGCGCGGATGGCATGGTGTCCGATCAGCCGGGTACCCCCGGGCGGAATATAGACAATTTCGTCGTCGTCTGACCACAGTGCCATCAGGCCATCAAGGTCGGCCTGTTCGAGCGCGTCGTAAAACGCCTGCTCAATGGCTTCGGGCGAATCAAAATTTTTTCTCATCAGTGGCATGTCGGTTTCCCTTAGAGGGCTCCCGGGGCGTGGCTGGCACCCGCCAGGGCCAGGCCGACCGCAGTGGCGACACTGGCGGGAGTCAAGTCGTTCAGGCAACGCAGATGCCCGAGCGGGCAGGTGCGCGCAAAACACGGGCTGCATTGCGTGTGCAACCAGAGTATCTCTGCTTTTGATGACAAAGGGGGCGTGTGGCGCGGATCACTGGAACCGAAAATGGCTGCCTGCGGTTTTTGCAAGGCGGCGGCAACATGCATGAGGCCGGAATCATTGCTGACGACGGCGTCGACCGTTGCCAGCAGGGCGATCGCCTGGGCCAGCGTGGTTTGGCCGGCCAGTTGCAGCAACTGCTCCGGATGGCGTGTCTGGGTGCGGATCTGCTCGGCGATTGCGGCATCGCCAGGCCCACCCAACAGCAGGATGCGGGCGGTCGGATGTTGTTCGAGCAGCAGGTTGGCCAGTTGTGCGTAGTGCGCGCTGGGCCAGCGTTTGGCCGGGCCGAATTCGGCGCCGGGGCACAGGGCAAACAGCGGTGTGCCGGTCTCGAGTCCGAATTGTTCGCGCACGGCAAACATGTCGTCGGCGCTGACCTGAAGCCGCGGAATTTGCAGCGTCGCGGGCAGCTTGATGCCGAGTTCGCCCGCCAGCGCGAGATAGCGGCGCGCCATGGGCATAGCCGGGTCGGGCGGCGCCAGGCGATGGTTGAGCAGGCCCCAACGCATTTCTCCCTGATAACCGATGCGTTTCGGGATGCCCGCCAGCCATGGGATGAGGGCCGACTTCAGACTGTTGGGCAGCACGAAGGCGTGCGTGAAATGCTCGCGACGCAGCGCGCTGGCGAAGTCGCGGCGCGCGCGCCACTGCAATTTTCCGTGTGCCAGCTGGGTGGCGAAGACGCGGTCGATTTCCGGCATGGCATGGAGTACCGGCGCGACCCAGGCGGGTGCCAGCGCGACGATGTGTTGGTCCGGTTTGGCGGCGCGCAGCAGCTTGAGCAGCGGCTGCGCCATCACGGCGTCGCCGATCCAGTTGGGAGCGATGATCAGGGTGCGCATGCATGGTCCAGGATGGAAAAAGGGAGCACGGCTCCCTTTTTTGTTGACCTGCCGAACGGGAACAACTCAGGCAGTGACGCCCGGGAAAAACTCAGTGTCCGTGCCGCACGCTGCCCGCTTTGAGACGGTATAGGGTGCCACAGTACGGACATTTGGCTTCGCCCGTATCACCGATGTCGAGAAAGACGCGCGGATGGGAACTCCACGCCGGCATGGCGGGGTTGGGGCAGAAGGCCGGCAGGCTGGCCGGTTCGAGTTCGATCGCTGCCAAGGACGTTGTGCTCATGCTGGATCTCCCTTGCTTGATGGCGCCTAGACCGCGGCCATCCAGTGACGATACTTTGGATTTGCGCCACGGACCACATCAAAAAATGCGGCCTGCAATTTTTCCGTGATCGGGCCGCGCACGCCACTGCCGATCTTGCGATCGTCGAGTTCGCGGATGGGCGTGACTTCGGCGGCCGTGCCGGAGAAGAAGGCTTCGTCGGCGAGATAAACGTCGTCGCGCGTCAACAGGTGGGATTCAAACGGAATGCCCAGATCGGCCGCGAGGCTGATGATGGTACGGCGCGTGATACCCATCAGGCCGGAGGTGACTTCGGGCTCGATGAGCACGCCATCTTTGACAATGAAAATGTTTTCACCGGCGCCTTCGGCTACGTAGCCGCTGACATCAAGCAGCAGCGCTTCGTCGTAACCGCCGATGGTGGCTTCGCGGTTGGCGAGAATCGAATTCATGTAGTTGCCGGTTGCCTTGGCGCGGCACATGGTGACGTTGACATGATGGCGCGCAAACGACGAGGTCTTGACGCGGATGCCCTTGGTGAGGCCATCTTCACCAAGGTAGGCACCCCAGGGCCAGGCGGCGATGCTGACATGCACCGAGCAACCGACCGTCGAGACGCCCATTTTTTCCGAGCCGAAGAAGGCCAGCGGGCGGATGTAGCAGGTTTCGAGATTGTTGGCGCGCACCACTTCCTTTTGCGCCTCGATCAGTTCCTGTTTCGAGTAGGGAATGTCCATCATGAAGATCTTGGCCGAATTGAGCAGGCGTTCGGTGTGTTCTTCAAGGCGGAAGATGGCCGTTGAACCATCACCCTGTTTGTAGGCGCGCAGGCCTTCAAAAACGCCCATGCCGTAGTGCAGGCTATGGGTCAATACGTGGGTGGTCGCATCACGCCATGGAATCATTTTGCCATCTTTCCAGATCATTCCATCGCGGTCGGCCATCGACATATCGTTTTCTCCAGCGGTTTTGGGGGTGGGTGGCGTTGTACTTGCGCTGCTGTGCCTGCCTTACTGCCTCTATCTATTGGTGCCGAGAGGGGGAATCGAACCCCCATGATGTCACCACCGCGGGATTTTGAGTCCCGTGCGTCTACCTATTCCGCCATCTCGGCTGCAGAAGCGGGATTATCGCTGAAAGCGTCGGTCCGCCGCAAGTCGCTCTCGCGTCGGCGCTCGAGGCGGCTGCTTGCAGTGTGCAACAATGAGCTTTGCAGAAGGGGATGATGCGGTGCGGCGCGCGCGGCCTTAGCATCTGTTTTTCCAGAAAAAAAAGGGGATAGGCCGTGGCCAATGCGGAACTCGAAAAAGTTGGATTCATCGGGCTGGGCAACATGGGGGGCGCGATTGCGGAGCGTCTGGCGCGCAGTGGCGCGGTGGCCTTGCAGGTCTTTGACCGCAATCCGGCTGCTGCTGATCGTTTGGTTGAACTGGGTGCGGTGGCGCATGTCAGCGCGCGTGCGGTCGCCGATGTGGCATCGATCGTGTTCACCTGCCTGCCCACTCTGGAAGCCAGCGAAGCTGCGATGTTTGGCGCTGATGGTCTGCTCGGCGGCAGCATGATGCGCTGCTGCGTCGAGATGTCGACCATCGGGCCGGCTGGCATGGCGGCCATTGCACGGCGATTTGCGCTGGCAGGGATCGATGTTCTGGATGCGCCGGTGTCGGGGGGCGCTGCCGGCGCCCTCAAGGGCACGCTGGCCATCATGATCGCCGCACCCGCGGCGGTGCGCGAGCGGGTCGCGCCGGTCTTGGCCGCGATCAGCCCCAAGGTGTTCACCATCAGCGATGTGCCTGGCGACGCCCAGAACATGAAACTGGTCAACAACCTCCTCGCCGCCGCCAATATGGCCAGCTCGTTCGAGGCGCTTGCGCTCGGTGTCAAGCTGGGTCTGGCACCCGAAAAAATCGTCGAGGTCGTCAATGCCGGCAGCGGCCGCAATACCGGCATGGATGACCGCAAGACTGGCGCCATTCTGGCGCGGCGTTTTGAAGGTCTGGGCAAGATCTCCCTGCTCGAAAAAGACATCCGCCTAGCCTTTGAGGTCGCGGTGGCGGCCGGCTTCCCTGTGGCGGCCATGCCCTCGTTCGGTGGCATGGCGCGGCTCTGGCAGCGCGCTGTGGAGCAGGGCATGTCCGGTGAGGACGTGTCGGCGCTGGTCAAGGTGGTGGAGCGCGACGTCGATGTCGAGGTGCGCGGTCAGGGCGTGTGAGCGGGCCTCAGGTGTGGGTCATGACCCGCACCGGCTGGCCGGCGGCGAAGGCGAGGATGTTCTCCACGGCCTGGCCAAAACAGAGGGCGTATTGCTCGTCGGTCACATACCCCGTGTGGGGCGTGAGGATGACGTTGTTCAGGCCACGCAGGGGATGTTCTTTGGGCAGTGGCTCAGTGGCGTAGACATCCAACCCGGCACCGGCGATGCGTCGTTCACGCAGGGCTTCGATGAGGGCGGGTTCATCGACCAGTGCGCCGCGCGAGGTATTGACGAGGTAGGCATCGGTTTTCATCAGGCCCAGTTCGCGCGCGCCGATCAGGCCGCGTGTGCTGTCGGCCAGCACCATGTGCACGCTGACCACGTCGGCGGTAGTCAGCAGTTCATCGAACGGCACCCGGCGCGTGCCGGCGGCGCGGGCGCGCTCGTCGGTCAGGTGCGGGCTCCAGGCCACCGTCAGCATGCCAAAGGCCTCGGCCAGGCGCACCATTTGCGGACCCGTCACGCCCAGTCCAACAATGCCGAGGGTTTTGCCGCGCAGGCTGCGGCCCAGGCCGGTTTGCCAGCCGCCGGCGCGCAGACTGTCGTTGTCGATTACCACGCGGCGCATCAGAGCGAGCATCAGCGTCATCGCCAATTCGGGAGCGGCGTGCAGGATGCCTTCGGTCTTGCAGACGGTAATGTTGAGGCGCTGCGCGGCGGCGAAATCGATATAGCGGTTGTGCGTGCCGGTGGTCACCAGCAGGCGCAGCCGCGGCAGACGTTCGAGCAGGCCGGCATCAAAGTGGGTGCGTTCCCGCTCGGTGACGACGATGTCGTAGGGCGCCAGGCGCACGGCCGCTTTGTCGGCACTGTCGAGGTGGTCATGAAAAAAATCCACCGTCGCCACGCCGGCCAGACGCGACCAGTCGGTCGCCGGCTCGAACACGTGCAGGAAGTCGTTGATGACCGCCACACGCAGCAGGGGGCCGGCCATCACCATCAGGCCTTGCGCGCCGCGCGTTCGATTTCTTCGTCAAGCAGCGGCAGGCCGATGCTGAAGGTCTGCATGCCCAGGGTTGCGGCCAGTTGCAGCACCTCCATGATTTCCATGGGCGTGGCGCCCTGGCGCATGGCGTTGCCGATATGCACACGCAGCCCCTGATCGTACAGATGGGTGGTGTTCGAATCGATGGCGATGTAGACCAGCTCTTTGACCTTGGCCGAAACATGGCCGGTTTTCCACGGCACTGTGGAAAAATTCAGGTAGGCCTTGAAAAACGCCGGCGAGAGTGTCAGTACCTGATCCCAGAATTCGCCCCAGTAGCTCCGCAGGCGCACAAACTCTTCTTTCATGCGCAGTCGTTTCGGGTCGCTGCTGATGTCGGTTGGGATGGCCTGGCCGGATTTGGCCAGTTCATCAAACAGCACCGGCACGCCAAAGGTGCAACTGTGCAGGCCGAGCGCCGAAACCAGCTGGTAGATCTCGACGATCTCGGCGCGGCTCACGCCCAGCTGCAGTGCGTGGCGCAGATGCAGGCGCAGGGTTGGCGCAAAGACATTGGTCGGCGTTGAGGTTAGCGCGATCATGATCAGCGCGCGGTCGCGCTCGGCCAGTGTGCCGTGCACCGTGCTGGCCGAGAGCAGTTCGTCGAAGGCTTCAAGAAACTCGGGCGCCGTGTCGGCCAGGCTGCCGAAACTGTCATCCCAATAGCCGTGGCGTTCGATGAAGGCAGCGCGGCGCGCGTGGAGGTTGTCGCTCATGCGTTCAGCCGCCCTTGACGCCCGCGGCCTTGATCAGACGCGCCCAGCGTTCCGAATCTTTTTCCAGGAAGGTCTTGAACTCGGCCGGCGTGTTGGTGACGATGACTGCGCCCAGATCACGCAGGCGGTCACGCGTTTCGGGCTTGTTGAGCGATTGATGGATGGCCGCGTTGACCCGCTCGACAATCGCCGCCGGCGTGCCGGCCGGCGCGAGCACGCCCAGCCACGGCACGGTATCGACAAAACCCGGGTAGCCCACTTCGGCCATGGTCGGCACGTTCGGGAAGTCCGGCAGGCGGCGCGGTGTGCCCGAGACCAGTACCTTGACCTGTTTCTGCTTGACCATGTCGGCCACGCCGATCATCGGATAGAACACCGTCGTCACCCGGCCCGCCATCACCTCGACGATGGCATTGGCGTTGCCGCGAAAGGGCACGTGGGTCATTTTGGTACCCGAGAGCATTTCAAACAGTGCGCCGCCCAGATGGCCCGACGAACCGATGCCGGCAGAAGCGTAGGACAGGATGCCGGGTGAAACCTTGGCGGCCTGAACAAAATCGGCCACGCTGTTCATCGGCGAGGCGGCTTCGGTCAGCAGCAGCAGCGGCAGGATGCAGACTTCACTGATGGGCGCGAAGTCCCTGATCGGGTTGTAGCGCAGCTTGTCCATCAGGATTTCGTTGGTCAGATGGGTGTGCGCTGTGAACAGCAGGGTGTATCCGTCGGCCGCCGAGCCGCCGACAAAATCGGTGGCGATGTTGCCGCTCGCGCCGGTCTTGTTTTCCACCACCACGCTTTGTTTGAAGATGTCGCTGAGATCCTTGGCGATGTGGCGCGCGATGATGTCGGTCGGGCCGCCAGCGGCAAAGCCGAGCACCAGCCGGATCTGTTTGTCCGGGTAGGATTGGGCAACAGCAGCGCCGCACAGCGCCAGGCTGGCGAGCAGGGTCAATAGTTTGCCGGGCAGTATGCTCAAAGCACGCATGGTGGGTGTTCCTCGATTGTAATGTTAGCCATTCATGTCGGGCGCGCGCCAGGGGCATGGCGGCGGCGAGGCATGGGTGTCTCCGTCTTGTTCTGCCGGATGGGTCCGGATGCAGCGTGTGCGGATGATTTTAAATCAGCGTGCGCCGGGCAAACACCCTGTGAAGCCGGATAGATGCTTTGCAGGGTACGCAAGCATCGCTGTTTGGCGCCGCTCGCGTCTGCACAGGTTTGCACGGGTTGGAATGATTCATTGCGCTGGCAAGGCTTGTTTTGCCGGCGCGAGCAGCTTAAGCTCGACACTTCCTCACGCAGGCATGATTACCATCAATAAAGGGAGACACCCCCATGTCCGGATCCTTGTCCGCCACATCCAGCAAGCCCTCGTGGCGTCCGATCGTTCGATATGATCTCGCTTTGGAGCGCGATGCGATCTGGCTGGACGCCGGTGATGGCGTGCAGTCGCGCGATCTTGGCTTGGGCCAGGCCAGTGATGGCATCATGCAGGCCCGCCTGCTGCGCGCTAGCCGGGAGGCCAGTCTCAACCAGACCCTGCGCCAGGGCGGGCGTCATTTCCGGCTGTTGCTGGTGTTTCAGGGCAGCGTCACCCTGACCGGCGAACAGGGCGCCTCGGTCGTGCTGGCCAAGGGGGATTGTGCCCACCAGCCGGCGCTGGGCGAGCGCTATCAGATGAAATTATCTGCCGGTGCCGAGGTGCTCGATCTGTTCGTCGAGGGCAAGCCGCTGCTGGGCGACCAGGCGTTTGATCTCGAAACGCCACAGCAGGCGCCGCAACTGCTCATCAACCGTGATGTGCCGTCGGCGTACATCAAAGGTGACGGGCCGCGTTCGTATTTTCTGTACCGCGATCTGGGTGTGGCGGCGGCCACGGGCCGGCGTGTGCACATCCATGCGCTCAAGGCGACCGCACAGGCCCCCGCAGGCGGCACCGGTTTTCATACCCATTCGATGTGCCAGCTGTTTTATGTCTATCAGGGCTGGGCCGACCTCGAGACGCGTGGCCGGTCAGGCTTGCGCATGGTGGCTGGCGATGCCATGTGCATCGCCGCCGGCACGCACCACAATGTGCCGGAATTTTCGTCCGACTACGCCATCATTGAAGTCTGCATTCCGGCCGACTACGACACGGTCGATTCCTGACCCGGCCTCCAGCGCTGCCACGCAGAGTGGCAGCGCTGACTGGCTTCAGGCTGCGCCGAGTGCCTTGAGCAGCTTGTCCCACTTTTCAATCTCATTGCGAAACGTGGTGTTGAATTGTTCCGGGCTCTGGTTCGAGCGCTCCAGGCCAAAGCCGCTGAGCTTTTCCTGAACGTCGGCCCGCGCGGTGATGTCGCGCACCGTTGCGGCCAGCTTGTTGACCACTTCGCGCGGCGTGCTGGCCGGCGCGAAATATCCCAGCCAGAAATTGACGTCAAAACCAGTCACGCCGCTTTCGTGCGCGGTCGGCAGGTCGGGCAGCGCCTTGGCGCGTGTCAGCCCGGTGACGGCGAGCGCGCGCAGGCGGCCGGCCCGCACCAGATTCATCGATGCCAGCGTGTCGAAGCCCAACTGGATCTGGCCACCGACGAGCGCGATGTCCATCGGACCGCCGCCCTGAAAGGGCACGTGTTCCATCTCAATGCCGGCCATGCGCTTGAACAACTCGGTTGCGAGGTGATTCGACGAACCCTTGCCTGATGAACCAAAGTTGAGCTTGCCCGGATTGGCCTTGGCATAGGCGATCAGTTCCGGCAGGGTCTTGGCCGGCACGTCCGGATTGACCACGATGATGAACGGTGCGCTGCCCACCATGGCAATCGGCGTGAGCACGGCGCGCACATCGATCTTGGCGTTTTCGTGCTGCACCATCGCCGAGGTCGTCATGGTCGACGAGTGAAACAGCAGCGTGTGGCCGTCGGCCTTGGCCTGCGACACGGCGGCAATGCCGATGGCGCCGGCTGCGCCCGGGCGGTTGTCGACAAAATTCGATTGTCCCAGGGCGGCGGCCATCGGGATCGACATCAGCCGTGCTACCGGATCCACCACACCTCCAGGCGGATAGGGCACAACGATGCGGATCTGTTGCGCAGGGTATTCCTGGGCGCGGGCGGCTTGGCTGCCGGCGAGCAGGGCAGCGCCGGCGGCGATCAGGGTCTGACGGCGTTTCGGTGAATGCATCGAGTGTCTCCGGTAGGAATGATGGTCCGTTAATGATGGTCCGTTGCGTGCGAACGGATTAAAAAGTGATGCCACGTTTTCGGAAGGTGTCTTCGGCAATGCGCGATGCTTCATTGGCTGCCGGGAAGCCGCAATAGATCACCGCCTGCAGGATGACCTCTTTCAGTTGTGCCGGCGT
>CANJOT010000137.1 GCA_947475815.1 Burkholderiales bacterium | reverse complement strand
CGTTTGAAGATTTCCGCGTCGGCGCTATTGTTGATCGCCACCACGGTTTTGGCGGCGGTGATGCCGGCCAGATGCTGGGGCGCACCGGAAATACCGACGGCGATATACAGGTCAGGCGCCACGGTCGTGCCACTCAGGCCGACCTGATGCAACGACGCTACCCAGCCGGAATCGGCCACCGGGCGCGAGCACCCGACGGCCGCGCCGAGGGCTGCGGCCGCCGCGGTGATGTGATGCCAATTGTCAGGACTGCCCACACCACGGCCACCGGAAACGATGACTTTAGCCTCTTTCAGACGCGGCCCGCCGGCCGCGCCAGCGAGTTCTTCACAAAGCACGGTCACGCGCTGACTGGCAGGCGCGGCCAACTGCAGACGTTGTACTTCCAGCGGGGCACCCAGCGCCAGCGGGGCAAAATCGCTGGCCCGCACGGTCACCAATACCGGGCTGCCAGACATGGCAAAACGCGCCAGCACGCTGCCACCGTTAACCGGTTTAGTGGCCACCAGCACGCCGTCTTCCAGATCGAGCGCACAACAATTCATCACCAGCGCTGCCTGCAGACGGGCTGCCAGCGTGGGCACCCACTCACGCGCAGCGCCGCCATGGGCAACGAGCACAACGTGTGCGCCGCTCGCTTCGATGACGGCCAGGGCAGCCTGAACGGTCGCCTCCGTGTCGTAACGATCCAGATGGCCCCCCTCGGCCAGGTACAGCGCCGTTTGGCCACACTGGAACTCTTGCGCCGCCGCGTCCAGTCCGGCGCCGATCAGGGCACCCATCAGGGGGTCCCCCAGCGCCGCCGCCAGCGGCGCGGCCGCACCGGCCACCTGCAACATGGCACGATCGAAACGACCCTCGCTCAATCCGCCCAACACCAAAACACCGGCCATCAGATCAACCCCGCTTCGTGCAACTTGTCAGCCAAGGCCGCGCCCTTGGCCGCCGGCGTCGCGCCCTCGATCAGGGTGGCGGTACTGGTACGTGTCTGGATTTCGATGCTGCGCAGGCTCAGCCTGGGCGTCAGATCGAGCGCGCCCAGATCGCTGGATTTCCACATGGGCGCCATCGACCGGCCCGCCAGCATGGTGCCCTTGAGGGACGGCGCGCGCGGTTCGTTGATCTCACTGGAAATGCCAAGCAGGGCCGGCAGGGTGACGGCGACGCGCTGGAAACCGTCGTCCATCAGCCGCTGCACCACCAGCCGCTCAGCGCCGGATTCTTCGATTTTCGACACCGGACAGACGGCCGGCATGCCGAGTTCGGCGGCGATCCAGAACAACACCTGCCCGGCATCGGTATCAGACGCCTGACGGCCGCACAGGACCAGATCGACCGCGCCGATTTTGCGGATCGCCGCAGCCAGCACCCGGCCGGTGGCGGCGCTGTCCAGTTCCAGCCAGGCCGGATCACTGAGCAGCACCACGGCATCGGCCCCCATGGCGTGGGCGCGTTTGAGCGTCGTGCGGCTGGCGTTGTCGCCCAGGCAAATGACGGTCACCTTGCCGCCATGGGCTTCGCGCAGTTTCAGGGCGGCTTCGAGCGCATTGGCGTCGTAACCGTTCATCACGGGTGGCAAGCCATAGGTGGAAACAATCTTCTGGCTGGCCGCATCAATGCTGATGAAACCCGACGGCAGGTTGGGATCCACCACCTGCTTGACCGTGACGACGATGTTCATGGCGCTCAGGATTTGGCGAAGAGGGCGGCGTTGGTGCCAGCGATGCGACCGAAGGTCGCGCCGGCCATCATGCCCGAGCCGGACGCATAGTTGCCGACCCACAAACCCCCGACCATTTCGCCTGCCGTGTACAGACCGGGGATGCCCCAGCCGGCCACGTGCTGCACCTGTGCGGTCTGAGCGTCGATTTTCAGGCCGCCAAAACAGAAGGTCATGCCACAACGCACGGCCCAGCCTTCAAACGGGCCTTCCTCAATACTCAGGGCGTAATTGCTCTTGCGCGGCGTGATGCCGGCGGTGCCCTTGCCGTCAACGCGGTGGCGGTTGGGGTTGAACTCGCCGGGCTGGATGGCGGCGTTGAATTCGGTCACGGTCTTGACGAAGTTTTCGCTGTTGATGCCCAGTTCTTCGGCCAGGCCTTCGAGCGTGTTCGACTTGGCGCCGGTCGCGCCGGCGTAGTTCGACGGGTAGAGATTCATGCGGCGCGCCTTGGCGTCGAGAATCTGGAAGGCCACACCGCCAGGCTGGGCCAGAATCGAGCGGCCCATCTTGGCGTAGGTGCGGCCGCGCGTGTCTTCACCTTCGTCGACAAAACGCTCGCCGTTGGTGTTGACCATGATTGAATACGGATAGACATACCGGTCGGTACTGTCGCCGTTGCTCATGGCGAACGACGAGGGCACGGTGTATTCGGGCACGTTGATGTCCTGCGGCGAGGCATGGCAGGTGGTCCAGCTGCCGTGCGACATGGCGCCGATGTCCATCGCCATGAGCAGGCCTTCGCCAGTGTTGTACGGTACACCGCGAATGCGCACGGTATCCCAGCCAGAGCCCAGATAGCGGGCGCGCAATTCGGGGCTGGCCTCGAAGCTGCCGCAGGCCAGCACGACCGCGCCGGCGGTGAACTTGCGCACGCCGGTCGGGGTGATGGCGTACACACCGACCACGCGGCCGTTCTCCTGGATCAGTTCAATGGCCGCCGTCTGGTAGTGGATTTTCGCACCGCCCCGGTCGAGTGCAGCGTAATAACGCTGCTGCATGCCGTAACCGCCGCCGTTCATGATCAGGATGTTGTCGCCGAGCGCCTGCATACCGGTGGCCGGCACCCAGTCCTGGCCTTTCTCAGCCAGCCAGTGCATGGTGTTGCTCGACTCGGTGACATGAACCTGCAGCAAATCCGGATCGCTTTGTCCGGACGTGACGCTCATCACTTCATCCCAGGAGTCTTCGACGGTACGGCGCGGCAGGCGGTCGATGAGGCCCTGTAACTCGGCCTCGGACGTATTCTTGACCAGCGGGCGCAGATCGTCGATGCCGCCGAACACAAACCGCATGTGGCCGGTCAGCGCGCTGTTGCCGCCGCGATCCTGCTGCGGAGCTTTTTCAAGCAGACCTACCGTGACGTTTTTTTCCAGGGCGGAGAGGGCAGCGGTACAGGCGGCATTGCCGGTACCAACGATCAGAACATCATAATGCAGGGGTTCATTCGCCATGGAGAGGCTGAGTCCGGTTAGAAAGATGTGAAAGGGATTGATGACAGGAGATCATGCCCGGGAATTTTTCGGGAAAAGCCGCCCTCGGCCACCAGTCGGTCGCTTCGGTTGACATTCCCAATGTTCTACTTTAATGTCAGTTTTGGATCCAGTTTGTCCGAATAATAAGAGGAAAATTTTAGTCATGTCAAACTCGCTCAACCGCACGCTTCGTCAATTGCTCGTCCCGGGCGCAGGCCTGATCATGCCCGGAGCAGGCAACGCGATCACCGCGCGCATCATTGAAGCGACCGGCCACAAGATTCTGCTGGCCAGCGGTGCAGCAATCACCAACAACTACATCGGTGCCCCGGACATCGGCCTGATCTCGCTGTCCGAGCTGGTCAATCACGTCGCTGCCATGCGTGACGCGGTCAACATCCCCATCCTGGTCGACTGCGATACCGGCTTTGGCAATGCCATCAATGTGCGCCATACGGTGCGCGCGGTGGAGCGCGCCGGTGCCAACGCCATTCTGATGGAAGACCAGACCTACCCGAAACGCTGCGGCCACTTCGACAACCAGGAAATCATCCCCAAGCATGAGATGGTGCAAAAGATCAAGGCGGCCGTCGACGCACGCACCGACCCCGACATGATGCTGCTGGCCCGCACCGACGCGCGCGGCGTGGAAGGGATGGACGGCGCCATCGAGCGCGCCCACGCCTACCGCGAGGCAGGTGCTGACCTGCTGTTCATCGAAGCGCCGCGCTCGGTCGAAGAGCTGGCACGCATTCCGCGCGAAGTGCCCGGCATCCACCTGTGCAACATGGTGATCGGCGGCAAGACGCCGCTGCTCACGCGCGAGGAACTCGGTGCCATGGGCTATGCCATCGTCGCTTACGCCAATGCCGCGCTGCAGGCCTCGATGCTTGGCATGCAACTGGTGCTGCAACACCTCAACGACGTCGGTTCGATCAAGGGCGCCGAAGACAAGATCATGATGTTTGCCGATCGCCAGAAGCTGCTCGACGGCGACTTCTACAAGGAACTCGCGGCCAAATACGGCGCCCGCCCGCAATAAGCGGCGCCCTGCGCGTCCAGAATATTTCCGCAGCACCGCGTCAGCGGTGCTGCCGCATGAGGAGACAGGATGTCCACGCCACAAACATTTTTTGACAAGGTATGGCGCGATCACGTCATCAGCTCGCTCGGTCAGGACACGGCCCTGCTGCAAATCGACCGGCTCGTTCTACATGAACTGAGCGGCAGTCAGGTGGTGCGCGCGCTGGCCGAAGCCAAGCGCCTGCCGGACAGCCGCAGCCAGGTGTTCACCGTCATCGAACACCTGATCTCCACCCTGCCCGGGCGCGGCCCGCTCGATTCGGTCTCGATCAGCGGACCGGCGATGATCGAGGGCACGCGTCTGGCCTCGCGCAAATGGGGCTTCCATTTCATCGACTACGACGATCCGCGCCAGGGCATCGCCCACGTCGTGGCCATCGAACTCGGCATCGCCCTGCCCGGCAGCACGCTGGTGTGCTGCGACAGCCATACCGCGACGGTCGGTGCGGTCGGCGCGGTCGCCTGGGGTATCGGTGCATCCGAAGCCGAGCACGTGCTCGCCACGCAGACGCTGGCCCAGAGCAAACCGAAAACCATGCGCGTCAATTTTGACGGCCAGTTGCGCCCGGGCGTATACGCCAAAGACATGATCCTCGCCCTGATCGGCAAGATCGGCGCCAGCGGCGGCATTGGTTACGCGGCCGAATATACCGGCACGGCAGTGCGTTCGCTGCCCATCGAAGGCCGCGCCACACTGTGCAACATGGCCATCGAATTTCAGGCCAAATACGGCTTCGTCGCACCCGACGACGTGACCCTTGAGTATCTGGCAGGACGCGAGTTTTCGCCCAAGGGCGCAGCCTGGGATCAGGCAGCGGCCTACTGGAAAACCTTGCCCAGCGATGAGGGTGCGGTCTTCGACAAGGAAGTGTATATCGACTGTTCGGCCCTGCGTCCGCAGGTCACCTGGGGCACCAGCCCGGAACAGGTCACGACCATTGACGGCCTGGTGCCCGATCCCTCGACGCAGGGTGACCGGGAATCCGTCATCGAAGCGCAGCGCGCGCTCGATTACATGCAGCTCAAGCCGGGCATGAGCCTGATGGGCCTGCCGATCGACGTGGCCTACATCGGCTCCTGCACCAACGCGCGCCTGTCCGACCTGCGCGCCGCCGCGGCGATCCTCAAGGGCCACAAGATCAAGGAAGGTGTGACCGCCCTGTGCGTGCCGGGCTCCACGCCGGTCAAGCGCGCCGCCGAGGCTGAGGGTCTCGACAAGATCTTCAAGGACGCCGGCTTCGAATGGCACGAGTCGGCCTGCGGATTCTGCGGCCACATCGGTTCGAACCGCTTTGCCGACCAGCGCGTCATCAGCACCACCAATCGCAATTTCAAGGGCCGTCAGGGTCCGTCGACGCGTACCCATCTCGCCAGTCCGGAAACCGTGGCGGCGTCGGCCATCGCCGGCTGTATCACCGAAGCGGTCAGGAGTTAAGCATGGAGCAATTCATTTCCGTGGCCGGCATTGCCGCGCCCATCATGCAGATCAACATCGACACCGACCAAATAATTCCGGCGCTCTATCTGGGCGGCACCGACGCCAAGGGGTATGGCGCGCATCTGTTCGCGAACTGGCGTTTTCTGCCCGACGCGAGCGACAACCCGGACTTCATCCTTAATCAGGAACCCTACAAACACGCCGAGGTGCTGCTCGCTGACCGCAATTTTGGCTGCGGTTCGTCACGCGAGCGCGCACCCAAGGCGATGCGTGAGTTCGGTTTGCGCGCGGTCATCGCGCCCTCGTTTGGCGGCATCTTTTTCAACAACTGTTTTCGCAATGGCATTGTGCCGGCGGCACTGCCGATTGAACAGGTGCGCGAGATTGTTGAGGTCGTCGAGGCGAGTGGCGGTCTGGCAACAATCAGCGTCGATCTGCAAACCAAAACCATCACGCTCCCCGATGGTCGCCACTTCGATTTCGACGTGCCGGAAAACCTGCGCCAGATGTTGTTGCTGGGGGTCGACGAGATCGACCAGACCCTGATGCTGCGCACCGAGATCGACAGCTACCGCTCCCAGGATCGCGTGCGCCGTCCATGGATGTATATCGATGCCGCGCCGATGCCGGCGGCAAAAGCCTGAAGCCTGCACAACAACAAGCGACGGACTGACGAGGGCGCCTGACCTTCGTCACACCACCAAGAGAGCAGACCATGAACCAGCACGACGATCCTTCCTCCTCAAGCCAGCGCACACGCCGCGCCCTGATCCTGTCCGGCCTGGCCAGCGCCATGGGTGTGAGTCTGCCGGCCCTGGCCCAGACGACGCCGGCTGCCAAACCATGGTCAGCCATCGAAGCCGCCGGCGCCAAGGAAGGCAAGGTGGTTTTTTATCACAACATCACCCCGCCGGGCGGTGAACTGGTTGCCAAGGAATTCCGCAAGGACTATCCGAACATCGAAATCGAAGCAACGCGCTTTGCCAGCGCCGCGCTGATCGAACGTTTCAGCACGGAATTCTCGGCTGGGCGCAATCTCGCCGATGTCGTCCTGACCGTGCCCGACGAGCGCATCTTCGGCGGCATCAAGGGCGGCTGGATGGCCAACTGGGTGCCACCGGAAATCAAAGCCTACCCACAAGGCACGAACTACAACAATCAGAATATGCTGTTCCACGTCAACACGGCGCGTGAAGCCATCATCTGGAACACCCGCAAGGTCAAACCGGCCGATGCACCGAAGGAGTGGGCTGATCTGTTTGACCCGCGCTTCAAGGGCAAGGTCGGCATCAACCCGCCGTGGCGTTCGGTCGGCCCGCAGGCCGTCATCGCCATGTGGGAAAAGCTTGGCCTCGGCGACACCGCCGCCAAGCTCAAGGCCAACAACGTGCGCTTTTTTGAAGGTTCGGGCGGCATTCTGCAAGCGGTGCTGCGCGGCGACATCGACGTGGCCGAAATTTCCGACCTGCCCCTCAACGTGGCGCTGGCCGATGGTGCGCCGCTCGGTTTTGTCTACCCGAAGTCCGGCAACATCCTGTCGCTTGGGTATACCTTCGTGGCCGCGAAGGCGCCGCGTCCGAACGCCGCCAAGGTGTTTGCAAACTGGCTGCTCAGCCCGCGCGGCCAGATCATGATGCAACTGTATGCCGGCCTGCCGGGCTCGCGTCCGGGCATCCCGCCGCTGTCGCATCTGCCACCTACGGCCACGCTGTCCAAGGCGGTCGATGGCCTGACCCTGATCCCGCCGGCCAAACAAAAACAGATCGTCGATCACTGGCGCACCACCTTCGGCGTGCAATAAGCACACAGCCACGGCAGTTCACCAACAAACCATGCACGGGAAAACAAGTTGAGCGTTACCGAAGTCGCTGAAGAACCAAGAATCCTGGCGCGCAAACAAGGCACCGAGCCGCTGTTCGGTGCCGGCTATGTGCTGGGCGGACTGTATATCGCCACCTTTGTGATCGTTGCCCTGCTGGTGCTCATCCCGCTGGTCGCGCTACTGATCGGCAGCGTGCGCAACGCCGCACCCGGCCTGCCGGGGGAATGGACGCTGGCCAACTGGGCCGGTCTGGCCTCGCCCGGCGTGGTCAGCACGTTCACGACCACCATCAGCATCGGCGTCGCATCCAGCCTGATCTCGGCTCTCTTTGGCACGGCCATTGCCATCATCATCCACCGCACCGATTTTCGCGGCGGGGGCGTCGTCAGTGCGCTGGTCAGCCTGAGTTTTTTCCTGCCCTCGTTCATCCTCGCGATGGCCTGGATCATCATCGGCTCACCGGGCGGCTTGATCAATGGCGTGCTGCAGGACCTCCTCGGCCTGGAAGACTGGAAGGTCGATGCCTACTCCATCGTCGGCATCGTGTTTGTCATGTCGCTGCACCAGATACCGTTTGTTTATCTGGTGATGCGCGGCCCGATCATTGGCATGGACGCCACCTTTGAGGAGGCGGCGCGCGCCTCGGGCGGCTCGCCGTTTGCCGTGCTGCGCCGGGTGACCCTGCCGCTGCTGAGCTTTTCGCTGACCTCGAGCGTGGTGCTGTCCTTCATCCTCGCCATCGAACAGTTTGCCATTCCGGCCCTGATGGGCATCCCGGGCCACATTACCGTGCTCGCCACCCAGCTCTACCTGCTGGTACGGTTCCCGCCGCCCGACTATGGCCTGGCGGCGTCGCTCGGCCTGGCCCTCAGCGCACTCACCGCGGTAGCACTGTGGTTTCAGCGGCGCATCGCGCGCAACAACCGCCTGGCCGTAACCACCGGCAAGGCCGGCCGGCTGGTGTCGATTCCGCTGGGTCGCTGGAAGTGGGCCGCCGGCCTGCTGTGCTGGGGCTATGTGACGCTGGCGCTGTTCCTGCCAGTGATCATGCTGGCCTATGTATCGGTGATTAAATATTTCTCAGCCAATCCGTTGGAAGCGGCTTACACCTTGCGCAATTACCTGTTCCTGTGGGAATCAGGCTCGACCATGCGCTCGTTCTGGAACACGCTGGTGGTGTCTGGCCTGGGTGCCTTGCTGGGCGTGATGCTATCGTCGTTGATCAGCTATTTCACGCTGCGCCACCGCCCGCCGGGTTATCGGGTGCTCGACTTCACCGCCAGCCTGCCCTTCGGTGTGCCGGGCGTGGTGCTCGGACTCGGCTTGTTGTGGGCTTATGCCTACCTGCCGCTGCCGATCTACGGCACGGTCACCATACTGGTGGTGGCGTTCATCACACGCTTTCTGTCTTACGCCACCGAAACCATCGGCGGACGTCTGGTGCAGATCGACAAGAGTCTGGAAGAGGCCGCCTGGACCGCCGGCGCAACACGCCTGCAGGCGATCAAACGCGTGCTCGTGCCGCTGGCCATTCCCTCTTTGCAAGGCGCCTACTTCCTGCTGTTCATGGCATTTTTCCGCGAGATCGCGTCGGCAGTGCTACTGTATACCGCCTCGTCGAATGTACTCTCGACTTCGATCTGGTCATCGTTCGAGCAGGCCAACTGGGGTCTGGCCTGCGCGCTTTCGCTGATTTCGATGATCGCCGTTTTCATCTTCATGTATGCACTCATGCTGCTCACGCGTGTGCGACCCAGGCTCAAGGCATGACGCCGGCCCGGCCGAACACGCGCAGTCACGGAAAATAATATGGGCATTCGCGTTTCCAATCTGGTCAAGATTTACGACACCGTCACCATCGTGCACGGCATTTCCTTCAGCGTCGAAGACGGTGAGTTCGTCACCCTGCTCGGACCGAGCGGCTGCGGCAAAACCACCACGCTGCGCTGCATTGCGGGGTTGGAGCGCACCAACGGCGGCTCGATCGAAATCGACGGTCAGGTGGTGTCGGATGCGCAACGCGATATTTTTGTTGGCTCCCACGAACGCAATCTGGGCATGGTGTTTCAGTCCTACGCGATCTGGCCACATATGACCGTGGCCGAGAACGTCGCGTTTCCGCTGAGCGTGCGCGGTGTCAAAGATACCCGCGAGTCGGTCAAGTGGGCGCTCGAGGTGGTCGGCCTGTCGGGCCTGGCCCAGCGCCAGCCTTCGGAATTGTCCGGCGGCCAGCAACAGCGTGTGGCGCTGGCGCGCGCGATT
>CANJOT010000136.1 GCA_947475815.1 Burkholderiales bacterium | reverse complement strand
GGCTCGACACGCCGACCGCGACCGCTTTGCCGGCGAGTACGTGCGGGCGAATTTGTGGCACGCTGCCCATGTAGAGATCGACGTGGCCACCGATGATGTCGGTGATGGCTTGCGAGCCGCCTTTGTAGGGTACGTGCAGCATCTTGAAATTGCCGACGTTGTCGAGCAACTCCATAGCCATGTGATTGGCGCTGCCCGCGCCGGCTGAGGCAAACCGCAGCTTGCCCGGATTGGCACGCGCGATCGCCACCAGATCGGCAGGGGTTTTCACGCCCGAGCCGAGCGAGGCCGCCAGCAGCATCGGGCCTTTGCCGACCAAAGCGACCGAGGTGAAATTGCGGATCGGATCAAACGGCAGATTGGGTTGCAGCGCCGCGCTGATGGTGAAGGCAGACGACATCAGCATGACGGTATGACCATCGGGCGCGGCGCGCGCGACCTGCCCGGCACCGATGGAGCCACCGCCACCAGGCCGGTTTTCGACGATCACCGGCTGGCCCCACATGCGGCTCAGTTCAGCGCCAATGGCGCGCGCGAAGATGTCGTTTGAGCCACCCGTGGTGAACGGCACGACGATGGTCACCGCCCGGGTAGGAAATTGCGCGCTGGCGCTGAACGCAGCCAAGCTCAGCACGAGGGTCAGGCAAACCCGCGTCAGGCGCGGTAGCAGTGATGGCAAACGCATGTTGGGCTTCCTCTTATTGTCTTTGTTGACCGATTCTACTCTATGGTCGGCTTGTGCCGCTGCGCGCCGATCCCCTTATAATTGTGGCCATGAGTACACCAGAAGGATGGAACATCAAGGCGCACGATTTCTGGCTTCTGGGCAAGAGGCAGGAAGCGATTGGCGCCACTGTCACCGCGATCAATGTCGACCCGGTGCCTTTTCCGCTGCGCCTGGGTGTGCAACTGGGTTTCTATTTTTCGATGGTCGGTGACTGGAAGGCTGCGGCGGTCATTTTTGGTCAGGTCAACAAGGCCCACCCGGACGACTACGAAGCGCTGCTCAACCATGGCGTGTGTCTGTCGCGTGCCGGCAAGGATGAGCGCGCCATCGAGGTCCTGTTGCGCGCGGTCGCGCGCAATGACCGCGTGCCGGTCGCCTGGGACAGTCTGGCGCAATCGAATTTCCGGCTGGGCCGGCTGGCCGAGGCGCGTTCCGCTGGTCGGCGCGCCCTGATCCTCAAGCATGCGGCGGCGCTGCGCCGCACCAGCAACTGGCGCCCGCCCGGCGGCCTGCCGTCCGAATTTGCCCGCGGCAAACCGAGCGTCATTGCCTTTAGCCTGTGGGGCGATAACCCAAGATATCTGCGCGGTGCCCTGCAGAACGTGCTGGCTGCGCGTGTTCTCTATCCAGACTGGCGCTGTCGTTTTTATGTCGATCGCACCGTTCCCCAGGAATTGCAGAAAACCCTGCGTGAGCTGGGTGCCGAGCTGATCGTCGAAACCGACCTGAATCGTCTGAACAACCGCCACCGGCTGATGCGCCGTTTTCTCGTTGCCAATGACCCCGGCGTGGGCTATTTCATGGTGCGCGATTGCGATTCCGTGATCGGCGCACGCGAGGCGCAGGCGGTGCGCGACTGGCTCGATTCGGAGCGCTGGTTTCATGTCATGCGCGACTGGTGGACCCACACCGATCTGATGCTCGCCGGGATGTGGGGTGGGGTGGCCGGTGTGCTGCCCGACCTGCATCAACTGTTTGCCCAATACCAGAGCGGACAGGTCGAGACGCCCAATCTGGATCAGTGGTTTCTGCGCGATCAGGTCTGGCACCTGATCTATCCGCATTGCCTGGCGCATGATCGCTGTTTTGGCGCGCTCGGCGCCTTGCCCTTTGCCGGTGAGGAACCGGTCGGTAGCATGCACGTGGGCCAGGATGAATTTGCCGTACGGCGCGAAGAACAGGGCGCCCTGCTGGAACCATGGATCACACGGCTGGCTTGTCTGCGGCTACCGGTGGCCGCCTGATCCGATTGATCCGATTGATTCAATAACAAGACACAAGGGGAGTTCATGAGCATCAAAGGACGGGCATTCATCGCCGGCGCATACGAACATCCGACGCGCAAGGCACCAGATAAAACCGTGGCCCAGCTGCACGCCGAATGCGCCCGCGGCGCGTTACGCGATGCCGGTCTGACGCTGGCCGATGTCGACGCCTATTTCTGCGCCGGCGACGCCCCTGGCCTGGGACCGATCAACATGATCGATTACATGGGTATCAAGCCGAGCCATATCGACTCGACCGATACCGGCGGTTCTTCCTACCTCGTGCATGTGGCCCATGCCGCGGCGGCGATTGCCGCCGGCAAATGCAATGTCGCGCTGATCACGCTGGCCGGCCGGCCACGCTCCGAAGGTTCGAGCGGCACGGTGCCGCGCAATTATGGCGGCCAGATTCCCGATTCGCCCTTTGAAGCACCCTATGGTCTGGTGACCATCAATGGCTACGCCATGGCCGCGATGCGTCACATGCACGAATACGGCACCACCGCCGAACAGCTGGCCTGGGTCAAGGTGGCCGCTTCGCATCATGCGCAACACAATCCCAATGCCATGCTGCGCGATCTGGTCACGGTCGAAGACGTGGTCGGTTCACCGCTGATCTCCGACCCGCTGCATCGGCTCGACTGTTGTGTGGTCAGCGATGGCGGCGGCGCGCTGGTGCTGGTGCGGCCCGAAATTGCACGCAGCCTGAATCGTCCCCTGGTCAAGCTGATTGGCTGCGGTGAGGCCGTCAAGGGCCAGCAGGGCGGCCGGCTAGACCTGACCAGCACCGCCGGCGCCTGGTCGGGTGCGCGCGCGTTCGAGGAAGCCGGCGTCAAGCCGGCCGATATTCAATACGCCTCGATTTACGACAGTTTCACCATCACGGTGATGTTGCAGCTCGAAGACCTCGGCTTTTGCGCGCGTGGCAAGAGCGGCGCCTTTGTGTCCGATGGCAAGCTGATCTCGGGCGTGGGCCGCATGCCGGTCAATACCGATGGCGGTGGCCTGTGCAACAACCACCCGGCCAATCGCGGCGGTATGACCAAGGTGATCGAAGCCGTGCGCCAGTTGCGCGGTGAAGCCCATCCGGCCGTGCAGGTGCGCGATTGTCATCTCGCCCTGGCGCATGGCACCGGCGGCAATCTTGGTTCGCGCCACGGCAGCGCAACCGTCATCATGGAGAGCGAGTGATCATGAGCACACCTTTTATCGATCGTGAATTTCCCGCCCCCGATGTGCGTCCTGATGCCAGCGTGCTTTGGGAGGAGGCCAAGCAAGGCCGGCTGATGCTCAAGAAGTGCCTCGACTGCGGTCAGGTGCACTGGTATCCGCGCACCCTGTGCCCGTTCTGCATGGGGGATACCGAGTGGTTTGCCGCATCCGGCCTGGGTTCGGTATACACCTTCAGCGTGTCGCGCCGGGTCGGTCCCACGCCTTTTTGCATCGCCTACGTCACGCTGGCCGAGGGACCGTCGATGATGACCAATATCGTCGATTGTGATCTGGATGCCGTGCGCATCGGCATGCCGGTCAGGCTGGTGTTCAAGCCGGCCGTAAATGGTCAGCCGGTGCCGATGTTCGCGCCGGTCTGAGCGGCTTCAGCCACGCGCCAGTGTCTGATCAGCGCTGCCTGGACTTGTTCTGATGCAGGTTTCAGGGAGTGGTGATTGCACATTCGCCGTGATCAAGCACGACGACATTGCGTTCGGGGGCGCGACAGCGGAATGACACCATGTTGCCGTCAACCCAGATATCGGTTTCCAGACGTTCCCCCGGGTAGACCACCGAGGTGAACCGCACGCCCAGAGTTTTCATGCGGGTGCTGTCGTAGCCGCAGACGCCGGCCAGCACTTCACGGCAGACGATGCCCATGGTGCACGAGCCATGCAGGATGGGCGCGGCAAATCCCATCTGCAGGGCGATGTCGGGGTCACCGTGAATGACGTTGCGGTCGCCGGTCAGCCGGTAGATCAGCGCCTGACTGGGCAGGGTTTGTGTGACGCGCACCAGATCCGGGGCGCGCTGCGGCATCGGATGGGCGGCGCGCTGCGGCCGGCTTGAGCCGCCGATGCCGCCATCGCCGCGCGCGTAATACAGACTGTAGATGTCAAACAGGGCTTCGCCACTGCTCAGCTGTACGCGCGACTCGGTTTCGATCATCAGGCCCTTGGCCGCCCCCTTGTCGTAGACCTCGACAATGCGGTGATGGGCTGTGAGCTGGCCTTCGGTCGGCAGCGGCCGGTGCAGGGTGAGTTTCTGTTCGGCGTGCAGCATTTTCGGCACGTTCAGGCCGATTTCATAAATCAGGTTGTGGCGCGCCATGACAATCGCCTGGCTGGGCACGGCCTTGAGTCTGCCACGGCGCTCGTAGACAAAATCGAGTTCCGTGGTGTCGAAAGGATCGCGTCCCATGCCGATGGCCACGCCGTAGAGCATCGTGTCACGTTCGGTATAGGCATACGGCACGTCGGTTTCACGCTGCGACATCAGGAAATCGTAAGTGATTCGGGTCATGTTCAATATCTTCGCTTAAAGCGGGCTGGTTGCAATCTGGCTGAAGGGTTCCCGAAGCCTTGTTGATACCGGAGAGTACCTTAACATGGATGTTTGACATGTATGTCTAAACCGCATAAAGTGCATGTTCAAGCCAGATCAGATACCACAGTGAACAGGATACGCATGAGCGAGCCCGGCGCGGCATTGGATCAGACGGGCAGTTGGACCATGCCTGAGGAGTACGTCATGCTGGCCGACACCGTGCGGCGCTTCATGGAACACGACGTGCGTCCGGCCGAAAACAAGCTGCCGCACGATGCCATCAGCCTGCCCGATGAAGTGCTCAAGCCATTGCAGGACAAGGCGCGCGCCATGGGTATCTGGTGCGCCCAGTCGCCGGCTGAACATGGCGGTGCGGGCCTGAATCTGCTCGGTCAGTGTGTCGTCGCCGAGGAGGCTGCGAAGTGCCGCATGGGTTTGTACTTCCCCGCTGGCGGTGCGCTCGGCCAGGACCCGCCGAAGATCATTTTCCGTGGCACGCCGGCGCAGATCGAGAAGTATGGCGCTGCGGCCATTGCTAAAGGATCCAAAACCTTCATCGCCATCAGCGAGCCCAGCGGCGGCTCCGATCCGGCGCGTGCGATCAAGACGCGCGCCGAACGGGTTGGTGACCGCTACATCGTCAACGGCTCGAAGATGTGGATCTCCGGCATCGACACCGGCGAGTGGGGCGTGCTGTTCGCGCGCACCGGCGCCGGCGGCGACCGGGCTGGCATCAGTGCCTTCATCATCGATCCGAAGCGTCCCGGCATCGAGCTACGCAAGATCGGCCTGATGCGTTCCTACCAGCCGTTCGAGGTGCATTTCAAGGATTACGAAATTCCCGTGGAGGACCGTCTCGGCGAAGAAGGTCAGGGTTTCCAGATGGCCGATGAATGGTGGGTGCATGCGCGCGTGCCCTACGGCGCGGCGAGCATCGGGGTGGCCCAGGCATCGCTCGATCTGGCCATCGAATGGGCCAAGCAGCGCAAGACCTTCGACACTCTGCTGTCGGATCGCCAGGCAATCCAGTGGATGCTGGTCGATTCCGAAATGGATCTGCGCGCCGCACGCCTGCTGGTCTACCAGGCGGCATGGAAGGGCGACCGCGGTCTCGACATCAAGACCGATGCGTCGATTGCCAAGGTGTTTGCCACCGAGGCTGCGGGGCGTGTGGTCGACCGCTGCATGCAGATCTTCGGTGGCATGGGCATGACCCACGAACTGCCTCTGGAACGCTGGTATCGCGAATTGCGCATCCGCCGTGTTGGTGAAGGCCCGTCCGAAGTGCAACGCATGGTCATCGCGCGCGACATGCTGTCGACACGCGCCGCCAGAACCTGATCACGGGGTCACGACATGAGCATCACCACTGAACAGATCGTTGGCCACTGGCGCCTGCTTTCCTTTCTCGAACAGCGCGCCAACGGCAGCTGGTTTGATGCCCTCGGGCCGAACGCTCCCGGCTGCATCAGCTACTGGCCTTCGGGGCACATGCAGGTTCTGATCGGCGCCAATGACCGGCCGCGTTTTCGCGGCGAGTGGAGCAACATACCCGACCGGGACAAGGCCGCCTGCATCGATCGCATGGTGGCGTATAGCGGCCGGTATAGTCTGCAGGACGATCGGGTCCTGCATCATGTCGAAATTTGCTGGATTCCCAACTGGCAGGGCCGTGACCTGATCCGCAAGCTCGGCTTTCCGGCTGCCGACCAGCTGCTGCTGGCCACCGAGCCCGATCCCGAAGGCCGCCGCGCCATGCAGGAGGTATTGTGGCAACGCGTGTGCTGAACGTGCGTCGCGCTGCCAATGCCGGCGTCGATCCGACCGAACAGATCGAGGCGGTCGCCACCGAGATGTTCATCCGCCACGGTTATCGTGGCGTGTCCTACCTCGGTATCGGCAAGGAACTGGGCATCACCCATTCCAACGTTCATTATTACTATCGCACCAAGGCGGCCCTGGCGGAGGCCGTGCTGCGCCGCGTGGCGCGCGAAACTCTGGAGGCGACCGCGGCCATCTGGACCGATGAGACCACCTCGCTGCTCGAGAAATTCGTGCGCATGCGCGACTGGACCTGGTTTTGCTATCTGCGCTTCAACTCCGATGGCCGTGGCGGCCGGCCCTGGGGTCTGGTGTCGCGCTTTTCCATGGAGGCCGATGCACTCACGCCTGGCATGCGTCAGCTAATCCGCTCCATCCTCACTCAGCTCGAAGATGAAATCCGCGCGGCCGTGCGGATGGCGGTGGCCTCGGGCGAGCTGTCCACCGATGCGCCCATCGAGGGTATCACCCTGCAGATCATGAGCGTGATGTACCTCACCGGGCAATTGACCCGTCATACCGCCGAGTTTTCGCGCCTCGATGATCTGCTGCGCTGGACCATCACCGGCCTGCTCAAGGCCTGGGGTGGCAAACGCAAGTCCGCGTGGACCTGGCCGGTCCTGCCCGTCATGCCGCTGGCACGTCAGCTTAGTGGCGCCAATGTTTGACCCATGATCGTGCTGCCGCCGACTTTATTCAACCGTACAAGACCAACACCATTCACCTCACCGACAAGAACTCACAACAGGAGGCTTCATGAAAACGTCCCTCGTCCGCTCGCTCCTCACCCTCGCTTTTGCTGCCGTCGTGCCGCTCGCCGTCCATGCGCAAGGCGCGCCCTGGCCGAATAAACCGATTCGTGTCATCGTGCCGTTCGCACCGGGGGCGGCCACCGATACCGTGGCCCGTCAGTTGCTCGAACAGGTCTCGAAACAGGTCGGCCAGCCCATCATCGTCGAAAACAAGCCAGGTGCCGGCGGCACCATCGGTGCGTCGGCGGCGGCGCATGCCGATGCCGATGGTTATACCTTCATGATCCATTCGAATTCCCATACCGTCACACCGGCCACCTACCGCAAGTTGCCTTATGATCCGGCCAAAGATTTCATCGGCGTGGCACCGATTGTGTCGGTGCCGATGGTGCTGGTGATCGCGCCGGCGAAGGGCATCCGTTCGCTGGCCGATCTGGTGAAGGTGGCCAAGGCCAAGCCGGGTGCGATCAATTACGCCTCGGCCGGCGCCGGTGGCGTCACCCATCTGGGGGCCGAGCGCCTGCGCATTGCCGGCGGTTATACCGGCACGCATATTCCTTTCAAAGGCTCGTCCGAAGCGATCACTGAAGTGATCAGCGGCCGGGTTGACTATTACTTCAGCCCGATTGGCCTGGCCCTGCCGTTCATGAAGTCCGACCGCCTGCTTGGCCTGGCGGTGAGCAGTTCGGCGCGGTCGTCGGCACTGCCCGGTGTGCCGACCTCGGTGGAAGCGGGTCTGGCCAATTCGGATTACGATGTCTGGATCGGTATGTTCGCGCCCGTCAAGACACCACGTGCCATCGTCAACCGCCTCAACGAAGAAGTGACCAAGGCGCTGCGTTCGCCCGAGTTGCGCGAAAAATTTGCCACCCTGGTGATGGATCCGATGTTCATGACCGTCGACAATTTCGAAACCTTCCTCAAGCGCGATTTCGCCATCAACGCCGAACTGGTCAAGGCCGCCGGCGTCGAGCCCAACTGACATGAGCCAGGAGATCGAAGCCTTCCGTGCCGAGGTACGGACGTTCTGCGAGCAGGAATTGCCCGCAGAACTGCGCCACAAGGTGTTTTACAACCTCAAGCTCGGCAAGGCCGATTACCTGAGCTACCTGCAGGTTTTGCACCGCAAGGGCTGGTCGGCCGGTCACTGGCCAGCCGCGCAGGGCGGCTGCGACTGGACGCCCCTGCAGCGTTTTGTATTCGAAGAGGAAACCGCCAGCGCCGGCGCCCCCTGGCTGATTCCCTTCGGTATCAATTTTGTTGGCCCGATCCTGTACACCTTTGGCTCAGCGCAGCAGAAGGAACGTTTTCTGCCGCGTATCCGCAGCAGCGAAGACTGGTGGGCTCAGGGGTATTCCGAGCCCGGTGCCGGTTCCGACTTGGCCGGCCTCGCGACGCGCGCCGAGCGTGATGGCGACAGTTATGTGGTGACTGGCCAGAAGCTCTGGACCACCTACGCCCATTTTGCCGACTGGATGTTCTGCCTGGTGCGCACCAGCCAGGAAGACCGCCCGCAAAAAGGCATTTCATTTTTGCTCATCGACATGAAGTCGCCCGGCGTGACGGTGCGTCCCATCCTCACGATGGACCACTGTCATGACGTCAATGAAGTGTTCCTCGACCGCGTGCGCGTGCCGCTCGAAAACCTCGTCGGCGAAGAGGGCGGTGGCTGGACCTACGCGAAAGTATTGTTGTCCGGTGAGCGCGTGCTGGTGTCCGAGGTCGGGCGCTCGACGCGCCAGTTGCGCAGGCTCGAGCATCTGGCGCAGAACACGCTGAAGGGCGGCCAGCCGCTGGCCGACAATGCGGCGTTTGCGCGCCGTCTTGCTGAACTCAAGCTGCGCCTGTTCGTGTTGCGCGCGACCTGTCACCAGACCGTTGCAGATGCCATGGCTGGCGTTGAACCAGGCGCCGAGGCCTCGCTGATGAAACTGCGCGGTTCCGAACTGCAGCAGGACATCGCCGAGGCGATGGTGGATGCGCTCGGACTGGCGGGTATTGTTTACGATGCGCGCGACCTGGCCGGCATGGGTCAGGATCCGGGTTTCGGGCCATTCGAGGCGCCGGGTATCCTCAAGGACCATCTGCATGGCCGCGCCGCCACCATCTATGGCGGATCGAATGAGATCCAGCGCAACATCATGGCCAAGCTGGCCCTGGGGCTCTGAATGGACGCCGCAATGCACGAGTCGATCGACCGCGATACCCTCAAGCTGTTCGCCGACAGCGTGCAGCGTTATGGCGAGCAGCAATATGCCTTCGAGCGCCGGCGCGAGTGGCTGGCAACCGAGGGCGGATTTTCGGCGCAGGCCTGGCGCGATCAGGCCGACATGGGCTGGCTGGCCCTGCATCGGCCCGTCGCCGATGGTGGATTTGGCGGGCATCTGGAGGCCGTCTGCGCGCTGATGCGTTGTGCCGGCGAGCACCTGTTTCTTGAGCCCCTGTTTGGCCACGGCATCCTGTGTGGTCAACTGCTGGCGAGCTGTATCGCGGAGCCGCTGGCGCGCGCATCGCTCGATCAGCTGTGCGCCGGCCATGGTTTGTACGCGCTGGCCTTTTGCGAAGATCAGCCCGGCGAAAGTGATGCGCCCGTCAGGACGCTGCAGGCCAACGGCCTGTTGAACGGCGGCAAGACGCTGGTGCTGCACGGTGATGTCGCCAGCCAGTTGCTGGTGCTGGCGCGCGACGGCGAGGCCGGCGGGCAATCCTGGTATCTGGCCGATGCCGCTCAGGCCGG
>CANJOT010000135.1 GCA_947475815.1 Burkholderiales bacterium | reverse complement strand
TTGAGCACCGTGGCCACGATGGAGCCGCCATGCGTGGGTGGGTTGGAGTAGTTGGTGCGGATGACACGCTTGACCTGGCTGAGCACACGCGTCGATTCGTCGCGGCTGCCGGTGACGATGGTCAGGGCGCCGACACGCTCGCCATACAGAGAGAAGGACTTGGAGTAGGAGCTGGCGACAAAGAAGTCGAGGTCGGTGGCGGCAAACAGGCGCACGGCGGCGGCGTCGGCGTCGATGCCGTCACCAAAACCCTGATAGGCGATGTCGAGGAAGGGGATCAGCTCGCGGGCGCGGGCGACTTCCACGACCTGACGCCACTGCTCGTCGCTCAGATCCACACCGGTGGGGTTGTGGCAGCATGCGTGCAGCACAACCACGGTGCGCGCCGGCAGCTTGTTGAGGCAGTCGAGCATGCCGCTGAAGTTGACGCCGCGTGTATTGACGTCGTAATAGGGGTAGTTGTTGACGGTGAAGCCGGCCGATTCGAACAGGGCGCGGTGGTTCTCCCAGCTCGGGTCGCTGATATAGACCTGGGCATCGGGGGCGATGCGGCGGATGAAGTCGGCACCGATTTTGAGGGCACCTGTGCCACCCAGCGCTTGAATGGTGACGGCGCGGCCTTCGGCCAGCACCGGCGAGTCGGCGCCAAACAGCAGGCTTTGCGCGGCCAGGTTGTAGCCGGCGATGCCTTCAATCGGCAGATAACCGCGCGGGGGGGTGGTGGCGACGCGCAGCTTTTCGGCTTCGGTGACGGCCTTGAGCAAAGGCAGTTTGCCGTTCTCATCAGTGTAAACCCCGACGCCGAGGTTGACTTTGGTGGGGCGCGGGTCGGCGTTGTATTGCTCGGTCATGCCGAGAATAGGATCGCGTGGCGCAAGCTCGAGGGTCTCGAAAATGGAGCGGGTCATGGTTGGCTTTCGCTGAAGTGGTGCATGCACCAAGGTTTGGTTTCGCTGTGGCGCGGCACGTGTCGAACGTTTTGGATGTGACTTTGTAAAACTTTGATTCATAACGAAAAAAATAAAAAGCTGGCGTTGCGGGGCCTTCGGCGGGATAATGCTCGATCGCCCTTATTGCATCGCAACAACCAATTTTTTCTCAATCCGCATGCTCCATTGTGGAGCGCAACGGATTCTAACATGGCCGCACATCTGTCTTCCTCGCCGATCGGGTCTGAGTTTGTGACCTTTCCGGACAGCCCTTATCAGCTGTTCCAGCCGTTTGCGCCCGCAGGGGATCAACCGGCCGCGATCGACAAGCTGGTTGAGGGCATCAATGACGGTCTGGCGTACCAGACTTTGCTGGGGGTGACGGGCTCTGGCAAGACCTTTACGATGGCCAATGTCATCGCCCGTTGCGGTCGGCCGGCGCTGGTGCTGGCGCCGAACAAAACCCTAGCAGCCCAACTGTACTCCGAATTTCGCGAGTTTTTTCCGAACAACGCGGTCGAGTACTTTGTCAGTTATTACGATTACTACCAGCCGGAAGCCTACGTGCCGCAGCGCGACCTGTTTATTGAGAAGGATTCGTCCATCAATGAACACATCGAGCAGATGCGGCTGTCGGCCACCAAGTCGCTGCTGGAGCGACGCGACACCATCATTGTGGGCACGGTGTCGACGATTTACGGTATCGGCAATCCGGCGGATTACCACCAGATGGTGCTCACCCTGCGTGTCAGGGACAAGCTGCCCCAGCGTGAGCTGATCAGCCGGCTGATCCAGATGCAGTACGAGCGCAATGAGGTCGATTTTTCGCGGGGCACGTTTCGGGTGCGCGGTGATGTGCTCGATATCTTTCCCGCGGAACATGCCGAGCTGGCCGTGCGGGTGGAGTTGTTTGACGACGAGGTGGAGAGCATTCAGCTGTTTGACCCGCTGACCGGCAAGGTACGCCAGAAGATTCCGCGCTTTACGGTGTATCCGGGTTCGCATTACGTCACGCCGCGCCAGACAGTGCTGAACGCGGTGGAAACGGTCAAGGTGGAGTTGCGCGAGCGGCTGGAGTTTTTCATGCGCGAAAACAAGCTGGTCGAGGCGCAGCGTCTTGAGCAGCGCACGCGTTTTGATCTGGAAATGATGAGCGAGTTGGGCTTCTGCAAGGGGATCGAGAATTACTCGCGCCATATCTCGGGTGCGGCGCCGGGCGATCCGCCGCCGACGATGATTGATTACCTGCCGCAGGATTCCCTGATGTTTCTGGACGAAAGCCATGTGCTGATCGGCCAGTTGAACGGCATGTATCGCGGCGACCGGGCGCGCAAGGAAAACCTGGTCAATTACGGCTTTCGTTTGCCGTCGGCGATGGACAACCGGCCGTTGAAATTCGCTGAATTCGAGCGAAAGATGCGCCAAACGGTCTTTGTTTCGGCCACGCCGGCCGCATATGAAGCAGCACAGACGGGGCAAGTGGTTGAGCAATTGGTGCGTCCGACCGGCCTGATCGACCCGCGCATTGAAGTGCGCCCGGCGGTCAGCCAGGTGGATGATGTGTTGACCGAAATCAATCTGCGCGCCGAAAAGGGCGAGCGGGTGCTGGTCACCACGCTGACCAAACGCATGGCCGAGCAGTTGACTGATTATCTGGCGGATCACGGTGTCAAAGTGCGTTACCTGCACTCCGACATCGAAACCGTCGAGCGCGCCGAGATCATCCGTGATCTGCGCCTGGGTGTTTTTGATGTACTGATTGGTATCAACCTGTTGCGCGAGGGGCTGGATATACCGGAAGTGTCGCTGGTAGCGATACTCGACGCCGACAAGGAAGGGTTCCTGCGCGCCGAGCGTTCGCTGATTCAGACCATCGGCCGGGCGGCGCGCAATCTGAATGGCACGGCAATTTTGTATGCCGACGTGGTGACGGAGTCGATGCGCCGGGCGATGGACGAAACCAACCGCCGGCGTGCGCGTCAGGTGGCGTTCAACACGGAGCATGGCATCACGCCGCGCAGCATTGTGAAGCAGGTGCGTGAACTGATTGATGGCGTTTACGATCCGCAGCGCGGCCGCGAAGACTTAAAGGTGGCGCAGGAACGGGCGCGCTACGTGGAGCTTGATGAGCGCGAAATGGCGCGCGAAATCAAACGCCTGGAGAAGGCCATGGTCGACCATGCGCGCAATCTCGAGTTTGAGAAGGCGGCGCAGGTCCGCGATCAGTTGGCCCTCCTCAAGGAGCAAATGTTTGGCGCCTCGGGTTCACGCAGCGTGGTCTCGCTGCTGTCCGATGTGAAAGACGCTGGTGATGTGGGCAAGCAGGGTGGCATGAGCAAAGTGGCATGAGCAAGGTGGCATGAGCAAGGTGGCATGAGCAAGGTGGCATGAGCAAGGTGCCGTGCGCAGCAAAAAATGCGTGACCTGTGGTGAATGAAGTGGTTGCAGGGCTTAGGTAAGAGAGGGGCTTGTTGACGAGACAAGCTGAATTCCAGTGATGGCAGGGAAGAGGGTGATTGAAATGGTGAAGCCGGAAGCGTTCAAGATTTTGTTTGTCTGCATGGGGAACATTTGTCGTTCGCCCACGGTTGAGGGCCTGTTTCGCAACATGGTCAACGACGCGGGCTTGAGCGCGCACGTCAAGGTCGGCTCGGCCGGCACGCATTCTTTCCATGTGGGCGAAGCGCCGGATCCGCGCTCCCAGACGGTGGCACGCAAACGTGGTGTCGACCTGTCGGCCATTCGTGCGCGTCAGCTGACGCGCGACGATTTCATCAACTATGACCTGATTCTGGCGATGGACTGGGACAACCATGCATTCATGCAGCAGATGGCGCCGCGTCAGTACCACCACAAAATCAAGTTGCTGATGAGTTTTGCCACCGAACACGAGTCGGCTGTGGTGCCTGATCCGTATTACGGTGGCACGGATGGATTTGAAACCGTCATTGATTACGTCGAAGACGCTTCAGCCAACCTGATCGATTTCGTGCGTCGCCGCATGGCGCAAAAAGCGGCAGCCTGATCCAGGTTGTCGGTCCGGCCTGACTGAAGCGTCCGTTTCAGTCAGGCCGTTTTGCTGTGATGGGCCGCTCAGCCGGACGGGGGTGCCTTGCCTGCTGTTCTGTCCCCCACCTTACGGACCTCCCCGTTTTACCCTCCTGCAATACCGCCAGCCGGCAGCGGCGTCCCGTCACGCCACCCTGAAAAAAAATGACAGTAATACTTGACCAGATTGGTCGGGAATCCTATACTTGAGCAAATCGCTAGGGAATTACCGGTTTGGTGTTCCCAGCTATCTTGCCCCATAAGGGTTTTTCGCGAGTGAGGATGTCATGCGCTTGACCACTAAAGGCCGTTTTGCCGTCACTGCCATGATTGATCTGGCATTGCGTGAACACGCCGGTCCGGTCACGCTGGCTGGCATCAGCGGTCGCCAGAGCATTTCCCTGTCTTATCTTGAGCAGTTGTTTGGCAAGCTGCGCCGCCATGAACTGGTGGAAAGCATGCGCGGTCCGGGTGGCGGGTATTCGCTGGCACGGCGCATGAGCGACATTTCGGTGGCCGACATCATCCATGCCGTCGACGAACCTCTGGATGCCACCCAATGCGGCGGCAAACAAAACTGTCTCGACGATCATCGCTGTCTGACCCACGATCTGTGGTCCAGCCTGAATCGTCAGATGATTGACTACCTTGATTCGGTCAGCCTGCACGACCTCGTTTCGCAACAGCGCGAACGCCTGCGCCAGCGTAGCCAGGACGGGCTGGTGGGTGTGCTGCGCGATCAGCGCATCAGCACAGCCAAGGCCGAAGCCGCACCTCCTGCAACCAATTAATTTTCTCGCGTTGAGAACCTGACATGAGCCAAGAACGTCGCCCGATTTATATGGATTATTCGGCCACCACGCCGATGGACCGGCGTGTTGCCGAAAAGATGATTCCTTATCTGTGCGAGGAATTCGGCAATCCGGCCTCGCGCAGCCATGCGTATGGCTGGGCCGCTGAAGAGGCCGTCGAGGAAGCTCGTTCGCAGGTGGCGCAACTGGTGCATTGTGACCCGCGCGAAATCGTCTGGACGTCGGGCGCCACCGAGGGCAACAACCTGGCCATCAAGGGCGCGGCGCACTTCTATAAAGACAAGGGCAAGCACCTCATCACGGTCAAGACTGAACACAAGGCCGTGCTGGATACCTGCCGCGAGCTCGAGCGCGAAGGGTTTGAAGTCACCTATCTGCAGCCGCAGGAAAATGGCCTGATCACGATCGAGCAGTTGCGGGAGGCGATCCGCCCGGACACGATTCTGGTGTCGGTGATGCTGGTCAACAATGAGATCGGCGTCATTCAGGACATTCCCGCCATTGGCGAGCTGTGTCGTGAGAAGGGCATCATTTTTCATAGTGATGCCGCGCAGGCGACCGGCAAGATGGAAATCGATCTGGACAAATGGAAGGTCGATCTGATGACCTTCACCGCGCACAAGACCTACGGCCCCAAGGGCATCGGCGCGCTGTACGTGCGCCGCAAGCCGCGCGTGCGCCTTGAAGCGCAGATGCACGGTGGTGGCCACGAGCGTGGCATGCGTTCGGGCACGCTGGCGGTGCACCAGATCGTTGGCATGGGCGAGGCCTTCCGCATTGCCCGTGTGGAAATGGCCAGCGAGATGGAGCACGTGCGCAGCCTGCGCGACCGCCTGCTTGCCGGCCTGACCAGCATCGAGGAAGTGTATGTCAACGGCGACCTCGAGCACCGTGTCGCGCACAATCTCAATATCAGCTTCAATTTTGTCGAGGGCGAGTCGCTCATCATGGCCATCAAAGAACTGGCTGTGTCGTCCGGTTCGGCCTGTACCTCGGCGAGCCTGGAACCGAGCTACGTGCTGCGCGCTCTGGGCCGCAGCGACGAACTGGCGCACAGCTCGATCCGTTTTACCATCGGCCGTTACACGACGGTTGAAGAAGTCGACTTTGCCATCAACCTGATCGAGGGCAAGATCGCCAAGCTGCGCGATCTGTCACCGCTCTGGGACATGTACAAAGAAGGCGTGGATATGAACAGCATCGAATGGGCAGCACACTGAACAACGCAGCATCGAAGGAGCAGAAAATGGCGTACAGCGAAAAAGTTCTTGATCACTACGAAAATCCGCGCAACGTGGGTACCTTCGACAAGGGTGATGAATCGGTTGGCACCGGCATGGTGGGCGCGCCCGCCTGCGGCGACGTGATGAAGTTGCAGATCAAAGTGGGCAGTGATGGTCGCATTGAAGACGCGCGTTTCAAAACCTATGGCTGCGGCTCGGCGATTGCCTCGTCGTCGCTGGTGACCGAATGGGTCAAGGGCAAAACGCTCGACGAAGCCTTGACCATTCAAAACACCCACATCGCCGAAGAGCTGGCTCTGCCGCCGGTGAAGATCCATTGTTCGATCCTCGCGGAAGACGCCATCAAGGCGGCCGTGCTCGACTATCGCAACAAGCACGAAGCCACGCAGCAAAAGGCAGCCTGAGTCTGACCGGATCAGCAGGCAGGCCAGGCAGGAACAGGCAGGAACAACGCGCAACAAACAGGAACTGACATGAGCGTCACTCTCACCGAACAGGCCGCCAAACATGTGGCCCGCTACATTGAACGCCGCGGCCAGGGCCAGGGTTTGCGTCTGGGCGTGCGCACCACGGGTTGTTCAGGTCTGGCCTACAAGCTTGAATATGTCGACGCGCCCAGTGGCGAAGACGTGATTTTTGAAAGCCATGGCGTGAAGGTGTTTGTCGATCCGAAAAGCCTGCCGTATCTGGAAGGCACGGAGCTCGATTTTCAGCGCGAGGGTCTCAACGAAGGATTTAAGTTCAGCAACCCCAACGTCAAGAACGAGTGTGGCTGCGGCGAGTCATTTACGGTCTAGGAGGGCGGCCAGGCCACCTTTTTTATTAGCATGGACATCCGTCAGACGCACTACAAACTGTTTGGTCTGCCCGAGTGTTTTGCGGTCGATGCCGAGGCCCTCCAACAGGCCTACCGGGCATTGCAGAATCAGGTCCATCCCGACCGCTATGCCGGTGCCGGCGCTGCCGAGCGCCGCGTTGCGCTGCAGTGGGCGACCCACGTCAATGGCGCGTTTCAAACACTGCGTGAACCGCTCGCACGTGCCGTCTACCTGTGTGGCCTGCGGGGTGTGGATGCGGCTGCCGCAGTCGCCATGCCGACCGATTTCCTGATGGTGCAGATGGAAGCCCGTGAGGCGCTTGAGGATGCACGCGCTCTGGCTGATGTCGACGCCCTTGAACAACTCTCTCAACACGGCCGCGGTCTGCGCCGTGATCTGATTGCAACCATCACCGCGCAACTCGACGAGCAGGGCAACACCGAGGCCGCCGCCACGAGTGCGCGCAAACTGATGTTTCTTGAGAAGTTCGGCGATGAAGTCAACGCCGCGCTCGAATCCACCGAGGTCTGAACCCGTATGGCATTGCTGCAAATTTCCGAACCCGGCATGGCACCTGCGCCGCATCAGCGCAGGCTGGCTGTCGGCATTGATCTGGGCACGACCAATTCGCTGGTCGCTGCGGTGCGTAACAGCGTGGCCGAAGTGCTGCTCGATGAAAGTGGTAACGCGCTGCTGCCATCGGCCGTGCTCTACCGTCGTGGTGGGACGGCAGCAATCGGCGCCAGCGCCCTGGCGCATCGCGCCATCGATCCGGTCAACACGGTGGTGTCGGTCAAACGATTCATGGGCCGTGGCCTGGCCGACGTGCGCCGTCTGTATGGCAAGGATCTGCCCTACGATTTTGTCGACACGCCCGGCATGGTGCAGATGCGCACGGTGGCCGGCGTCAAGAGTCCGGTGGAAGTCTCGGCCGAAATTCTCGCCACGCTGCGCCAGCGCGCCGAAGACAGTCTGGGTGACGATCTGGTTGGTGCGGTCATCACGGTGCCGGCCTATTTTGATGATGCCCAGCGTCAGGCCACCAAAGATGCAGCGCAACTGGCCGGCCTGAACGTGCTGCGCCTGCTCAATGAACCCACGGCTGCCGCCATTGCCTATGGCCTCGATCATGGCGCCGAGGGTATTTATGCCGTCTACGATCTGGGTGGCGGTACCTTCGACATTTCCATACTGAAACTGTCGCGCGGTGTGTTTGAGGTCTTGGCGACCGGTGGTGACTCGGCGCTGGGGGGCGATGATTTTGATGACCGTCTGGCCACGCTGGTGCGGTTGCGGCTTGGTCTGCCCGGCTCGAACAACAGCGACTGGGCGCAACTGCTGATGGCAGCGCGCGCCGCCAAGGAGCGCCTGAGTACTGACGAAAGTACCGAACTGTCGTTCACACAGGCGGACGCCGCTTATACCCTGACGGTGAGCCGGGCAGAATTCAGTGCCGCCAGCACCGAACTGATACAGCGCACTCTGGCTGCGACGCGCCGGGCCCTGCGCGACGCCAAACTCTCGACCGATGAGATCAAGGGTGTGGTGCTGGTCGGTGGTTCAACCCGCATGCCGCAGGTGCGCGCCGCCGTCGCCGGCCTGTTTGGCCGCGAGCCGCTGGTCAATCTCGATCCCGATCAGGTGGTGGCGCTGGGCGCCGCCATTCAGGCCAATCTACTGGCCGGTAATCGTCCGCCGGGCGAGGACTGGCTGCTGCTCGATGTCATTCCCCTGTCGCTGGGTGTTGAAACCATGGGGGGGTTGGTGGAAAAACTGATCGCGCGTAACGCCACCATACCGGTGGCGCGCGCCCAGGAGTTCACCACCTTCAAGGATGGCCAGACCGCCATCGCGATCCACGTTGTGCAGGGCGAGCGTGAACTGGTGTCCGACTGCCGTTCACTGGCCCGGTTTGAGTTGCGTGGCATTCCGCCGATGGCGGCGGGTGCGGCACGCATCCGCGTGACCTATCAGGTGGATGCCGATGGTTTGTTGTCGGTCGCTGCACGCGAATTGGGTTCGGGTGTTGAAAGTTCGGTGGTGGTCAAACCTTCTTACGGTCTGGCTGACGATGACATTGCGCGCATGTTGCAGGATGGTTTTCAGTCCTCAACCATCGACATGAAGGCGCGCGCGCTCGTGGAGCAGCAGGTCGATGCACGCCGCCTGATTGAAGCCACCCAGACCGCACTGTCCTCCGATGGTGATCTGCTCAGTGAAGAAGAGCGCAGCCGCGTGACTTGCCTGATGTCCGAGGTCGGCGTGCTGGCTGCGGGGACCGATCACAACATCATCAAGAACGCCATCGAAGCGCTGGCGCGTGGCACCGAAGAATTCGCGGCGCGCCGCATGGACCGTGGCGTGCGTCTTGCATTGACCGGTCGCCGGCTCGACGAAATTGTCTGATTACCTAGCGAACGTACCATGCCCATCATCAAGATTCTTCCTCACCCGGAACTCTGTCCGCAGGGCGCCGAGATCGAGGCGCCGGCCGGCAAGAGCATCTGCCGCGTGCTGCTCGACCATGACATTGACATCGAGCACGCCTGTGAGCTGTCGTGCGCCTGCACCACCTGCCATGTGATCGTGCGCGCAGGCTTCAACAGTCTCGATCCTTCCGATGAGGATGAAGACGATCTGCTCGACCGCGCCTGGGGCCTCACGCCGCTGTCGCGCCTGTCGTGTCAGGCGCGCGTCAGGGATCAGGACCTGACCATCGAAATTCCGAAATATTCCATCAACCAGGTCAAGGAGGGTCATTGATATGAAATGGACTGACACGCTTGAGATCGCGATTGCCCTCAATGACAAGTTTCCCGATATCGATCCCACAAAGCTGCGGTTTACCGATCTGCGCGCCTGGGTGATGGAGCTCGACGGTTTTGACGATGACCCGAACCGCTGCGGAGAAAAGATTCTTGAAGCCATACAGATGACCTGGATCGACGAGGCCGCGTGATGACCACCATGGCCCACACGCTCGAGCAGCAATGGCAGGCCGAAGAGGATGCTGTGCGCACGCAGCTGGCGGGTCCCGGCGTGGTGTCGCTGGATGTGATGCGCGAAAAAAACGGTCTGGCGTTTCTGGGCGCGATGCTGCGCGGTGAAATCCCGGGTGCGCCGATTGCCCATCTGCTCGGCTTTGCGCCGATCGAGTTTGGCGAGGGGCGCGCCGTGTTTCAGGGCACGCCAGCCATGCAGCATTACAATCCGCTCGGTTC
>CANJOT010000134.1 GCA_947475815.1 Burkholderiales bacterium | reverse complement strand
TGAAGGCGTTTTGCCATCAGCGGTTTGGCGCAGGATGCGCCCCTACCGTCGGAAATATTAACAACAACCCGGTCACAAGCCGGGGCTTTTTTGACTGTTGCTTGATGTGGCGCAAATTTGCGCGATTCACCGGCCGGATCCCTGCAACGCGCGTCAAGCCGTCGAGCCCGCGCAAAGACCGGCCAAATTCTCAATAATGCGGCGGCAGCTCGTCGCGCAGGTTGCGCATGCCAGCATCTCCATCCCGCTCACCCGCGGCGGCTTCCTGACGCAGGCGCATAAGCTCGCGCACCAGCAGTTCAATCTGTTGCTGCTGGCGGGTCACGACCTCGTTGAGCTGGTCGACAAGGTCTTCGAGGAAGGTGAGCTTGACCTCAAGATTGGTCAGGCGGTCGGGGTCGGGCAGACCCGGGTCTTGATGGGCTGATGTCATGCGCCGATGCTACGCATGCGACGCATCGAAAGCAAATCGGCCTGTCGTGCGTTCGGCCCTAGTCCGAACATTGAATCCACACCGGGGCACGATCAGCCTGCGCCGTCGATCTGCCATCCATCGGTCACCGAATCGATGAAGCGCTGAACATCGGCGCGCGCACCGTCTGCCGCAGCCCCGTGTTCCATGGACGATTCCAGGTAGACATTTTTCGGGTGTAACGGCAACGCCTCGAAGATGAAGCTGCGGCCCTGGCTCTTGACTTCATTGGCCGAGTTCACGACCAGCACAGGAACCGGCCGGCTTAAGCGGCCCGCACTGACCTTCATATTGCCCAGTCCGCGTGGAAAAAAGTAAGACAGATACACATCAGCACGCGCACTCAGGCGGCGCGAATTGGACTGGTTGTAGTCGGTAAAACTGAAGCGCTCATCCCCCTTGCCCGCTCTGGACAGGGTTTCGGCCTGATCCACTTCGCCGCGCGTGAAACCGGAGCCATACCATCCACCGGGCATGTGCCCCGGCGCCAGCAGGATCAGCGCGTCAGCATCGCCATGTACGGCCTGGTAAGCCAGCGCTCCATTGGCACCAAAACTTGTCCCGCCAACGATCACTTTTTTGGCACCCGCAGCGCGCAGCGTTGCCACTTCACGATGCACCTCGTCGAGTCCCGCGCCATACTCGACATCATAGAGGCGACGGCCACTCCAAGGCATTTCGGGGCTGGACACACGATAGCCCTCGCGCTCAAAGTAGGGCGCCAGCGGACCAGGCGTTCTGCCCCACTTGCCATGCATGAGGATCAGACCGATATCACCGTGGGTCAGGCGCGCCGCCGAGGCTGCCGGTACGAATGTCGACATCAACAGACCAGCGCTCGCGACCAGGAACCGGCGTCGCACCGGCATGCCCGACCCGGCCAGCGACGCGGGAGTCCACGCCGTCAACAAATTCGGACCGCTTGTGCGCATGCTGCTTATGACCTGCATGATCGTCTCCCTCGGCGCCTCGCGACAGGAAGCAAGCACGCATCCTATTGCCAAAATCTTGAATACTCAAGGAACAGCAGGCGCGGCGCGTTATGATCCCGTACTCCTGAACCCGGCTCCCGCCAAGAGGACGACGCGGCCACCGGTACGTTTCAGTTCCTGACATCACCAAGACATGGATATGCAAAACCACGAAGACCTGCCATTCGCCGCCCCCTACTTTACGATCTCGCGGATCGGCGGCGACATTCAGGTCGCCGAAACGACGGCCCATGGAACGACACGGATCATCAAACGTGATGAGCCTGACTACCCGTTCGGAATCGACAGAAGTTTTGGCGTGGGTGTCGCCGCACCCGCCACGACCAGCCCGTCACCGGCGCCACGTCCGGCCGGCGGCGACCAGAGCCAGACCTATCTGAACGTGCCGTTTCAGGAAAAGGATGCAGCCAAGGCCGCGGGCGCGAGATGGGATGCGACCAGAAAAAAATGGTACGTTCCTTCCGGACGGGATATCAATCTTTTCGGAAAGTGGCTTCCTCAGGACCTGTTCTAAGACGCACGACAAAACAGCACCCGGCGACGCAAGGCGCTGCCGGGCAGGCGTTGGATGCTCAGCGCTGGATGTCACTCATGCGGCAGCCCTTCGAGAGGAACAGCCCGGTCAGGTGTTCCTTGCGGCCCTGGGCCTGCTGACCCAGCAGTGCGCCGCGCTGTGCTGCCTGGGCGGCGGCCTGCTGGGCGGCGGCGTCCTGTTGCGACTGCTGCTGCGCCGCAGCCTGGGCCGCACCGCCGAGCAGATTGCCCAGCGCGCCACCAAACCCTCCAAAACCACCAAAGCCTGACCGCGCGGCAGCCTGAGCCACCACGGCTCCGGCAATCTGCGCACCGGCACTGTTGTCAGCCGCCGGCGCCGCCGCCACGGGCTGCGGCTGGTTTGCCTTGGCAATGACGCCATCCATCTGACCGATTTCGCCATAGATCTGCTGGCAGCTCATGTCGTTGTCGGTCATCTTCACGCGGTCGATGTTCTGGGCCATGGCCGCGCTGCTCAAGGTGCACAGGGTGAGAATCACGAGGGACGATTTCATTGCAGCTCTCCGGAGGGGTAAACGGTTAATCAGAGTATTGGGCGGATGGAATCTGGAACGGGGTCTCAAGCGTGCCCGGAGCCGAAAAGGAATTCAATCACCTCGGCAGATCGGAAACACGGCAGCCACGCGACAGGAACAGTTGGGTCAGATACTCCTTGCGCGCCTGAGCCTGAGCGCCGACATTGGCGTTGCCACCCCCCGCAGGGGCCGGCAACTGTGCGATGGCCGGCACGGCACGTTGTTGCGGTGAGGCACCATAGGCCGCTGCAGCCTGTTGCGCCGCGCCAGCGGCGGCCAGTTGCCCCTGAATGACTGCAGGACTGACGCCCGTCGCCGCAGCGCGTTGCGCTGCCACGGCCAGCTGGGGGTTCTGCATCATCGCGGTCGCCTGCGCCACCATGGCTGGATCATTGGCGGCCGCACGCACATCAGCGCGGTCGCTGCGGGCCATCAACGCCTGCATCTGTGCCTGGTTGATGGCGGCCTGATTGTAGGCGCCGGGCCCCTGGGGAGCGACGGCGGCCCGTCCGGGAAAAGCGAATCCGGCAAGAGGGTTTGCAGCGGGCGGCACGGTGCCCTGCGGCGCGAGCGGGGGTGGGGGCGCCGCAGCCGGCAGACGGCTCGCGTTGGCAACCAGCATCTCCATCTGCTGGGCCTCGCCATACATTTGCGCGCAGCTCAGGTCATTATCAGTCAGGCGCATGCGCTCGATCACCTGGCTGGTGGCGGGCATGGCGAAGGCAACAAAGCTCATGGCAACGAGACGGCGAATCATGGCGGACTCCTTTGAGTCTGAAACGATAACGTCAGTCCTGCGATGCGTCACTACCATGCAGGCGGTATGCAATGAATAAGGAGAAAGCTCTTGGTCGGTTTATCCCGGATAATCAGGATCAATGTCGCAAAAACCCCACGTGTCAGGTCGCGCACGATGCGCGAGAGCCACACTTTGGGGTAACGCATCGCTGCTGGCGATGTGCACAGACTGATGCGCCCCATTGCCGTGTGATACCGTGGGACCCGGCGGCACAGTGATCGCCCGGAACCTTGCATCCCCAGCAACTCACCAGGAAGAAATCGGCCATGACTCACTCGAGATTGATCAAAAATCCCTCACGCCGGATGTTCAATGCCGGCACGCTCACACTACTGGCCGCTTGCATCGTCGGCCTGAGCGCCGTCGGCAAGGTCCATGCCCAGACCTTCCCCAGCAAGCCGCTGACCATCATCGTGCCCTTCCCGCCAGCCGGTACCACCGACATTCTGGCGCGCGTGGTCGGCGCGGCGCTCAGCACTGAACTCGGCCAGCCGGTCATCATCGACAACCGCGGCGGCGCCGGGGGCAACATCGGTTCAGCCGCTGCCGCCAAGGCGCCGGCCGATGCTTACACCCTGCTCATGGGTACGGTCGGCACACACGCCATCAATGCCAGCCTGTACAAAAAAATGCCGTTTGATCCAATCAAGGATTTCGCCCCGCTCACACGCGTGGCCAACGTGCCCAACCTGCTGGTCGCCAATCCGGCGCAGCCCTTCAAGACCGTGGCCGAACTGATCACCTACGCACGCGCCAACCCGGGCAAGGTGAACTATGCCTCGTCGGGCAGCGGCACCTCGATCCACCTGTCTGGTGAATTGTTCAAGGCCATGGCCAAGGTCGACATGGTGCACGTGCCCTACAAGGGCAGCGCGCCGGCCATCACCGATCTGCTCGGCAATCAGGTCGGCATCATGTTCGACAACCTGCCCTCGGCCATTACCCACGTGCGCGCCGGCAAGCTGCGTCCTCTCGCCGTCACCACCCTGACGCGCTCGCCGGAACTGCCCAATGTGCCGACCATCTCCGAAGCCGGGCTGCCGGGCTACGATGCCACTTCGTGGTTTGGTCTGTTCGTACCGGCCGGTACGCCTGTGGCGCTGATCAACCGTCTGCAAGGCGCCATCGTCAAGGTACTGGCCGTGCCCGACGTGAAAAAGAAAGTGCTCGAACAGGGCGCCGACGTGTATACCGAGCGGCCCGAGCAGTTCGCGGCCTTCATTCAGGCCGAGTCGGTGAAGTGGAGCAAGGTGGTGCGTGATTCGGGCGCAACGGCCGATTGAGGGAGGACGCGTTGCCTGCGGCAGCACGCGCAGGCAACGATGCTTCTGAAAACGCTGTCGTGGGTCAGCGGCGAGCCTAAAGACCCACCATCTCGCCGGCGACCTGCCACAGGCGCAGCGCACTCTCAAACGACAGCGCGTACGGCTTCACCCCGGCCATCGGTTCATCCGCGTGCCAGGGCAAAGCTTCCTGACATTCTTCGAAGTACTTGCCGCCGATGCCCGCCAGTTCCGGCGCACTGGCCAGCCAGGCACTGGTGGCGGCGCACTGTTCGGGCAATCTCCAGCGATCCGGTATCTTGCCCGCAGCGTCCAGCCAGCCCTGACGCTGACGCTCTTCATCGCTCAGGTACTGGTGCAGACCGGTCGGCGAGCCGCCGGGATTGAGCGTGTTGGCATGCACACCGCGCGCACCCCACAGGGTGTCGATGGCCACGGCCAGCAAGGCACACGCCGTCTTGGACTGGCCATAGGCTTCCCAGCGATCATAGGGGCGATGGTGGTAATCCATGTCGTCCCATTGAATGTCGGAACGACGGTGGCCAATCGACGCAACACACACCACGCGCGCGCCGGGCGTGTGCGTGAGCGCCGGCTCCAGCAGCCGCGTCAACAGGTAGTGCCCGAGAAAGTTGATGCCGAGCTGCAATTCATGACCATCGACCGTGCGCCCCATCGGACTGGCCATGATGCCGGCATTGTTGACCAGCACATCGAGTTGCGGTGTGTCCGTCAGAAAACCTTCAGCAAACGCGCGCACCGACGCCAGCGAACCGAGATCCAGCGGCAGATAACGCATGCGCGCAGCCGGCGCGGCGGCGAGAAAAGCCGCGATGGCGGCTGCGCTTTGTGCGGCGTTGACATCGGCCACCACCACGTTCGCGCCCGCCCCGGCCAGGGCACAGGCCGTGGCGTGGCCGATGCCCGAACCGCCGCCGGTCACGAGCACGGTCTTGCCCCGCAGGTTGAGCCCCTTGACCACATCGGCAGCGCTGGCCGTGCGGTCAAAACGCGAGCTCACGCGCTGCGGCGCGGCAGTGACCATAGCGCTCATTCGAGCGCCATCTTCTGCTCGGTAATAATGCGCGCGGTCTTGTCAACCTCGTCCTGCAGGAAGCTCTGGAACTGCTGACGCGACAAGGACATATATTCAACACCAAGCTGCTCGACCTGCGCTTTCAATTCGGGGGATTCCATGACTTTGCGCACGGCGGCGTTGATCTGCTCGAGCACGGGTCCGGGCACCTGACTCGAGGCCAGCAGCCCGAACCACGATGCATACTCCACGTTCTTGAAACCCTGTTCGGCCATGGTCGGCACATCGGGCGCCGACTTCAGGCGCGTCGGATGCACGGTGCCAATGACACGCAGACGGCCAGTCTTGACCTGACCCATCACCGTTGAGGCGCCACCGATGTACATGTCGATGTTGTCGCCCAGCAGCGCCTGAATGATCGGCGCGGCGCCGCTGTAGGGTACGTGCAGCATCTTGATGCCGGCCGAACTCTGGAACAGCTCGGAGGCCATGTGCGGCGCGCTGCCCACGGCAGAACTGCCATAACTGAGCTTGCCCGGCTGGCTCCTGGCGAGCGCGACAAATTCCTTGGCGTCTTTCACACCGAGGCTGCTGCGCGCCACCATCAGACTGGGCGAGATGCCGAACAGGGCGACCGGCGCGAAATCGCGCATGGTGCGGAACGGCGTGCTTTTCGGGCTGAGCAGTTCCACCGCGCCGTTGGTGGCGTTATTGGTGAACGACAGGGTGTAACCATCGGGGGCCGCACGCAATACCTGCTGCGCGCCGATGGTGCCCGAGGCGCCCGGCCTGTTGTCGATGACAACGGTCTGCTTCCACATCTCGGAGAGGGCCTTGCCGAGCACGCGGGCATAAATGTCGGTGGGGCCGCCCGGCGGATAGCCGATGATGATCGTGACCGGCTTGTTCGGGAAACTGCTCTGCGCAAACGCTGCAGGCATGGTGGTGCTGAGGGCAATGGCCCCCAGGGCGAAGCCGAAAGCTCGACGGGTGATGGCTGCCATCGCGTATCTCCTCAAAAGTCGTTGAAGAATCTTTATTTTTCTACCCGTTGGTAGTATTCTTGGATTTAAATCCTAACCACGGAAATTGTCAAGCGGTCAAACGAGCTCCATTACAGTTGATACGATATTACCGCGCAGGCGCTTTGTGCGCGCGCCAGCGGGCGCCCCGGATTGGCGGCATTTTTTTACTCACTGGTAGCAAAAAAATTCTGTGGTACATTTTTCGGCCGTGCGCGGCGGCCGGCCTGGCGCGCGCGAAGGCCTCCTGATACCACGTGTGCGACCAGCGCTCAAGCGATGGCGCGCCCTTCCTTTTCCCAAAATGGTCGACGCAGTTCGCGCTTGAGCACCTTGCCACTGGCGTTGCGCGGCAGCGCCTTGACCCAGGAGTAAGCCCGCGGCACCTTGTAGCCACCGAGCCGCTCCCGGCAAAAGCCGATCAGTTCGTCGTCGGACGGCCGGGCATCGCCACGCGCCACACACACCGCCAGCAGCGACTCCCCCCACTTGTCGTCGGGCACGCCGATAACGGCAACGTCGGAGATGGCGGGGTGTTCCAGCAGGGCAATCTCGACCTCGCGCGGATAAACGTTGGTGCCGCCCGTGACGATCATGTCCTTGAGGCGGTCGTGCAGGTAGATGTAACCCTGGGCATCGATCGACGCCACGTCGCCGGTGTAGAGCCAGCCGTCGCGCAACGCCTCGGCCGTGGCTTCGGGATTGCGCCAGTAGCCCGCCATGACGTTGGCGCCACGCACCAGCAGTTCACCCGGCTCTCCGGGCGGCAGGGTGTGGCCCTCGGCATCGACCACCTTGACGTCGGCCAGCACGGCGCGCCCGGTCGAGCGCAGCAGATGATCTTCCCCCTGCAAGGCCTTCTGGTGATCATATTCATTGAGGTAAACAAAGCCGCCCGAGGATTCGGTCAGGCCATAGCCCTGAATCAGGTCGCAGCGAAACACCTGCATCATGCGGCGCAACAGCCCAACGCTGACCGGCGCAGCGCCGTAATAGATCACCTCAAGATGGCTGAAGTCGCGCTTCTCGATATCCGGTATCTCGTCGACCAGGGTTTTCATGATGGCGGGCACCATGTTGCAGCTGTTGATGCGCTCACGCTCGAGCACCTCGACAAAACGCTGCCCGTCAAAATGTTCCATCAGCACGACCGTGCCACCCATGACCGCGGCATTGACGACGCGGTGGATGCCGGCGGCATGGTACAGCGGTGTGGTGACCAGAGCCCGCTCGCCCGGGGCCTTGCGCGCCGATGAGGCCGTCATCGACTGCTCGACATGCATGAGCACATTGTTGTGACTGATCATGACGCCCTTGGGCAGGCCGGTCGTGCCCGAGGTGTAGATCAGATACAGCATGTCATCGGCGCTGGCCTGCACGTCCGGTCGGGTAAGGGGCTGACCGGCCAGATAGTCGTCCAGACTCTGCCAGCCGGCGGGTGGCTGACACTCCAGCGCCACCAGCTTGATACCGGGTAGCACCGATGGCAGATCGAGACTGTGCATCGCCTCTACGTAGGACTGGCCACGCACGAACAGCACGCGCGGTTCGGAATCACGCAGGATGCCGAGCCACTCCGGCGGCGCCAGCCGGTAGTTGAGCATCACGGGCGCCACGCCCACCTTGGCCGCGGCCATGAGCAACACGCCCATCTCGATGGAATTGGTCGACAGGCAGGCCAGCCGGTCGCCAATCGCCAGCCCGCCCGCGACCAGAGCATGCGCCCAGCGGTTGGCGTAGACGTCGGCGTCGGCATAACTCAACACCCGCCCGTCCATTTCCAGAAACGGCAACAACGGCCGAGCCTTGGCCGTGTATTCAAACCAGTCGGTCACCCGCAAACCACTCATCCCTGCCCCTCTGTGTTCGACGGTGCGGCTTGCGCGCTTGAGCCCTTCACGCCGTTTGCGAACACATCCAGAAAGCGTTCTGAAATTTCATCTGGCGTCAGCGGACCATTGTCCCGATACCAATAGGTAATCCAGTTGAACGCCCCGAAGATCGCAAACGACAGGGTGATTGGATCACAGCGCCGGATCGAGCCGTCCGCAATGCCCTGCGCGATCACCTGCTCCACTTCGCGATTGAGTCGCCGGCGGCCTACCCAGAGCTTTTCGCGACTGGTTTCCGGCAGCGAGCCAGGCGCCGTGTTGCGGATCAGGCAGATGCCAAAGTCGCTGGTCATCACCCGTGCATAACCCTTAAAAATGAGCACCAGCCGTTCCCAGCTGTTGACGTCTGCCTTGCGCACCTCGTCGAGCATGGCATGCAACGCTTCGGTGGCAATGCGCGAACACTCGAACAGGATGTAATCCTTGTTCTTCAGGTAATAGTAGAGAAACGGTTTGCTCACGCCAAGAACCTCAGCCACATCCGTCACCGAGGTATTGTGAAAACCGCGCGCATTGAAAATCTTGGCGGCCGCCGCCAGGATCATTTGCGACTTGATGTCGTGCTTGTCCGGCGCAAGCTCACCTTCCGGTTTGTCCGATCGTTTTGCCTGACGCCTACGGCCCGCGGCAGCGCCCGCTTCCCGAATTTTTACTTCTGCCATTGTTCACTTTCGGTGGAGACACAATCAAAGTTCTGATATTCAAAACATCCAGAGGACCAGACGGCATTTTTACCTGTCGCCCTGTCGTTGAATTGTCGTGCCGAGAACTTCACGGAGTGACACCCATGATTCCGTTGCATGCGCTCAGCACCTGGCAATATCCTGGAAGTTGAGTTTGAGACCCGGCCGCGGCCAGCGCATTTTGAGCAGCTGTCCGGTCGATGACAGCGTCACATGCACGTCGCGCATGTCGGCGCCACTGAAACACAGGTTGGTGGTGGAGCGATCGGGCATGACAAAAAATTGCGCATCCTGTCCCGTGCTGGTCACCGAACTCACGCGGCCCTGAATCAGCGTCGCCACGCAGATGCGGCCATCGGCCTCGACCTTGAGCGAATCAAGGCGCTGATAACTGCCCGAACCCCACACGTACTCGCCGCCGCTGGGCGAGGGATAAGGCAGGAGGGTCACCCTGCCCGGTTGTTCGATGGCGAATTTCCACAGCCGTCCGGTTTCGGTCTCGGCCACATACAGTGTGTTTTCGTCGGGCGACAGGCCCACGCCATTGGGAAAGGGTATGGGGTAGATCACCTCGCAAATGCTGCTACCGTCGGGCAGGGCGTAATAGACGCCACCACGGTCGATCTCGCGATCGCGGCGCTTGCCGTTGCAGGTGAAATAAAAACCGCCGTGACGGTCAAACACCAGATCGTTCGGGCCATGCAGGGGCTGGCCGTTGCAGGCGGTATAAAGCGTCTCGACCTTGCCGGTCAGCAGGTCAACACGCTGGATGCTGCCGCCCTGGTAGTCTTTCGCCTGCCCGCCGGGCCGCAGAATGCCGGGCTCACGGTGCCAGTCAAAACCACCGTTGTTGCAGAC
>CANJOT010000133.1 GCA_947475815.1 Burkholderiales bacterium | reverse complement strand
CTGGAGTTGCTGCCGCCCGAGCGCCGCTCGCACAGCAGCCTGCGGCCCGTTGACGTGTTGCTGATCTCGCCGACCCAGCGTCTTGATGAAATTGCCGCGCGGCACGTGCATAATCTGCCGCCTATGGTGCGCGCGCTGTTGCGCGGCGTGGGCGCGACCGACGTCCGGGGCGCCACGCTGGCAAGCTATCTGCTGTTCGAATCGGGTTATACGCGCGAACTGATCGACCTCGGCTATGCCGACACAGTGGCCAAGTCGGCCGAGGTCTTGCGTTTTTTTGGAGGAACATAAATTGCCTGAACGCCGCTGCTTCTGGAAACGCCTGTTGCTGGGTTGGCTGTTGACGCTGGTGTGCGTCGGCGGTGTGCTGGCTGCCGCGGCAGAGGTCCAGATTTCACAGTTGCCGCCTGAAGCGCGCAAGACGCTCGCCCTGATCCGCGCCGGCGGGCCGTTTCCCCATTCCAGGGATGGCAGTGTATTTGGTAACCGGGAGGCGCTGTTGCCCGCGCAAAAACGCGGTTATTACCTTGAGTACACGGTTGACACACCCGGCGCACGCGATCGCGGCGCGCGGCGTATCATCGTCGGCGGTGATGCGCGCCGCTCCGCTGAGTTCTGGTATACCAGCGATCATTACGCCAGTTTCGCGCGGATTGTAGGCGTCAGGTAAGAACATGATGGGCAAGGACAGCATGAACGATTTTTCCGGCGTTCCCCTTTTGGCAGGTCTGGGTCCGCAGTCTGTGGCGCGCCGCAGACTGGCCGGTGTTGATCTGCAGGCCGTGGCCGGTCTGGCGGGACTGGAACTGCTCGAGATTCATTTTCCCGCTGTGGCCACGCAGTCAGAATTGCTTGCCCAGATTGCCCGGACCCTGCATTTTCCGGGCTGGTTTGGCGGCAATCTGGACGCCTTGTACGATTGCCTCGCCGACCTGGAGGGCGGCTGCCTGATTGCCTTGCACGGCCTGCCGGACAATGACGCGGGCGGTGCGGTTCTGGACGTATTTCGCGATGTCGCCGAACACTTTGCCACGCGCCAGCGCCGTTTTCTGGTCGTGGTTGATGGTGTCTCCGGGAGCGACTGAATCACCGGTTTTGAAGTACCGCTGGACCCTATGCAGCACTCGCACCAAGCTTGATGCAAATACCAATTTTCACACCAACTCCAATAACAGGACGGGCAGATAATGACTTCTAAAGTAGCTGATTCCCCAAATTCCCGCTGGATCGATATTCCCACCAAAGACGGCAGCTACGGCGCCTATCTGTCCTTGCCGCCGGCCGGCACGGGCCCGGGCATCCTGCTGTTGCAGGAAGTGTTCGGCGTTAACCGTCACATGCGCCATGTTGCCGATCAGTATGCCGCGGCCGGTTTTGTGGTCGTCGCGCCGGATATTTTCCACCGTCAGGTCAAGCGCGTGGAGCTCGGCTATGAGGGTGCCGACCGCGAACAGGCCATTAACCTGATGAAACAGACCGACGTGCCCGGCCTGATCGCCGACCTGGTGCCGGCTGTGGCGACGCTGCGTGCCCTGCCCGAATGCAATGGCAAGGTTGCTACCATCGGGTATTGTTTTGGCGGCCGTCTGGTGTATCTGCTGGCCGCGGAAGGTGTGGTCGATGCCGGCGTGTCGTATTACGGCGGCGGCATTCACGACCTGGTCGAGAAGGTCAAGCCAAGCGTGCCCATGATGTTGCACTACGGTGAACTCGACAAGGGCATTCCCCTGCCATCGGTGCAGAAGGTCGAGCAGGCGTTTGCCGATCGCAAGGACGTCAGCGTGTTTGTCTACAACGGCGCCGACCATGGCTTCAACTGCTGGGACCGCAGCGCGTACCACAAGCACTCGTCGGTTGTGGCATTGGGCCGCACCCTTGGCTTTCTGTCCTCGACGGTGTTCTGAGCGACGGCAACCGGCTCAGCGCGTCCAGACGGCGTATAGCATGGCCAGCGCGGCCGCCGCTGCCGTTTCGGTGCGCAGCACGCGCGGGCCGACCGAAACGGGCAGAAAACCGGCGCGCTGCGCGGCATCTTCCTCGGCTGGCGCGAATCCGCCCTCAGGGCCTACCATCAGGTAGACCGGCAGGGTGGGCGCGGCGACGGCCTGCAGCGCCGTGCTGGCGCGCGGCGACAGCAGCAGCTTGAGGCTGCTGGCCGGCAATTGCGCCAGCCAGGCCTGCGGATCAAGCGGGGCATGTACCGCGGGCACGCGATTGCGGCCGCACTGGGCACTGGCGGCTTCGCACAGGGCGCGCCAGTGCAGCAGGCGTTTGGCAGCACGCTCCGGCGACAGGCGTACCACGCTGCGCGCACACGCCAGAGGCTGGATTGCCGTGGCGCCGAGCTCAACAGCCTTCTCGATGGTCCATTCCATTTTGTCGCCACCCGACAGGCCCTGGGCGACCGTGATGGCAAAGGGCAGTTCGGCTTCACGTCCATCGAAGGCCTGCAATTCCACCAAGGCCTCGGCATTGCGTCCGCCGCTGACCAGCAGCCGGCCAGCGTATTCCCCACCACGGCCGTTAAACAGCGTCAGCCCATCGCCATCGGCCATGCGTAGCGTGCGCAGGGCATGGTGGCTCAAGGCCTTGGGCAGAGGCAGGGTGGTGCCGACCGACAGTTCGGCATCGATGAAAAAACGCGCCATTTTGGTTCCATGAAAGACGACGGGGCAGGGCGACCGCGGCAAGCCCGGGACGCTCTGTTAAAATAGCGCGTTTCCGCGAGGTTCGCCATCGCGTGCTTCTTTGAACAGTCCCAAAAAGCAGCGTTTTTTGGGTTTGCCCTTCGGTCCATACTTCGAAAACTGCCACCCATGTCATCAGCGACGACCTCCAGCCTGGCGAATGCCATCCGTGCACTTGCCATGGACGCGGTCCAGAAAGCCAATTCCGGACACCCCGGCATGCCCATGGGGATGGCCGACATTGCGCTCGCCCTGTGGGGCCGCCATCTGCGCCACAATCCGGCCAACCCGGGCTGGTCCAACCGCGACCGCTTTGTGCTCTCCAACGGTCACGGTTCCATGCTGCTGTATGCGCTGCTGCATCTGACCGGTTACGACCTGTCGATGGACGAGATCCGCAATTTCCGCCAGTTGCATTCGAAGACGCCGGGTCATCCTGAAGTGGGCGTCACGCCTGGTGTGGAAACCACCACCGGGCCGCTCGGTCAGGGTCTGTCCAACGCAGTCGGCATGGCGTTCGCCGAAAAGCTGCTGGCCGCCGAATTCAACCGGCCCGGTCTGCCGGTGATCGATCATCGTACTTATGTGTTTCTCGGCGACGGTTGCCTGATGGAAGGCATCTCCCACGAAGTGTGTTCGCTGGCCGGCACGCTCGGCCTCAACAAGCTTGTGGCCCTGTATGACGACAATGGCATTTCGATCGACGGCAAGCTTGAGCCGTGGTTCAGCGACGATACCCCGAAGCGTTTCGAAGCCTATGGCTGGAATGTCATCCGCGCCGTCGACGGCCATGATGTCGACGCCGTCGACCGCGCCATCGCCCAGGCGCGCACTTCGGCCGACAGGCCCACGCTGATCTGCTGCAAGACCGTCATCGGCAAAGGCGCGCCCAATATGGGCGGCACGGACAAGGTGCACGGCTCGGCGCTCGGCGACAAGGAAATCGCCGCGACCCGCGCGGCCATCGGCTGGCCCTACCCGCCGTTCGAAATTCCGGCGCAGGTATACGCCGGCTGGGATGCACGCGCCAATGGCGTGGCGTTCGAGCAGGAGTGGAACAAGGTTTTTGGCGAATACGCCATGCAATACCCGCGCGAGGCGGGCGAACTGCTGCGCCGCCTCAAGGGTGAGCTGCCGGCTGACTGGAGCAGCACGGTCGATCAGTTGGTGGCCGGCACCGTCAAGGAGGCCGCCACCATCGCCACGCGCAAGGCCTCACAGCTGGCCATCACCGCTCTGGTCGGACCGCTGCCCGAACTGCTCGGCGGCTCGGCCGACCTGACCGGCAGCAATTTTACCGACTGGCCCGGCGCCGTCGCGGTGCGCGGCGCCAATGCGACCCACGGCTTTCAGGCCGGCCGCCATATCAATTATGGCGTGCGTGAATTTGGCATGGCGGCTATTGAAAACGGCATCGCCCTGCATGGCGGCTACATTCCGTTTGGCGGCACCTTCCTGACCTTCTCCGACTACAGCCGCAATGCCCTGCGCATGGCAGCGCTGATGAAGCTGCGCTCGATTTTTGTCTTCACGCACGATTCCATCGGTCTGGGTGAGGACGGTCCTACCCACCAGTCGATCGAACATGCGGCCAGCCTGCGCCTGATCCCCAATCTGGATGTCTGGCGTCCGGCTGATACCACCGAGTCGGCGATTGCCTGGATCAGTGCAGTCGAACGTCACGATGGACCGAGTTCGCTGCTGCTGTCGCGCCAGAACCTGCCTTATCTGAGCAAGGACGCCAGCCAGATTGCCAACATCCGGCGCGGCGCTTACGTGCTGGTGCAGTCCGATCAGCCCCAGGCCGTGCTGCTGGCGACCGGTTCGGAAGTGGGTCTGGCGCTCGAAGCACACAAGCTGCTGACGGCCGAAGGCCTACGCGTCAGTATTGTCTCCATGCCTTCGACTTCGGTGTTCGATCGTCAGGACGCGGCCTATCAGGCATCGGTCTTGCCGGCGGGTGTGCCGCGCGTCGCCATTGAGGCGGGCGTGACGGCGGGCTGGTGGAAATATCTTGGCGGCAAGGGCGCGGTCGTTGGTATCGATACCTTCGGCGAGTCGGCACCGGCCAATGTGCTGTTCAAGCATTTCGGTTTCACGGCGGAGCATGTCGCCGCGGCCGTCAGGGGTTTGCTTTAAACGGGCGTCCGCTGATCTTTATTGCAACGGCACGCATTCAGCGTTATTAGTTCAGCTGTAATTCACCATCAACAGGTTTGCATTCAACAACCGGAGCAGAGGGAATCGACATGACGATACGGGTAGCTATCAACGGATATGGCCGCATCGGCCGTAACATCCTGCGCGCGCATTACGAAGGCAACAAGAAACATGATATCCAGATCGTTGCCATCAACGACCTGGGCGATCCGGCTACCAACGCGCACCTGACCAAATACGATACCGCTCACGGCAAGTTTCCGGGCACGGTCGTGGTCGACGGCGACAGCATGGTGGTCAATGGCGATCGTATCCGTGTGCTGGCCAACCGTAATCCGGCCGAGTTGCCCTGGGGCGAACTGGGTGTCGATGTGGTGCTTGAGTGCACCGGCTTTTTTACCAGCAAGGAAAAGGCTGGCGCCCACATCAAGGGCGGCGCAAAGAAGGTCATCATTTCGGCGCCGGGCAGCAAGGATGTCGACGCCACCATCGTCTACGGCGTCAACCATCAGGTACTCAAGGCCAGCGATACCGTCATTTCGAACGCCAGTTGCACCACCAATTGTCTGGCGCCGCTGGTCAAGCCGCTGCATGACAAAATTGGCGTGGTCACCGGTCTGATGACGACTATCCATTCGTATACCAACGATCAGGTCCTCACCGACGTGTATCACGAGGATCTGCGGCGCGCCCGTTCGGCCACCATGTCGATGATCCCGACCAAGACCGGCGCTGCGGTCGCGGTTGGTCTGGTGCTGCCGGAACTGAATGGCCGCCTCGACGGTTTTGCCATTCGCGTGCCGACCATCAATGTGTCGCTGGTCGACCTGTCGTTTGTGGCCGCACGTGAAACGACGGTCGATGAAGTCAATGCCATCATGAAGGCGGCGGCCGAGTCCGGTCCGCTCAAGGGCATCCTGCATTACAACGTCGAGCCGCTGGTGTCTGTCGACTTCAACCACAATCCGGCTTCGTCGAACTTCGACTCGACCCTGACCAAGGTGTCGGGTACGCTGGTCAAGGTGTCGTCGTGGTATGACAACGAGTGGGGGTTCTCGAACCGCATGCTCGATACCACGGTGGCGTTGATGACCGCGAAGTAAGACAAGTAGGTAGGACAAGTAAGACTGTTGGCTGCGACCGGCCAGGGGGAACGGGTGTCTTGATGTTTCTGCATCCACGTTTGATGTTTCTCCTGCGCCTGTTGACCGGCCTGCTGTGTTGGAGTGGCGTCGCCGCGGCCTGCGCGGCCGAGGGCGCCACCCATCGGCTCATTATTCATTTCAAGGAAGTCCGGCTGCGCGCTGCGCAGATGCCGGATGCCGACACCGAGCGCGCGCTCGGTGTTTCGGCTGGCATGCGCGTGCGCGGTTTGCGGCCAATGTCGGGCGGTGCGCAGGTCATGGTGCTGCCGAGCGCCCTGCAAGGCGTGCAGCTGGCCGCGGTGCTCGAACGCTTGCGCCGCAATCCGCGCGTCGCCTCGGTGAGTGCCGATCAGCGCGAACATCTGCAGGCCGTGCCCAACGATCCGAATTTTGCTTCCCAGTGGTATCTGGCCACCCCGGCTGCGGTGGTGTCGGGCATCAATGCCGCGCTGGCCTGGGATCGCGGCTCTGGCGCCGCCGCCATGGCAGCGGTGACCGTCGCGGTGGTGGATAGTGGCGTACGGCTGGACCATCCCGATCTGGCCGGACACCTGTTGCCGGGCTACGATTTCATCGGCACGAACTGCATCGTCGGCGATGCCGGCTGCAGTGTGGCAAACCAGTTTGCGGTCGCCAACGACGGCGATGGCCGCGATGCCGATCCGTCCGACCCGGGCGACTGGGTGAGCAGCGCCGATCAGGCCAATCCGGTGTTTGCCGGCTGCCCGCTGCTCAATTCGCGCTGGCACGGGACGCGTGTTGCCGGACTGGTGGGCGCGGCGACCAACAATGGCCTGGGTGTGGCAGGCATCCACTGGAACGCGCGCATTCTGCCCGTGCGTGTGCTGGGCAAATGCGGGGGTTACCAGTCCGACGTGGCCGATGGCATCCGCTGGGCTGCCGGCCTGCCGGTGCCGGGTGTGCCGGCCAATGCCAATCCGGCGCGCATTATCAACGTCGGTGTGGGCAGTGCCGGCACCTGCGCCGATTCGGAGTATGCCGCCGCCATCAGCGACGTGACGACGCGCGGTGCCATCGTGGTCGCTGCGGCCGGCAACGACAATGCCGGCATGTTGCGGCCAGCCAATTGTCCGGGGGTGATCTCGGTGGGGGCCCTGCGTCGTGATGGCCAGCGCGCCGCCTACAGCAATTCCGGCGCCGATTTGAGCCTGATGGCACCAGGAGGGACCTTTCCCGACAGCATCCTGTCGGCCAGCAATGTCGGACCGCAAGCACCGTTTGCGTATAACGCCGCAGGTTATTACGACGGCCTGTCCGGCACCAGTTTTTCGGCGCCCATGGTCAGCGGCAGCGCGGCGCTGATGCTGAGTCTGGCGCCGCGCCTGACCGCAGGGCAGCTCAGCGCGCTGTTGCGCGGCAGCGCCCGCCCGTTTGTTGCCGTGTCGGGGTCGCCCACCTGTGTGCCTGGTGGCACCGGCGACCCAAACAATCTTACGCCCTGCAATTGCACTACGGCGGCGTGTGGCGCCGGCATGCTCGATGCCGACGCAGCGGCCACTGCCGCCCAGGGCGCTGCGCTCGACAATCGCGCGCCGGTGATTTTCCCGATCGCCACCCAAACCGTGGTACCCGGCGCGAGTCTGAGTTTCACGGTGATTAGCGGGGATGCCAATGGCGACGCCGTCACGCTCAGCGCGCTGGCGGTACCGGCGGGTGCCACGTTTGATGCCGCAAGCGGGGTGTTCAACTGGCCGGTGGCCGCTGCGGTGGGCAATTACACGCTCTCGGTGCGTGCCAGCGATGGCACAGCGTCGAGCGACGCAACGATACAGATTGTGGTCAGCAATGCACCCGCGACTTCGACCGGCGGCGGTGGCGGTGGCCGCATTGCCTGGGCCGAACTGGCCGCTCTGCTGATGGCGGCGCTCTGGCTGCGGAAGCGGCTGAACTCACCGGTATAATGTCAGCGTTTTAATCCCTTATTCATGTGGTCTGTGCCTGACCTTGATGCGTGACCAGCAAGCGGTCGCTCCGATTCTCCCAACCATTCCCTCCCAGGGTTCGATGCCTTCCTTTCTCCGCCTCAATAATCTTGATCTCGCCGGCAAGCGGGTCTTTATCCGCGCCGATCTGAACGTGCCGCAGGACGAAACCGGCCGCATCACCGAAGACACGCGCATCCGCGCCTCGGTGCCGTGCATCCGGCTGGCGCTGGCTGGTGGTGCCGCTGTCATGGTGACGTCCCATCTGGGCCGCCCGACCGAAGGCGAGTTGCGTCCGGAAGACAGCCTTGCGCCCGTGGCCGAGCGCCTGTCTGAACTGCTGGGCATGCCGGTGCCGCTGGTGGCTGACTGGGTGGATGGCGGTCCGGCGCTGGAGGCGGTGTTGCGGCCCGGCACCGTCGTCCTGCTGGAAAACTGCCGCGTCAATCGTGGCGAAAAAAAGAACGATGAAGGCCTGGCGCGCAGGATGGCCAAGCTGTGCGACATTTATGTCAATGACGCTTTCGGCACCGCCCATCGTGCCGAGGCCACCACCCATGGCCTGGCGCGGTTTGCGCCGATCGCCTGTGCCGGCCCCCTGCTGGCGGCCGAACTCGATGCGCTCGGCAAGGCCTTGCTCGAACCGGCCCGGCCGCTGGTGGCCATCGTCGCCGGTTCGAAGGTATCGAGCAAACTCACCATCCTGCGCGCGCTGGCGGACAAGGTCGATCAGCTGATTGTCGGCGGTGGCATTGCCAATACCTTCATGCTGGCCTCGGGCATGCGCATCGGCAAGTCGCTGGCGGAGCCCGATCTGGTGCCCGAAGCGCAGGCCATCATTGATGCCATGCGTCTGCGCGGCGCCGAGGTGCCCCTGCCGGTGGATGTGGTGGTGGCCAACGAACTGTCCGCTCTGGCGCGTGCCAACCGCATGCCGGCCAGCGCGGTCGGTCCGGACGACATGATTCTCGACATCGGCCCGAAAACGGCGGCGACCCTCTCGGGTATCATCGCTCACGCGGGCACCGTGGTCTGGAACGGGCCGGTCGGTGTGTTTGAATATGACCAGTTTGCCGGGGGGACCAAGATGCTCGCTGCGGCTATCGCGCACTCGCATGCATTCTCGATTGCCGGCGGTGGCGATACACTGGCGGCCATCGCCAAGTTTGGCATCGAGAAGGACATCGGCTACATCTCGACCGGCGGTGGTGCGTTTCTCGAATTTCTCGAGGGCAAAACCCTGCCCGCGGTGGCCGTTCTCGAAGAACGTGCCCGCTGAATCCCTGAACAGATCGGACTGTCATGCCTCGCGCCACCAAGATTGTCGCCACCCTCGGCCCAGCGTCCAATGACCTGGTGACCCTGACCCGCATGATTGCCGCGGGTGTGGATGTGGTGCGCATGAATTTTTCGCACGGCACGGCGGCCGACCACATGGCGCGCGCCGCGCTGGTGCGTCAGGCCGCCCAGATCAATGGCCGCGAGATTGCCATCATGGCCGACCTGCAGGGTCCGAAAATCCGCGTTGGCAAATTTGAAAACGGCAAGGTGATGCTGGAGGATGGTCAGCCCTTTATCCTCGATGCCACCTGGGGCGACAAGGGTGAGTTGGGTACGGTACAGCGTGGTGGCCTTGATTATCGCGACCTGCCGCGTGATGTGAAGACCGGCGACACGCTGTTGCTCAATGATGGCCTGATCGTGCTCACCGTGGTGCGCGTGGTCGGCTCGGCCATCGAGACGGTGGTCAAGATCGGCGGCGAGCTGTCGAACAACAAAGGCATCAACCGCCAGGGCGGTGGCCTGTCGGCGCCGGCGCTGACGGCCAAGGACATGGAAGACATCAAGACCGCCATCGCCCTCGGTGCCGATTACCTGGCGGTGTCGTTTCCGAAAACCTCGACCGATATGCAGATGGCCCGGCAACTGGCCAACATCGCCGTCGCGGCGGCCGGTCCGGACGCGGTCCAGCCGCTCATGATTGCCAAGATCGAACGCGCCGAGGCGATTCCGGCGCTCGCCGAGATTCTGGCCGCGAGCGATGGCATCATGGTGGCGCGTGGCGATCTGGCCGTCGAAGTCGGCAATGCCGCCGTGCCGGCCCTGCAAAAACGCATGATCAAGATGGCGCGCGCCGCCAACAAGCTGACCATCACCGCCACCCAGATGATGGAGTCGATGATCGTCAATGCCGTGCCGACGCGTGCCGAGGTCTCGGACGTGGCCAACGCCGTGCTCGATGGCACCGATGCCGTCATGTTGTCGGCCGAAACGGCCGCCGGGCGCTACCCGGTCGAGGTGGTCGAGGCCATGG
>CANJOT010000132.1 GCA_947475815.1 Burkholderiales bacterium | reverse complement strand
GGAGGCCAGCATGATTGATGATGTGCTGATTTATGGTGCGGGTGGCATGGGTCGCGAGCTTGCGGCGCATCTTCGGCAACGGGGTTTGACGCCACGATGTTTCATTGACCGGCGCGCTGCGCAAGGGATGGAAGTCGATGGCATCGCGGTGCTTGACGCCGCCCAGGCAGCACTCCGCCATGCCGGCAGCAGCGTCACGGTGCTGGTGGGCATGCACAGTTTTGCGCATGCCGTGGCTGACATGCTTGTTGAGTTGCGTGCTGCCGGTTTCACACAGGTGCTGAGCCTCTGGGACTATTGCACCGCGTACCACTGGGCGCCGCTCAACGGTTATTGGCTTCAGCCTGGCTTGCGTCGGGGCGAGCATGCGGGGCCGATGGCGCAGGCACGCGCGCTGCTGGCCGATGCGTTCAGTGAACAGGTCTTTGATCAGCAATGCCGCCTGCGCTTTGAGGGCGATTACCTTGGTTTGCAACGGCCGGATCCTGCCGGTCAGTATGATCCCGACGACTTGCCGGCACTGGTCGAGCCGCTGCGACTGATTGATTGCGGCGCTTTTGATGGCGATACGCTGCGTGCACTGGCGCGGCGACACCGTCTGGCCGAGGTGATCGCTCTGGAGCCTGATCCGCATAATTACGCCAGGCTGCAGGCAACATTGCAGCAATTGGGCGTCGGCAAGGCATTGCGCGTCGGCGCGGCCAGTTTCGATGGAGTACTGCATTTTTCCGCGGGGCAGGGCGGCGCGTCGCATGTGGACAGTGCCGGCGAGATGGCCATCGACGTCGTCACCATTGATCAACTGTGCAGCGCGTTCCGGCCCAACTTCATCAAGATGGATATCGAGGGTGCCGAGCATGATGCCCTTGACGGTGCCGTCCAAACGATCCGTCGCGACCGACCCCGCCTGGCCCTGTCGGCTTATCATCGTCCTGATGACCTTTGGACCCTGTTGCTCAAGGTCGAAGCCTGGCAGCTTGGCTACCAATTTTATCTGCGCAGCCACGGCAATAACGGTTTTGATACGGTCCTGTATGCCGTGCCTTCACCAGCACACTGAACATCATTGATCGGGGCCATTTGCAAATGTCGATACGCGTAGCTCAATATATTGCCGACCGACTCGCCGACTGGGGGGTGAGTCATGTCTTTACCCTGACGGGCGGCGGCGCCATGTTTCTCAATGATGCCTTTGGCTTTCACGATAAGATCCGCGCCGTTTATCAGCATCACGAACAGGCTTGTGCCATCGCCGCCGAGGGCTATGCGCGCATCGCGGGTATCCCGGGCGTCGTCGTGGTGACGACGGGGCCCGGCGGTATCAACGCGCTCAATGGTGTGTTTGGTGCCTGGACCGATTCCATTCCGATGTTGGTGATTTCCGGTCAGGTCAAGCGCGAGACCTGTTTGGCGGCGACACCGGTGGACGGTTTGCGCCAGCTCGGCGACCAGGAAGCCGAGATCGTTCGCATGGCGACGCCCATTACCAAATATGCGACCGTGCTGCTTGATCCCCTGCAGGTGGCTGTTGAGCTTGAAAAAGCCTGGTATCTGGCGACCAGCGGTCGTCCTGGCCCGGTTTGGCTCGACATACCGATTGATGTGCAATCGTCATTGATCGACCCGGACAGTCTGGCCCATTATCAGCCTCCTCAGGAAATCGCCGGCGGTCCGGTAACGGGAGATGCGCTGGCGACGATATGCCAGGAAATCGCTGCGCGCCTGCAGACAGCCAGACGCCCGGTGCTCATGGGGGGGACCGGTGTGCGTCTGTCGCCGGGTGGGATGGACGCCTTTCGCGCACTGGCCGAGGCCGCCTCGATTCCGATTGTCACCGCGTGGACCCATGATCTGATCGATTCGGGCCACCCTCTGTATTGCGGACGCCCCGGCACGATCGGCACGCGGCCGGGTAATTTTACGGTGCAGAACGCCGACCTGCTGATCGTCGTTGGCTCGCGACTCAATATCCGGCAGATCAGTTACAACTGGCAGTCGTTTGCCGACCGTGCGCATGTCGTCCAGATCGACATCGACGAGGCTGAACTGCGTAAACCAACGTTTCGCGCTACTCAGGCAGTGCAAGCGGATGCGGCGCGCTTTTGCAGCGGCGTGCTCGATGCCCTGCGCAAGAGTCAGTGTGCCACCGGACTGCATGCGGACTGGCTTGCGTGGTGCAAGGAACGCATGCATCGGTATCCAGTGGTGCAGTCGCATCACCGCAATACCGAGCGGCCGATCAACGCCTATCATTTCATTGAAACCCTGTTTGATCAGCTTGATGCCGACGACATCGTTGTGACCGGCAATGCCACCGCTTGTATCGTGCCGTTTCAGGTTGCCCGAATCAAAGAGGGCCAGCGTCTTTTTTCAAATTCAGGCAGTGCGTCGATGGGCTACGATTTACCTGCGGCCATTGGAGCCTGGTTTGGCGCACTGGCCGTGCGTGGCCAGCAGCGGCGCGTGATTTGCCTGGCCGGGGACGGCAGTCTGATGCTCAACATGCAGGAACTGCAGACGCTGGCCACTTTTGGTGTGCCCGTCAAAGTACTGGTGCTCAACAATGGCGGGTATTTGTCGATACGCGGTTCGCAGGCCAATTTTTTCAAGCGGCTTGCCGGGGAAAGCAGCAATTCCGGTATCGGGTTTCCAGACTATACAGTCCTTGCCCGTGCGTTTGGACTCGATGCGGTTCGTATTCAGGATCATCCTTTTGTCGAGCAGTTGCGTGCTGTTCTGGATGCGCCGGGGCCGATGCTTGCCGAAGTGATGCTGGATCCTGAACAGGGCTTTGAGCCGCGCATGAGTTCGCGACAGTTGCCCGACGGAAAGATCGTATCGCCGCGTCTTGAGGACATGCACCCGTTTCTGTCACGCGAAGAACTTCATTCAAATACATTGCAACCGGAGGACCAGCCATGAATAACGCCGCCAACCTGTTCGAGGATCTGTTCGTGCTCGAACTGGCCAACAATCACTGGGGCCGGCTTGAGCGCGGCTTGCGTATCGTCACCGATTTCTCCCGGGTCGTGCGATTCAATAACATCAAGGCCGCGATCAAGTTGCAGTTTCGAGATGTTGACAGTTTCATTCATCCGGCCGCCCGCGAGCGCGAGGATGTGCGCTACATCAAAAAGACGCTCGATACCCAGATGAGTCGCGCCGACTATGAGACTCTGGTCAAGGCGATCCGCGCTGCCGGTTGCATTTCGATGGCCACGCCATTTGATGAAAAATCGGTCGACATGTGCGTTGAACTGGGCATTGAAATTATCAAGATCGCGAGTTCCGACCTCAATGACTGGATTCTTATCGAAAAGATCGCCACGACGCGCAAGCCGGTGATCGCTTCGACCGGCGGATCTTCACTCAAGGATATCGATGATCTGGTGAAGTTTTTCGCCAATCGCAATATCCCGCTTGCGGTCAATCACTGCGTGTCCTTGTACCCATCCGAGGACGACGAGGTGGAGTTGAACCAGATCGACTTTTTGCGTCAGCGTTTTCCCAACAACGTGATCGGCTACTCAACCCATGAGTATCACGACTGGCATTCCTCGGTGATGATGGCCTATGCCAAGGGTGCACGCACCTTTGAGCGTCATATTGACATTGATGCTGACGGCATTCCCGTGTCCAAGTATTGCACTCTTCCGCATCAGGCGGATGCCTGGTTCAAAGCATGGAAAAAAGCGGTGGAGATGTGCGGCGCGCCCGGCATCCAGAAACGTGTGCCACCGAAAAAGGAAATCGAATATCTCGACGGTCTCGTGCGTGGTGTATATGCGCGACGCGATCTGGCCGAGGGTGAGGTACTGACGGCCACTGACTATTATTTGTCGATTCCCCTTTTGAAAGGCCAAATTTCCTGCCGTGAACTGATGAATGGCGAGCGTGTGCTGGGTCCGGTGGCCAAGGATGCCCCCATCCTCATCGATCATATCGACGGCCCCTACGCAGATAATCCCGACCTCAAAGCATTGATATACCAACGCGGGTTATGAAGAGTGCTTGAGCCGGCGGCGGTCATCATCGGACAAGTGCGGATGCGGTGGCAATTCATGAACCGTGAGTCGCTGCTTGCCTTGATGTGTCGCACGGTCGAGGCGGGTGTGCTGACCCTTGCGTTGGCTGCGGTCATCCTGACCATGAGTCCCGCCGAGCAGGGTCTGTTCATCGCCTTCCTGAGTTTTTCCGGCCTGCTGCAACTGTTTGATTTCGGCCTGTCCTACGCGGCCCTGCAGACTTCGGCGCACCTGGTGGCCAGTGGCGAGCGGACGCGCTTGCCTCCATTTGGAGTGATGGTGAGCCGATTGGCATTGGCTCAGGGCGTGTCCGGTGTGATCCTGGTCGGTATTGCCGGGTACTTCCTGATCGGAACTGGCGCTGCCGGGTGGGGCGGTGATTGGTTTGGGCCCTGGGTCTTTTTTGTGGTTTTCGCTGGTTCGGCGCAGATGTTCATGCCGCTGGTTGCCAAATATGAAGGTTCAGTGTCGGTTACCGCAGCCTGGCAGCTTCGACTGGTCCAGGAGTCGGTTGGTGGATGTGCCTTGATCGTATGTCTTGCGCAGGGCCTGGTGCTCTGGTCATTGCCGGCCTGGGCGGGCGCGCGGCTGCTCGTTGTGACATTGTGGTTTTTCACGCGGCCTGCCATCAAGGAAATTTCCCCCGTAACAGTTCGTGGCTTCACACTGGAAGCATGGCGCCGTGAAATCTGGCCGTTTCAATGGAAGCTCGGTGTCAGCGGTATCACGGCATTTGCCATTTTACGATCCATGACGCTCATCATTCTCGCTGTGCGCGGGCCAGAAGATGCGGGCAGATTCGGCTTGTCACTGGCCATCATGAATATGTTGCTCGCCGTGACGACGGTCTGGCCGTATTCTCAAGCGCGTCGTCTTGGTGCATTGCTGGCAGCCGGAAAAATGGCGGAGATGACCAGCCTGATGAGGCAGATTACGATCGCATCGAGTTTTCTGGTTGGACTGTTCGCGATGATTTTTTGTTCTTTTCAGTACTATGCGATGCAACGCGGCTGGTCGTTTGCGTTTCGCATGGGTGACCTGTCCACGACCATACTGCTGTTGCTGACTGCACTGGTGCAGCAGGTGATTGCCTGCCTTGCGGTGCTGTTGCGCGTCGAGCGGCGTGATCCGCTGCTTCCAGTCAGCATCCTTGGCGGTTTCCTGGTGATTGCGGCGGTTTCCATCACATCGCGCACTGATGATCTGTCCCATGTTGCCCTTGCGTATCTGCTGGTCAATTTAATCGGGATTCCTTTTGTCTGGTTTGCCCTGCGCCGGTTCATGAGGCGTCATTCGGGGGTGAACGCTTGAGCCCACAGCCGCGTTTCACGATTGTCATTCCGACCCTCAATCGAGCCCATTGTCTGGGACGTGCGGTTGATAGTGCGCTTGCGCAGACGTATGCCAATCTTGAGGTGATTGTCTCGAACAATGGTTCTCGCGACAACACTGCCGAAGTGCTGGCCGCTTACTCGGATGCCCGCTTGCGGGTGCTGCAGCGTGAGCAGACGATACCCGCCACCGCCCACGGCAACTTCCTCATCGCGCAAGCGAGCGGTGAGTTGTTCCTCGGACTGTCCGATGACGATTACCTCGAACCAGGTTTTGTCGAAGCCGTAGTCCGAAGATTCCTCGAGGATGCTGCGGTCGTGATGGTGTACACGCGATGCTGGGTCCATTACTGGGATGTGCCCGTCCCATCGGCTCTGGCACCAGAGATTGAAACCGGGGTTCAGTTTCTGCGCGCGTACTACCAGCAGCAACGCGAGGTGTGCTGGTGCGCCTGCGTCCTCAAGACTGCGGAATTGCGCCGCATCGGGCCAATACCCGAAGGGACCATTTTTGGTGACATGTATTACTGGACTCAGATTGCCTACGATGGCAAGGTTGGTTTCGTGTCCGGGTTGTTGTCGCACTACGTCTACCTTGACATCAACACGCCGAGTGCCAGCCACTCTGCGCCGATCCTGGAATGGGGCCGCGAAACCGCGATGCTTGCCGATAGAGTGGTGCAACGATTTGTCGCCGACGCAATGACACCCGGCGAGGCCGCGAGTTTGTCCGGGCGGATGCGACGCTACACTGCCAATACGGTCGCCAATCAATTCGTCTGGCTTGCCATCCGCGGGGTGCGGCGCAGCGCGTTGTGGCGCGCCGCCTGGCAATGCGCCGGCTTGATTGGACTGCGGCCGGGATTTTGGCCGCATGTGGTGATGGGCTTGCTCGCACCACGCCGGTTGTTGGCGGCGCTGGCGCGGGCGATGGCGGTATCCAGAAGAACTCAGGCGCTCGAGCGCGAAAACGGTCGGTCCTGAGCATGAGTGCACTATTACAATTCCATGCCTGACATGAAAAAAACCATCAGTGTTGTGGCGGCCTGTTTCAATGAACAGGACAATGTCGACGAACTCTATCGGCGTGTCGTGGCCGTTTTTGAACGGCTTGACCGATACGAGTTTGAATTTATCCTCATTGACAACGCGTCGGTGGACGCCACGGCGGAAAGGCTCAAGGCGCTTGCACAACAGGATGCACGGGTCAAAGTGATTCTTAACTCGCGCAATTTTGGCCATATTCGCTCTTCGTTTCATGCCTTGCTGCAGGCTCGCGGTGATGCCGTGATTGCCATGGCGTCAGACTTGCAGGATCCGCCAGAAATGATCGAAACATTTCTTGCCGGCTGGGAGCAGGGTTACCGGAAAGTGGTCGCAGTGAAGCCTGAGAGCCGCGAGAAGTCGGTGCTCACCGGCCTGCGGCGCATGTTTTACCGGTCCCTGAACCGAATATCAGAAATGCCTTTAATTGAAAATTTCACGGGGTTTGGTTTGTATGACCGCGTGATCATGGATCACATTCGGGCCATGCAGGATCCCTATCCCTATTTTCGAGGCATGATTACCGAGGTCGGTTATGACACCTTGATGGTCCAGTTCGAACAACCGCGGCGTGCCCGGGGCGTGACCAGCAGCAACTTTCTGATTCTGTACGACATCGCCATGCTGGGCATCACCAATCACTCGCGCCTGCCTTTGCGGGTGGCGACCATCGCAGGCTTTGTGCTGTCTGCACTCACCATGCTCGTCGCATTGGGGTATTTTCTTTACAAGTTGCTGCGCTGGGATGATTTTGCGGTTGGTCAGGCACCGATGGTGATTGGCTTGTTTCTGTTTTTTTCCGTGCAGCTTTTTTTCATTGGCCTGCTTGGCGAGTATGTGCTGGCGATCCACCGGCAAGTCATGAATCGACCGCTCGTGGTTGAAAAAGAAAGGATCAACTTTTGAGATCTCCCCCTCAAGGACGGGTTGCGCATTTCGCTGCTTTGCGGTCCGTGGACGCGTGGGTGCTGGGCTACCTCGCCCTGCCCAACCTTATTTTTCTGGCGGGCTGGTTGCGGCCCGAGTATGGCGTCCCCGCAATGCTGGTGATGTTGGTGTCCGTATGGAGCCTGTGCCGTGGTGGGGCTGTTGCGGTGCCGGCGACCCGCGTTCTGACCTATGCGTTCGCTGCCGCACTCGTATGGGTCTTGCTCAGCGGCATCGGTCATTTCGTGTATGCGAATTCAGACTGGATTGTGCGCGACGCGGTGCTGCTCGATCTGGTCCGCGAAGAATGGCCGGTGGTGTACCACAACGTCATCAATCAGGGCGATTTGTTGTTGCGGGCGCCTCTTGGGCTATATCTGCCAGCGGCGCTTGCAGGCAAAATTTTCGGCTTGCAGATGGCCGATATTGCCCTCTTTGCATGGTGTCTGATCGGCGTGACGCTCGCCTTGTATCTGGTGGTTCGCAATGCAGCCAGCCCGCGCGAGGTGCTCGGCAGGCTCTTCGTGTTCGTGTTGTTCAGCGGAATGGATGGTCTGGGTTCGCTCATCCAAAAACAGTTCCCGACCATCGCGAGCCACATGGAGTGGTGGGCCGGATTGTTCCAGTACTCCTCCATGACCACACAATTGTTTTGGGTTCCGAACCACGCGTTGCCGGGCTGGATTGCGATCGCCTGGTTGCTCGGCTGCAAGCGCGGCGCATTGCCCGTCGGGCTGTCGATTGCCATCGTGGCTTGTGTGCCTTTGTGGTCGCCCCTGACGGCGATCGGACTGGCACCGCTTTTTGCCTTCGCCATTTTGCGCGACGCCCGGATCAATGCTTGGCGGGTTGTCGACGGATTGCGGGTCCTGTTCCATCCTGCAGCGGTGCTGGTTGCGGTGATTGCTTGCGGACTGATTTTTCCGTATCTGCTCATTGAGGGACGGGCTTTGCCTTCGAGCATGAGTTTCGAGGGATTGCCGGCATCTTCATATTGGCTGCGCTACGTGCAGTTCGTGCTGATTGAATTTCTGGTTTTGGGTTTGCTCATGCTGCGGCATTTTCGCAAAGATCCGATGCTGATTGCGGCGCTCTTGTTTCTGACGGTGTTGCCGATGTTCAAGTTCGGCCCCTACAACGATCTGGTGATGCGTGCTTCGATCCCCGCTTTGACCGTGCTGGCAATCAGGCTTGGTGACTGGTTCGTTCCGCTCTGGGCAGGGAAGCATGCGACAGATGACCGTGAAGACCATGTCGCGTCGCTGGCCATGATGATCTTTGCCATTGGCGTGCTCACTCCAGCGCTGGAACTATCACGAGTAGTGGTGGCGACCACGTGGCAGGCAGACTTGAAGAAAAGCGTGGTGGTCGCCACTGGGGGAAATGCGCCGCACTATCTGGCGCCGGCTGATCAGCCATGGGCAAGGCAGATGCTTCGTCAGTGGAAGCCTTGAGCGGGTCAGCGGCGAATCAGCACAGCGTGTTTATTGATGTTATGAACAAACGACCAATGCCCATCGTCACGCAATTCATCGACCAGTCGGGTGATGCCCTTGCAGGAGCTGAAACCATAGTCGTCGAACACGACGATGCCGCCCGAGGGCATGCGCGGCAGTAGCCAACCTACGATATCGGCCGCCGACTGGTATACATCCACATCAATGTGGCAGAGCGCGATGGTGTTCGCGGTGATCAGGCGTTCGGTATCTTCCGGAAAAATTCCTTCAAGAATTTTCCAGTTTGAAACGCCAACCTCCTTCAGGAGCTGTGTAACGATTCCGGCTCCGGTGTCGGCATGCTCCCCGCCGCTGTAAGCAGAATCCATGGCGCCGGCTTTGACCACCCCCTGAAATGTGTCACAAAGCCAGACTGTTGCCTCTGGTTTCCACTTTGCCGCTGCAGCACTGAGAATTGCCCCGGTACCCCCTCGCCACACGCCAATCTCGAGCACATCCCCCCTGACCGGCGCAACCGTACGGACAAGATCGTGAAGTTCGTAACAGCGGAAGATATCTACCAGGGTATGGGATTGTGCTTTGTCATAGACCTTGAGAAAAGCTTCGTCGGTTGCCCAAGGTGCATAATTGTCGCCAATCAGGACGGCCTCATAGGCGTAGTGGAGACCCTGATGTGTTGCATGCGTGGTCACATTTCGTCCTCCGTCCGTGCGTATGAGCGCGTAACCGAGGCGGCGTAACAGGCTGTTTAGCGTAGAGGACAGCCAAGTGCGTAATTTCATGACCTTGATTCCAGGAATTCTTGGGGATTGTCGGGAGTCGTGTTTATCATATCATTGCGGGTTTGGCTAAACGGCCTGTTGTCTGGATCTGGCATGGCAAGCGGAGATTTCGATATGAATGCAGTGGGCCACACACCGACTGAGAGTCTGCACACCACGACCGATGGCAACTGTCGGGACCGCATTGCGCACGCTTGCGTGTGCTGCGGCAGCGCGGCGCTCAACCGTTCGCCCGCCGTCCTGATGCCCTTTGTCGCGCATCGTGCCCTGGGGTGGGCTCCGGTGCTCATCGATGAATCTTGGGGTTTGAAGACGATACCGTCCGGTAATGCGTATACGGTATGCAATTCATTGTGCTGCAGCGAGTGCGGTTTTCTGTTTCTCGATATCCGGTTTTCAGACCGGGAACTTGGTTCTTTGTACAACGGGTATCGCGAAGAGGAATACACCGCCTTGCGGGAGCACTATGAACCCGGTTATCGACAGCGTAACGCATTGCTCAATACCGGTATTGCCTATCTGGATGCCATCGAGGAGTTTCTCACGCCCTGGCTGACGTTTCCATTGAACGTGCTTGACTGGGGTGGAGATACCGGCAAGAACACGCCCTTTCGGAGTGCCGCACGGCATTTTCGCATTTACGATATCAGCAACAAGCCGGTGGTAGCTGGCGCTGAACGGATTGATAAAGCGGCTGC
>CANJOT010000131.1 GCA_947475815.1 Burkholderiales bacterium | reverse complement strand
GCCAGTGCCTCGGTGAGTTCGTCGAGCAGGTGGCTGCTGGCGCGTTCCTGCCGGTAGAGCCGGGCAAACAGGTCATCCCAGGTGCCCGAGGTCGGTGGCAAGGGGTGTTTGTGGATCGCCCAGCGGTGCAGGGCGTGCTGGTGCCAGCGGTCGACCAGCAGCAGTAGCAGCAGCACCAGAGCGATCACGCCCAGACCGGTCGCTGCGCCCGCCAGTTCACTGATGCCCAGGCCGGCCAGGCCGAGCAATAACAGGCTGGCGATGGTGCTGCGCCAGACCGGGCCCGGTTGGAGCTTGCTGAAAATGGCATCTGGGAATTTCAAGTTCGATCTGCCAAAAATTGAGAACGATAGATGTGTTTTGTTACAGAACGCGCGCTGCTGGCAATTCCCATGTCGGCAATGATACGGCATCGAGCTATTTGTATTGAAAATAGCACATCCGTGAGAGGCTCAAGTGAGTCCGCTCGACGTGAATAAAAATAAGCTGTCCTCAGGCGAACTGCCGTGAAAAATCGGCAATTCTGGCTGTTCGACGGGTTTCTCAGGGCCCTGGCAGCCACGCGCCCCTCGTGACACGTGGTTCAACGCGCGTGCCTGCGCACCTGCTGATGCGCTTTGAGGCAGCGCAGGCAAGTTTGCCGCTCAGCCGCGCGGCGCGCTTGCCGAGAAGCGGTAACCGCTGCCGCGCACGGTTTCGATCAGGTGCTCTTTCTGCGCCGGGCTGAGGGCGTGGCGCAGGCGGCGGATGTGCACATCGACCGTGCGTTCCTCCAGAAACACGTGATCGCCCCAGACCTGATCGAGCAGCTGCGTGCGTGAATAGACCCGCTCCGTATGCGTCATGAAAAAATGCAGCAGACGGAACTCGGTCGGGCCGATGTCAATGACCTGTGGGCCGCTGGCCAGCGCACCGAACACCCGATGGGTGGCCGGGTCCAGCTGCAGGCCACCCACTTCGACCAGATCGTCGGTCAGCTGTGGTGCGCGCCGGCGCAGCACGGCCTTGATGCGCGCCAGCATTTCCTTGGGTGAAAACGGCTTGGTGATGTAATCGTCGGCACCTGACTCCAGCCCTTCGATCTTGTCCGATTCCCCCGAGCGTGCCGTCAGCATGATGATCGGGATGTCGCGCGTGCGTTCGTCAGTGCGCAGCTTGCGCGCAAAACTCACGCCCGAGGCGCCGGGCAGCATCCAGTCGAGCAGGATGAGGTCGGGCAGCTCGGCGCGGATCAGCGTGTCGGCCTGCTCGACCGTGGCCGCGCGCAGGGCTTTGTGGCCGGCAAAACTCAGGTTGACTGCAATCAGCTCCTGAATTGCCGGTTCGTCTTCTACCACGAGGATGGTACTGGCCATGGATAAACTCGATGAAGGGAATAGGGGCAGAATATGTCAGTCTCATGACGTTTCCGTGACAGCGCCTGCTAGGTTACACTCCGATGGTCCGGTTTGCCGGCGCGCCCGCACTGCCGCTGCGCGCCGACCCGGCGATGGACGTTTTTCTGGAGTTCCCGCATGGCTGGCCTGTCAAAAGACGTTCCCAATCCGACCAATATCGTCGTCCACACCGCCTCGCGCGTGCTGGAGGTGAGTTTCGACGAGGGCAGCCATTTTCGCCTTCCCTTCGAGCTGCTGCGCGTGTATTCGCCTTCGGCCGAGGTGCGCGGGCATGGCCTCGGGCAGGAAACCCTGCAGACTGGCAAACGCGAGGTTGGCGTCAGTGCGGTCGAGGCGGTGGGCAATTACGCCATCAAGCCGGTTTTCAGCGATGGACACGACAGCGGTCTGTACTCCTGGGATTATCTCTACTGGCTCGGCAAGAACCAGCCGCAGCTCTGGAAGGACTATCTCGACCGGCTCGCCGCGGCGGGTGCGTCGCGTGACGCTGCACCGGCCCCGGGCAGCAGCGCCGCAGCGCTGGTGGCCACCGAAGTGCGGCGTCACTGAAGTGCGGCGTGACTGAAGGTAACCCTATGAGCAAACAGGAACCCGGCATGGAAACAGCCAGCGCAAGCGCTAGTGGTGCGGGCCAGGATTCGGGTAAAACCACCCACTTTGGTTACCAGACGGTAGCCGAGGAAGAAAAAGCGGCCCGCGTGGCCGGCGTGTTTCATTCGGTGGCGGCGCGCTATGACGTCATGAACGACGTTATGTCGGCGGGCCTGCACCGGCTCTGGAAAGCGTTCACCATTGGCCGCGCCGATGTGCGCCCCGGTGACAAGGTGCTCGACATTGCTGGCGGCACTGGCGATCTGGCGCGCGCCTTTGCCAAGCGCGCCGGACCGGGTGGCGAGGTGTGGCTGACCGACATCAACGAATCGATGCTGCGGGTTGGCCGCGACCGCCTGCTCGACGACGGCCTGCTCCTGCCGGTGGCACTGGCCGACGCCGAGAAACTGCCCTTCCCGGACAATTATTTTCGTGTGGTCACCGTCGCGTTCGGCTTGCGCAACATGACCCACAAAGATCAGGCGCTGGCCGAGATGCGCCGTGTGCTGCGTCCTGGCGGCAAGCTGCTGGTGCTCGAATTTTCCCGGGTGTGGGCGCCGCTCAAGCCGCTTTACGATGCGTATTCGTTCAAGATCCTGCCCTGGCTGGGCCAGAAAATTGCCGGTGACGCTGAGAGTTACCGTTACCTGGCCGAGTCGATTCGCATGCATCCCGATCAGGATACGCTCAAGGCGATGATGGAGCAGGCCGGCCTCGAACGTGTGCAGGTCTTCAATCTGGCTACCGGTGTGGTGGCTCTGCATGAAGGGATCAAGCTCGACTGAACCGGCGCTGGCTTCCGGGTTTGTTATGCTTGCAACATGTCCGATCAAACTTCCGCTTCCGCTGCGCCGTCCGCTACACGGGGTGGCCTGTTTGCCGCGCTGCCCGGGCCCCTCGATGCCCTGCCCGCGGTGCTCAATCATCTGCTCAAACCCGAGGCCTGGGCGCGTACCCGGCTGCAGGCGTATGCCGGCAAGACGGCCTGGTTCACGGTCGATCCGTTTGGCCTTGGCCTGACGGTCACGCCCGAGGGTTACGTGCGCCGCAGCGCCAGTGCCGCCGATGCCGCCGTGCGCATCAGCCTGCCCCTGTCGGCCCTGCCGCAGGCGCTCATGGCCGGTGCGGGCGGGCTGGACCGCGCACTGATGCGCCGCATGCGCCTCGAGGGCGACGCCGATTTTGCTCAGGCCATTTCCGAGATTGCCAGCCGCCTGCGCTGGGATGCCGAAGACGATCTGAGCAAGCTGGTCGGCGATGCCGCCGCGACGCAGATCAGTGCGGGGGTGCGTGCGGTGGTCGGTCAGGCTAGTGCGGCACAACGCAAGCTGGCTGACAACGTGGCCGAATACCTGCTCGAAGAACAGCCGCAGCTGGTGCGGCCGCGCCACATTGAAGCGCTGGCCGATGCGATCCGCGTCGCCCGCGATGACATGGCGCGTCTTGAAAAGCGCATCGAACGTGTGGAGCGCAGCGAACGTGAGCGCCTGTCCGCGCAAGCCAAAGCGCGTCCGGTTTGAGTATTTTCCAGGCACCCTTTTAGGCGCCATCATTTAGGCGTCATCATTTAGGCCTCAATTTAGGTATCCATGCGCCTGCTGCGTTTATTCAAGATTCTCTGGGTGGCGCGCCGTTACGGGCTCGACAAAATCCTCGCCGACGCGCTCGGCATGCCGCTGTTGCTGAAGCTGGTCGATAGTCTGCGCTGGGGGCGTGATTTTTCCTCCCCACGCGGTGCGCGCCTGCGCCTGGCGCTCGAGGAACTCGGGCCGATCTTTGTCAAATTCGGTCAGGTGCTGTCGACCCGGCGCGACCTGCTGCCGACCGATATTGCCGACGAACTGGCAGGCCTGCAGGACAACGTGCCGCCGTTTGATTCCGATCTTGCCATCGCCCAGATCGAACGCTCCCTGGGTCAGCACCCGAGCGCGCTGTTTCGCAGTTTCGAGCGTGATCCGGTCGCGTCGGCCTCGATTGCCCAGGTCCATTTTGCCGTGTTGCACGACGGTCGCGAGGTGGCTGTCAAAGTGCTGCGCCCGGGCATGAAACTGGTGATCGAAAAAGACCTGGCGCTCATGTCGAGCGCTGCCGGCCTGCTTGAAATGCTCTGGGCCGATGGCAAACGCCTGCGTCCGCGCGAGGTCGTTGCCGAGTTTGATACCTACCTGCATGACGAGCTCGACTTGATGCGCGAGGCCGCCAACGCCAGCCAGCTGCGGCGCAATTTTAGCGATTCGAAACTGCTGCGTGTGCCCGAGATGTTCTGGGATTACTGCTCCCAGGACGTGATTGTCATGGAGCGCATGTATGGCATACCGGTCAGTCAGACGGCGCGTCTGCTCGAAGCCGGCATCGACCTGAAAAAACTGTCACGCGATGGTGTCGAGATTTTTTTCACTCAGGTGTTTCGCGACGGCTTTTTCCATGCGGACATGCATCCGGGCAATATCTACGTCGGCGCCAGCGGCGACGATTTCAACCGTTATATCGCGCTCGATTTTGGCATCGTCGGCACGCTGACCGATTCCGACAAGAATTATCTGGCGCAAAACTTTCTGGCGTTCTTCCGGCGCGACTACAAGCGTGTGGCGACCCTGCACATCGAGTCTGGCTGGGTGCCGCCCGATACCCGCGAGGATGAACTCGAGGCCGCCATCCGTGCCTGCTGCGAGCCGATCTTTGACCGGCCGCTGGCGCAGATTTCCTTTGGCCAGGTGCTGCTGCGCCTGTTCCAGACCTCGCGGCGCTTCAATGTCGAAGTGCAGCCACAACTGGTGCTGTTGCAAAAAACCCTGCTCAACATCGAGGGCCTGGGCCGTCAGCTCGATCCCGAACTCGACCTTTGGGTGACGGCCAAGCCGTTTCTCGAACGCTGGATGAAAGAGCAGATCGGCCCGCGCGGTTTTATCCTGCGCATGCGTCAGGAGGCGACTCAGTTTGCCCACCTGCTGCCGCAGTTGCCGCGGCTGGCGCATACCGTGCTCACGCGACTGGCCGACCAGCATGAGGATCCGGCAACCCTGCGCATGATTCGCGAACAGGCGCGCATCAACCGTCTGCTCACGCTCGGCATGGTGGTGCTGGGCGCCACCCTGTGTGGTGTGCTGGTGTTGCTGTACTCGCTGTCGGTGCGGATTCAGTAGAAACATTGCGCTGCCGGCCATGCTGAGCACACCTCAGCATCCGCAGCACCCCGCACCCCGCAACCCCGCACCCGGCGCCTGCGCCACGTCCCTCAGCGCCGCGGGCCTTCACTCAGGGCCTGAAAGGTTTCGCTCCAGTCCAGCAGTTTTGCCATGGCGTGCCCCCGTTGTGCCGCCGTGGCCAGATTGATCGTGACGGCCATGACCTGGGCATTGGCGATGGAAATCTGGCGCGCGCGCTGTTGTGGGTCGCGACTGGCCGGACCCGCCAGCTGATCGGCAAACGCCCGCAGCGCGACGATGGTGGCCTCACGCGGTGGCCGCTCGCGCTGCAGGCGCTTGAGCAGGCTGACCAGTTCTTGGCGGCGGTGCTGGCGCTCTTCGAGCACCGCGGCGTGCGGCAGCAGATGCTGCTCGGCCGCCTGACGCACCTGTTCACGCTGGGCGCGTGACAGGCGTCCGAGCCAGTCCTCGGCGCGATCGATGCTGCGCTCGGCGCGTTTGCGTTTGGACGGATCGCGCACGTCACCGATCACTTCCTTGCGGTATTTTTCGATGTTGTCGGCGATCTTCGTGTCGATGCGCTCAATCTGGCGCGCATCGAGGGACAGGGCGAGGTCGGCCAGGTCGGGCAGGGCGCGTTCGCTCAGTACCAGCAGGCTGGCCCGGAACTGGTCCTCAAAGGCCAGTATCTCGGCTGCGGTCACGGCGGCTGCGCCGGCGCCGGCCGGGTCGATGCGTTCGCGCAGGCGCGCCAGCAGGCGCGCGTATTCAGGCAACTGCGCGCCGCGATGCCACGCGAGCAGGTGATCGAGGCGCGGCCGGATCATTTTTTCCTGATCCCGGCTGAAGTCGGCATAGTGGTCGCCCCACAGCATGATCAGGGTGTCGGCGTTGTTGTACGCCAGCTGCACATTGCCGCAGCCAGCCATCAGCAGCGCGGCGCCGCAGACGGCCAGCCAGACGCCAACCTGCCGCAGAGGGGCTGACAGGCGCCGCATGATAGAATTTTTGTCCATCGGGTGGCTTTTCATCGTTCTGTTCCCGACCCGCATCGGGTCGCGGCATGAGGGTCGATCCGGTTTGGTACTTCTACACTGGCCCAACATGAATATTGTCATACTGGCTGCCGGCATGGGCAAGCGTATGTTTTCCGACCTGCCCAAGGCCCTGCATCCGCTTGCCGGCAAGCCGCTGCTCGGACATGTGCTTGACGCCGCGCGCGCGCTCGCGCCCGAGCGCATCATCATCGTGCATGGCCACGGCGGCGAGCAGGTGATGGCGCGTTATCCCGACCCTGAACTCATCTGGGTGCGCCAGGTGCTGCAACGGGGCACCGGTCACGCAGTGTTGCAAGCCGCGCCATACCTCAAGGATACCTGTCCGACGCTGATTCTGTGCGGCGACGTGCCGCTGATCGACAGCGCCACCCTCAGGCGTCTGGCTGGCGCGGCCGGCGAACATGCCCTGGCGGTGCTCACCACGCGGCTTGATGACCCGACCGGCTACGGTCGCATCGTCCGCGAGGCCGGCTGCATTGTGCGCATCGTTGAACAAAAAGACGCCAGTGCCGCTGAGGCCGCGCTGGATGAGATCAACGCCGGTATTTTTGTCGCGCCCACGCCTGCCCTCAAAACCTGGCTGGCGCGCCTGACCGATGACAATGCCCAGCATGAGTATTACCTCACCGACATCGTCGTCAATGCGGTGCGCGATGGCGTACCTGTGGTCTCGGCCATGCCGGCGGCGACCTGGGAAACGCTGGGCGTCAACAGCAAGTCACAGCTGGCGGCGCTGGAGCGCACCTGTCAGCGCCTGCGCGCCGAGGCCTTGATGGCGGCCGGCGTCAGCCTGACTGACCCGGCGCGCATTGATGTGCGCGGTGTGCTGCGCTGCGGCCGCGATGTCAGCATCGATATCAACTGCGTGTTCGAGGGCGAGGTGGATATTGGCGACCGGGTCAGCATTGGCGCGCACTGTGTGCTGCGCAATGTGCGCATCGCCGCTGGCGCCGTGATCCAGCCGTTCTGCCATCTCGATGGCGCCGTGGTCGGCGCCGGCGCCCAGATCGGGCCTTACGCCCGCCTGCGTCCCGGCGCGAACCTGGCACAGGATGTGCACATCGGCAATTTTGTCGAGGTCAAGAATAGCGACATTGGTCTTGCTTCGAAAGCCAGTCATCTGGCCTACATCGGCGACGCCAGCATCGGCGCGCGCGTCAACGTCGGTGCCGGCACCATCACCTGCAACTACGACGGTGTCAACAAACACCGCACCATCATTGAAGACGATGTGTTCATTGGCTCCGACACCCAGCTGGTGGCGCCGGTGCGCGTGGGCAAGGGCGCTACACTCGGCGCCGGCACCACGCTCACGCGGGATGCGCCGGAGGGGCAACTGACCGTATCGCGCGCCAAACAGGTCAGCATTGCCGGCTGGAAGCGGCCGGTCAGGAAGTCGTAGACAGACGTCACTGGACGGCAGCAGCAGTCCGCAGCAGCATCAGGCAGCATCAGGCAGCACCTCATCAAGGAAGCGGAATGTGTGGAATCGTCGGCGCGGTTGCAACGCGCAATATTGTCCCGGTCCTGGTCGAAGGACTGCGCCGGCTTGAATACCGTGGTTACGACTCCTGCGGCGTGGCGGTGCACGGCGGCGCCGCCGGCCTCAAGCGCGCCCGCAGTGTGCAGCGCGTGGCCGACCTTGGCGCCCAGGTTGAGGCCGAGCAATTCGAGGGCCACACCGGCATCGCACACACCCGCTGGGCGACCCATGGCGCACCCGTCACCACCAATGCGCATCCCCATTTTTCGCGCGACGAAGTGGCTGTGGTGCACAACGGCATCATTGAAAACTACGAAGAGATTCGCGCCGAATTGCAGGGCGCCGGCTATGTGTTCGAGTCCCAGACCGACACCGAAGTGATTGCCCACCTGATCCATTCCCTGTATCAGGGCGACCTGTTTGCCACGGTGCGTGCAGCCGTGCGCCGCTTCAAGGGTGCGTACGCCATCGCCGTGTTCTGCAAGGCCGAGCCGCAGCGCGTAGTCGGTGCCCGTTTTGGCTCACCGCTGATCGTTGGCCTGGGTGATGGCGAGAACTTTCTCGCCAGCGATGCTATGGCGCTGGCCGGCACGACCAGCCGCATCGTGTATCTCGAAGAAGGCGATGTGGTCGAGCTCGGACTGAACGGCGTCCGCATCTGCGACGCGACCGGCCAGCAGGTCGAGCGTGTCGAACGGCATGTCGAAGCGACCAGCAACACCATTGAGCTTGGTCCCTACCAGCACTTCATGCAAAAGGAAATCTTCGAGCAGCCGCGCGCCATTGCCGACACCCTCGAAGGGCTTGCCGGCATCGATGCCAGCCTGTTTGGCGCCGGCGCACCCGAGGTATTCGGGAAGATCGACAGCGTGCTGGTGCTCGCCTGTGGCACCAGCTATTACGCCGGCCTGACCGCCAAATACTGGATCGAATCGATTGCCGCCCTGCCGGTGTCGGTCGAAGTGGCCAGTGAATACCGTTACCGTGACTCCGTGCCCAATCCGCGCGCGCTGGTGGTGGTGATTTCGCAGTCCGGCGAAACGGCCGACACCATGGCCGCGCTCAAACATGCCCGCAGCCTGGGCCATGTGCACACTCTGGCGGTCTGCAACGTGGCCACCAGCGCCATGGTGCGCGAAACCACGCTGCAATTTCTCACCCGTGCCGGCGCCGAAATCGGTGTCGCCTCGACCAAGGCCTTCACCACCCAGCTGGTGGCGCTCAACCTGCTCGCCAATGCCCTCGCCAAAAGCCGTGGCCGGCTGGATGCCAAGGCCGAAGAAAAGGCCCTCAAGGGCCTGCGTCACCTGCCCGCGGCCCTGCAAGAAGTGCTGGCCCTCGAACCACAGATCATCGCCTGGAGCGAAATTTTCGCCCACAAGGAAAACGCCCTGTTTCTCGGCCGTGGCCTGCATTACCCGATCGCGCTGGAAGGCGCATTGAAACTCAAGGAAATCTCCTACATCCACGCCGAAGCCTACCCGGCCGGAGAACTCAAACACGGCCCGCTCGCCCTGGTGACCGAAGCCATGCCCGTGGTCACCGTCGCCCCCAACGACGCCCTGTTCGAAAAACTAAAATCCAACATCCAGGAAGTGCGCGCCCGCGGTGGTCAGCTCTACGTCTTCGCCGATCGCGACGGCGCGCTGCAGCACTCCGAAGGTGTGCATGTGATCCGCCTGCCTGAACACTATGGCCCGCTGTCACCCATCCTGCATACGATTCCACTGCAACTGCTGGCCTATCACACGGCCGTGCTGCGCGGGACCGACGTGGACAAGCCGCGCAATCTGGCGAAGTCGGTGACGGTGGAGTAGTTCCGTAGTAGTTCCGTAAGGGTTCAGGATGCACAGGGATAGCTTCTGTCTGTGCTCCGCCCTTGTGGGCACGGCTGCATTTGGCGGGCCGTGATTGCCGCGTAGTTGTGCTCCATGCGCGGGAACGTGCCGCCGGAGCTGGTTACCAAGCTTGCACCAGATTGCGCGGTTGTATGCCATCTGTCCCGGTCAGGCCCAGGGCACGACCATTTCAATTCATCTGGAGAGCACGACTATCATGGAAGCCGCCGCGCAAACCGGGCATGTCATCCTGCATATGCCCCCTCAGCCTAGATCCGTCGCCCCTGCCCCACCGGCCGTTGTGCAGTGGCCTGGCCTGCGCACGATGGGGTGCTGGACTTACGCCTCATGTACGACCGGCCTGGGTTTGATCATTGTCGGTGGTGCGCTGCTGAGCACCGATGCCCATGCCCGCCTGTTACAGCCTTCGACCTATGGTCAGCAGGGGCTTGCCGGCGGAGTACTGGTCGGTCTGGGCGTGTTGATCGACGGGCTGACGGCGCTGACGGCGCTTTGTTACACGCGGCACCGGGACTGACCCGCCACCTATTCCTGCAGCACATTTCCGCCAACTGTCATTAAGTGTTACGCCCGTCACAATCCTGCCAAATTGCCGCCTGTGTCCCCTAGGATGTGACACAGGCGAACTGGATTTTTCCAGTCTGGTTAAACGAAACACGGATTGAGGCGGGAGGCCTTATGGACGGAATCAAACCCCCGGGTCGGCGGGGCAGCAGGGATTTTTCGGGTAGCACGCCCGTGAGTGGCGATTC
>CANJOT010000130.1 GCA_947475815.1 Burkholderiales bacterium | reverse complement strand
GCGCACGGCATCGGCACCATCGATCTGCTGGTGGTCAACCTTTATCCCTTTCAGGCAGCCATCGCCCGGCCCGACTGCAGCTTTGAAGACGCCATCGAGAACATCGACATTGGCGGTCCGACCATGCTGCGCGCCGCCGCCAAGAATCACCACGACGTGGCCGTGGTGGTCGACCCAGCCGACTACGCCGTCGTGCTGGCCGAACTCCAGGCCGGCACCATTGCCGCGGCCACCAAACTGCGCCTGGCCAAGAAGGTCTTCGCCCATACCGCCCAGTATGACGGCGCCATCACCAACTACCTGACCAGCCTGAACGACGACGGCACGCGCGGTGCCTTCCCGCAAACCTTCAACCTGCAGTTCGAGAAGGTGCAGGAAATGCGTTACGGCGAAAACCCGCATCAGGCCGCCGCCTTCTACCGCGACCCGCAACCGGCCGCCGGCAGCCTCGCCCGCTACAGCCAGTTGCAGGGCAAAGAACTGTCCTACAACAACATCGCCGATGCCGACGCGGCCTGGGAGTGCGTCAAAACGTTCAGCGAGCCCTGCTGCGTCATCATCAAACACGCCAACCCCTGCGGCGTGGCCACCGGCGCGACCGTGCTCGAGGCCTACCAGAAAGCCTTCAAGACCGATTCGGCCTCCGCCTTTGGCGGCATCATTGCCTTCAACCGGCCCGTGGATGCCGCCGCCGCAGAAGCCGTGGCCAAACAGTTTGTCGAGGTGCTGCTGGCGCCGTCCATCACCGCCGAGGCAAGGGCGATCTTTGCCACCAAACAGAACGTGCGCCTGCTCGAAGTACCGCTGGCCGAGGGCCACAACGACTGGGACATGAAACGCGTCGGCGGTGGCCTGCTGCTGCAGTCGCCCGACCTGAAGAATGTGCAGCCCGGCGAGTTGCGCGTGGCCACCACCCGACAACCCACGCCCACCGAAATGGCCGACCTGATGTTTGCCTGGCGCGTGGCCAAGTTTGTCAAGAGCAACGCCATCGTCTTTTGCGCCGGCGGCATGACGGTCGGTGTCGGCGCCGGCCAGATGAGCCGGGTTGATTCGGCGCGCATTGCCGCCATCAAGGCACAAAACGCCGGCCTCACCCTGACCGGCAGCGCGGTCGCTTCGGATGCCTTCTTCCCGTTTCGCGACGGCCTCGACGTGGTGATTGATGCCGGCGCCACCGCCGTCATCCAGCCCGGCGGCAGCATGCGCGACGACGAGGTGATCAACGCGGCCAATGAACGCGGCATCACCATGGTGCTGACCGGCACGCGTCACTTCCGGCATTGAAGGCGACGGGCGGAGCCGGCATCGTGCGCATCCTCGGTATCGACCCGGGCCTGCGCGTTACCGGTTTTGGCCTGATCGACAAGCTGGGCGGCAAGCTGGTGTATGTGGCCAGCGGGGCCATCCGCACGCCCGACGCCAGCCTGCCCGAACGTCTGCGCACCATCCTCGAGGGCATCGCCGAGGTCGTGAGCACCTATTCGCCGACCGAATCGGCCATTGAAAAAGTCTTCGTCAACGTCAACCCGCAGGCCACGCTGATGCTCGGTCAGGCGCGTGGCGCGGCAATCTGCGGGCTGGTCACCGCCGGGCTGGCCGTGGCCGAATACACCGCACTACAGACCAAACAGGCCACGGTAGGCCACGGCAAGGCGACCAAGGATCAGGTACAGCAGATGGTGCAGCGCCTACTCGATCTGCCCGGTCTGCCCGGACCCGATGCGGCCGATGCGCTGGCCTGCGCGATCTGCCACGCCCATGCCGGCGCGGCGCTCGAGGTGCTGGGTAAGATGGCCCCCGATCTGGCGCGCAAGGGCCTGCGCGTGCGCGGCGGACGCCTGATTGGCTGAGCCGCATGGCCCACCCGCAGGCGGCCGGCCCCCATGCGGACGGCCAGCGTGGTATCGTAATCTGCATTGTGCCCGTACAAGCTACAGGCCTTGGACACACCGCAACCAGAGGAAGCAGACCATGAGCATCCACACCGGCAATCGCCTGGACCAGGCCGGCACGCTGAAGCGCGCGTCATGATCGGACGCATCAGCGGCACCCTGATCGAGAAAAATCCGCCTCAGGTGGTGGTGGACGTACAGGGCGTCGGCTATGAGATCGACGTGCCCATGAGCACCTTCTACAATCTGCCCCCGACCGGCGAGCGGGTCGTGCTGCTGACCCATCAGGTGGTGCGCGAAGACGCCCACCTGCTCTACGGCTTCGGCTCGGCTTCGGAGCGCGGCGCGTTTCGCGAGCTGGTGAAAATTTCCGGCATCGGCCCGCGCATGGCGCTGTCGGTGCTGTCGGGCCTTTCGGTGTCCGACCTGGCCCAGGCCGTGACCCTGCAGGAATCGGGCCGCATCACCCAGGTGCCGGGCATCGGCAAAAAAACCGCCGAGCGTCTGCTGCTCGAACTGAAAGGCAAGCTCGGCGCCGACCTGGGCAGCAGCGTGGCCATCACCGACAGTTCCAGCGCCGACATTCTCAAGGCCCTGACTGCGCTGGGTTATTCCGACAAGGAAGCGATGATCGCGGTGCGCCAGCTCGCACCGGGCGTGGGCGTATCGGACGGGATTCGCGCGGCGCTCAAGTCGCTCTCGAAAGGCTGATCTGCGTTCATGATCGAAACCGACAAATTCAGCAAACCCGGCGGCAAGCCCGGAAGCAAGCCAGGTATCAAGCCAAACCCGGGCAACGCGGTCGATGACCGCGTCATCTCGGCCGCGCCCACTTCGCCCAATGAAGAAGTGTTTGAGCGCGCCCTGCGACCCAAGCTGCTCGACGAATACGTCGGCCAGGAAAAAATCCGCGACCAGTTGAGTATTTTCATCACCGCCGCGCGCCAGCGCCGCGAATCGCTCGATCACGTGCTGCTGTTCGGCCCGCCGGGTCTGGGCAAAACCACGCTGGCGCACATCATCGCGCGCGAGATGGGCGTCAACATGCGCCAGACCTCGGGGCCGGTGCTCGAGCGCCCGGGCGACCTGGCCGCGCTGCTCACCAATCTCGAAGCCAACGATGTGCTATTCATCGACGAGATTCACCGCCTCTCGCCGGTGGTTGAAGAAATCCTCTACCCGGCGCTGGAAGATTTCCAGATCGACATCATGATTGGCGAAGGGCCGGCGGCGCGCAGCGTCAAGCTCGACCTGCAACCGTTCACGCTGGTCGGCGCCACCACGCGCGCCGGCATGCTGACCAACCCCTTGCGCGACCGCTTTGGCATTGTCGCCCGCCTCGAGTTTTACTCACCGGAAGAAATCCGCAGCATCGTGCTGCGCTCGGCCGCACTGCTTGGCGCACCGATCCTCAACGAGGGCGCGTTCGAGATCGCCAAGCGTTCGCGCGGCACGCCGCGCATTGCCAACCGACTGCTGCGGCGCGTACGCGATTACGCTCAGGTACGCGCCGACGGCACCATCACCGACAAGGTCGCCGATGCGGCACTGGCCATGCTCGATGTCGACCCGGTCGGCTTTGACATCATGGACCGCAAGCTGCTTGAGGCGATCATCCACAAGTTCAGCGGCGGCCCGGTTGGCATCGACAACCTCGCCGCAGCCATCGGCGAGGAGCGCGATACCATCGAGGATGTCATCGAGCCCTATCTGATTCAGCAGGGTTATCTGCAACGCACGCCGCGCGGCCGCATTGCCACCTCAACGGCCTGGCGCCACTTCGGCCTGACGGCACCGAGCGGCATCAACAATAACGGTGGCTCGCTTTGGCAGGAGTGACCATGGCGAGCGCAGGCACGGCGTTTGATTTCAGCGTGCGCGTCTATTACGAAGACACCGATGCCGGCGGCGTGGTGTTTTATGCCAACTACCTGAAGTTTTTTGAACGTGCGCGCACCGAGTGGCTGCGCGCCCTCGGTGTTTCACAACAAAGCCTGCGCGCGCAGGACGGTGTGCTGTTCGTCGTGGCCTCGACCACAGTCGACTATCACGCGCCGGCACAGCTCGACGATCTGCTGCGGATCCGCTCCCGAATTGTCAAAATGGGCAGAGTCGCGCTAACCTTCGAACAACAGGCGTGGCGTTTGCCCGCCGGCCGGCAAGATGTAAGCAATTGCAACGAAGGCGAACTGCTCGCCACGGGTCAGATTAAAGTGGCCTGTGTTAAAGCTGACGCCAAGGCTGATGTGAAAGCCGGCACGGGCGCCGGGGGCGGGCAGGGCATGCGCCCTACCGCCCTGCCCGCTGCCATCCGCGAGGGTCTGATGTCTTTTGAATCACTGCACAAGAAGAGTCCATGAACGTCACCCAGGATATCTCCATCCTTTCGCTGGTCACCAATGCCAGCGTGCTGGTCCAGGCGGTACTGACCCTGCTGATGGTCGTTTCGCTGATGAGCTGGACCTACATCTTTCGCAAGATGTTTGCCGTGCGCGCGGCCAAACGCGAGACCGAACGCTTCGAGCAGGACTTCTGGTCGGGCGGCGACCTCAACGAACTGTTCGCGTCGGCCCAAAGCCGACGCAACAACGTCGGTGCACTGGGCCGCATCTTTGAAGCGGGCATGCGTGAATATTCAAAGGGCCGTCAGCAGAAAATTGATTCCGGCGCCCTGCTCGACGGCGCACGCCGGGCCATGCGCGCCGCCTATCAGCGCGAGATGGACGGGCTTGAAGCCCATCTGTCCTTCCTCGCCTCGGTCGGCTCGGTCAGCCCTTACGTCGGCCTGTTTGGCACGGTGTGGGGCATCATGAATGCCTTTCGCAGCCTGGCCAATGTGCAGCAGGCCACGCTGGCGCACGTTGCGCCCGGCATTGCCGAAGCACTGGTGGCCACGGCCATCGGCCTGTTCGCCGCCATTCCCGCAGTGGTCGCTTACAACCGCTATGTGCACGAGGTTGACCGCCTGGCCATCCGCTTTGAGACCTTCATCGAAGAGTTCTCGAACATCCTGCAAAGGCAGGCGCGCTGATGGCCGGCTCCATGCGTTCGTCCATGCGCGGTGGCCGCGCACGCCGCAGCATGTCGGAAATCAACGTCGTGCCGTATATCGACGTGATGCTCGTGCTGCTGATCATCTTCATGGTGGCCGCGCCGCTGGTGACGCCGGGCAATGTCGACCTGCCCAGCGTAGCCAAATCCTCACAGGCCAAAATCGCGCCCATCGAGGTCATCATCAAGGCCGACAAAAGCATGCAGGTGCGCCTGAACAACGCCGCCAAAGCGGCTGCCAACATCGCCGAACAAGCGGTCACCACCGAGCAGCTGCTGGCGTTGATCCGCGAGCGCCAGGCCGCCGATGCCGAGCAGCCGGTCGTCATCTACGCCGACAAGACGGTGCAGTACGACGCCGTCATGCAGGTCATGGATGCCCTGCAAAAGCAGAACGTCAAACGCGTCGGCCTGGCCGTGCAGCCGGCGCCCTGAGACCCGCATGAGCAGCCTCGCCCTGCCCTACACCGTGCCGACCGAGCGTTTTGCGCCGGGCGCCGTGGCATTGGCACTGGTGACGCACGGCCTGTTGTTTGCCCTGCTGTTTTTCGGTCTGCGCTGGCAAAACCAGGCACCCGCGGTGATCGAGGCCGAATTGTGGAGCGCCGCGCCGCAGATTGCCGCGCCCCTGCCTGACAGCGCACCGCCAGCCCCGGCACCCGTCATTGAAAAACGCCCCGCGCCGCGCGAGCTGGCCGCGCCGCTCAAGCCGGACATCGCGCTCAAACGCGAGCCGGAAAAAAAACAGAAGCCGACCGTCAAGCCCAAGCCTGAGCCCAAAGCCCGGCCCGTCACGAAGGCCGAAACCAAGGCCGAAACCAAAACAGCGCCCAAGCCCGCGCTGGTCGACGCCAAACCCAAGGCCTCTTCCGACCTTGAACGTTTGCTCGCCGATGCCGCCAAACCTTCCAATGGCACGAACGCACGCAGTGCCGGGCCCTCGACCGACGACAGTTACATCGGCGCGATTCGCACCCGGATACGCTCGAACCTCAATTTTCCGCTGCCGCCCGGCCTGACCGGCAATCCCGAAGCCACCTTCGTCATCGAACAATTGCCCAGCGGCGAAATCCGGAGCATGCGCAAGACCAGATCGAGCGGCCTGCCGGCCTTCGATGAAGCCATCGAACGTGCCATCAACGCCTCATCCCCCCTGCCCAAAGACCGCGGCGGCCGCGTCGAACGCTCCCTCGAACTGGTGTTCAAACTGCGCGAAAGCAGCTGATTGCCAAGAATTCATTAAAACTCGATCAGCTATAATCCAGCCCATGACTCTGAGCCCCACCCCCAGCTTCGCCCGCCTGGCCCGCCTGATTCTTGCGGCCGGCCTGACCCTGCTGCTTGGCGCCGGCGGTGCCGCCCAAGCCCAATTGCGCATCGAAATTTCCGGCGTGGGCGCACAGCAGATTCCGGTCACCATCGCCAACTTCGCGGCCGATGCCAGCGTGCCGCTCGATGTTGCCCAGATCGTGCGGGATGACCTGTTGCGCAGCGGCCTGTTCCGCCTGGTCGACCCGGCCGGCACGCGCCTGTCCGACACCGGTGCGATCGACTTCGCCGCCTGGAAGGCGCGCGGCGCCGACGCCGTGGTCGGTGGCAGCATCAGTCGTCTGGCCGACGGCCGCTACGATGTGCGCTTTCGCGTCACCGACACCGTCAAGCGTGCCGACCTCGGCGGCATTGCCCTGTTATCGGCGCCCGCCAATCTACGCTTATCGGGCCACCGCATCGCCGATTACATCTACGAAAAGCTGACCGGTGAAGCTGGTGTCTTCGCCACGCGCATTGCCTACATCGTCAAGCAGGGCGCACAGCGTTTTGAACTGCAGATCGCCGACTCCGATGGCCAGAACCCGCAAAGCGCGCTGGTGTCGCGCGAGCCGATCATCTCGCCCTCCTGGTCGCCCGACGGCGGCAAACTGGCTTATGTGTCTTTCGAATCACGCAAGCCGGTGATCTATGTCCACAACATCGCCACCGGCCAGCGTGTGCCCGTGGCCAACTTCAAAGGTAGCAACAGCGCACCGGCCTGGTCGCCCGATGGTTCACAACTGGCCGTGGTCCTCACACGCGACGGCAACTCGCAGATCTACCTGATGAATGCCGACGGCTCCAACACGCGCCGCTTCACCCAATCGTCGGGCATTGATACCGAACCGCGTTTCGCGCCTGATGGCCAGAGCATGTATTTCACCAGCGACCGCGGCGGCGGCCCGCAGATCTACCGCATGCCCATCGCTGGCGGCGAGGCGACACGCATCACCTTCAAGAGCGACTACAACATTTCGCCACGCATCAGCCCCGATGGCAAGACGCTCGCCTTCATCTCACGGCGTGCCGGTCGCTTCCAGCTGGTTTCGCTCGATCTGGCCAGTGGACAGGAGCTGACGCTGACCGACACCGGCAAGGACGAATCGCCCAGCTTCGCACCGAATGGCAAAATCATTCTCTACGCCACCGAAGTGGGTGGCCGTGGCCAGCTTGCCGCCGTCTCTGGCGACGGCCGGGTGCGTCAGAAACTGAGCGTGCAGGGCAGTGATGTGCGTGAGCCCACCTGGGGCCCGTATTTACAGAAATGATGGCTACCACATCATCGTGATGGCAGCGTAAACAAGGACGAGGGAACGACATGAACAACTTTCAACAAACTACCCGCTCGACTGGCATTCAAACCGGTCTGCGTGCCGGCAAGCTGATCCTGCTCGGCCTGTCCCTGACCGTGCTGGCCGCGTGCAGCTCGGGCGTGCGTCTTGATGACAGCCAGGGTGTGCCGGTGGAAGATCGCGCCGGCACCGCCGTGAACCGCACGGAAGGCAGTGGCACGACCGGCCAGACCCGCCCCAGTCCAGGACAGAACACGGTCCCTGCCGATTCGCGCACGGTAGCACGCGTCGAAGTGGCCAGCGATCCGCTCAAGGACCCGAAAAGTCCGCTGGCGGTGCGCAGCGTCTATTTTGACTTCGACAGCTTTGTCATTCAGGACAAGTACCGCGGCACCGTCGAAGCACACGGCAAGTTCATGCTCAACGATAAAAACCGCAAGGTCACGATTCAGGGCAACGCCGACGAGCGTGGCGGCAGCGAATACAACCTCGCCCTCGGCCAGAAGCGCGCCGAGGCGGTGCGCCGTGCGATCCGTTTGATGGGCGTGCCCGAAGCCCAGCTCGAAGCCGTCAGCCTCGGCAAGGAAAAGCCCAAGGCGCTCGGTCATGACGAAGCCGCGTGGGCGGAAAACCGCCGCGCCGATCTGGTTTATCAGTGAGCTCAGCCATGAAGGCGCGCACCAGGGGCGGACTGATCCTGCGGCTGGCGACTGCCGCCCTGCTCGGTCCACTGCTGTTTGCCGCACCGGCCCGGGCCGCCCTGTTCGAGGATGACGAGGCGCGCCGCGCCATTCTCGAATTGCGCGGCCGCATCACCAGCAACCAGCAGGACCTGCTGCGCCGCCTTGAGCGCCTCGACCAGATCGAAGCCAGTCTGCGCGAAGCCCGCGAGGCCGGCGACAGGCAGGCTGCGCGCATCAGCGAGCGGGTCGACGGCAGCACCAGCGTGGCCGCGCGCGCCCAGCTCGACCTCGCCCAGCAGCTCGAGAAACTCAACGCCGACCTTGCCAGGCTGCGCGGTGACATTGAAAACCTCACCAACGAAATCAGCAACACCCAAAAACGCCAGCGCGATTTTTATGTCGACCTGGATGCCCGTCTGCGCAAACTCGAGCCACAACAACAGACCGTCGACGGCAAGCCTGCGCTGATCGAACAGAACGAAACGCGCAGCTTCGAAGCCGCGCTGGCCGCCTTTCGCGCCAGTGACTTCAAAGAAGCCATCAGCGAGTTTGGCGCTTTCCTGCGGCGCTATCCTGCATCACCCTATGCAGCGTCGGCACAATACTGGCTCGGCACCAGCCAGTACGCCCTGCGCGATTACAAGGCCGCCATCGCCACCCAGCAGGACCTGCTGAAAAAATGGCCAGACAGTCCGCGCGCCGCGGAAGCCCTGCTCAACATCGCCAGCAGCCAGGCCGACATGAACGACAAACGCGGCGCCCGCAAGACGCTGGAGGCCATCGTCGCCACCTATCCGAATACCCCGACAGCGGGTGTGGCCAAGGACCGGTTGGCGGTGTTGAAGTAATTCACACTAGACCAGCCTGCCCCCGGGAATCAGGCGTTTCAGGTCCGACAACGCGCTCATCAAGGCTGACTTGGCGCTGTCTGCCTCACGGGTAAATTCGAGAGCAATCCTGCCGGGCTGCCCGATCCCTACCAAAGCATCATCACAACCGCCAGCACCAAGCCGCTCAACGAGTGCATCCGCATCCCGATCCGCTTCGGCGAGTTGAAACTTCAGGGTGAAGATGTATTCCACGTTATGACTCCTCGTATAAAGCACCTGGCGAACAAACCTTCAGTGCTGACTGGCCAGTACAAAGGTCCACAGCCGGACCAATTTTTGATATTCAGGTTTCCAGGCGGCAACCATGCTCTTTCCCGTTGAGCACAAAAATCATCTCAATCGGACGGCATTCGCTCATGCGGGATGCACCGACGCATTGTTCTACAGGAAATTTGCCATGCGATGCAGTGGTCAAAAATTGTCGTATCGGCACCACGCCAATGGACAAAGCCCGCTCAAGAAAGCGGTTCAGCGCCATCCAGCGCAAACTCAGGTGGAATGCCGAGCACCCTCGAGCAATTCCGTTTGACGGGACACCGCCAAATTCCTATAATGGCCGGCTTTCCGGGTCGTTAGCTCAGTTGGTAGAGCAGCGGACTTTTAATCCGTTGGTCGCAGGTTCGAATCCCGCACGGCCTACCAATAAATACGCGGCTCTCCGAGAGGGGAGCCGTTTTCATTTGTGGCGCGGGGTTACACAGGGGTTACGTTCGCTGGATTCCAAGATCGTCCGAAAGCCCGTTTGGGGCCTTATGGCGCGCGCGCGCAACAGAGAAAGGCCGGCGCTATGCCGTGCTCGCCACGGCCCTTCTGGTGACGACCAGACTCACCTGGGGGGGGGTAGGGCCTTGGCCCTGCCGTGATCGCACGGGATGAACCCGTGAACAAAATTTTTTTTCTGTGGGGTGTGTGCTGCTTCTATCGTCTGCCACTGCATATTGCTGGGACTATCAGCGCTACCGCGCTTCAATGGCTGCACGCGTCTATTTCCAGATTTTAAGACAATGCGACAATCCGGCGAAACAACGAATGTCATCGGTAGGGATTACTGAGTGTTCGAATCCTCCTTGGCCCGCCAAGACTATTTCGAACTGATTCCAAGTCGTTCGAACAATTTACAACCCGTTCAGGGCCTCCTTGGGTGCGCACCTAGAACACTTTCCGGATCAGACAGGCTTCTTCATAGGCCTCGATGTCTTTGAGCCGGTACAAAACTTTCCCCACGATCTTCAAGTACTGCGGCCCCTCGCCGACGGTGCGCCAGCGCTGAAG
>CANJOT010000129.1 GCA_947475815.1 Burkholderiales bacterium | reverse complement strand
TGGATTGTCCAGGCTGGTGAGCACGGCCGAGGCGCCGGCGATGGTCTTGACGCCATCGCGCATCAGCTCGTTTTGCAGCACGGCATAGCGGCGATTGGCGGCGATGCATACCGTCACCGGCAGCCGTTCGCGCGCCATGGTCCAGAGTGACTGGACGGTGTACTGGGCGCTGCCGTCGGACTGCACGCAGACCACGCGCCGCTCCGGACAGGCGAGGGCCGCGCCGATCGCCACCGGCAGACCCTGGCCGATGGCTCCGCCGGTGTTGGTCAGCACGCTGTGGCGCGCCGAGCGGGCCGAAGCGGTGAAGAACGGATAACCGCAGGTTCCACCTTCGATCGACACGATGGCCTGTTCGGGTAGCCAGCCGGCAATCACGCGTGCCGCGGACACACCGCTGAGCTCGCCCTGTTCCTGATGGCGCGGCAGACGTGGCGCCTGACAGGGCGCTGCCGGACAGCCAAGCAGTTCTGCGACAGCCTGTAAGGCCTGCGTGGCGGCATCCAGCGGGCCGGCCAGCATGAGCAGCTTTTCGGGCGCGACGATCTGGCTTGGGTAATTCGGGTAACCAAAGTAGGTGATCGGTTCAGCCGTGCCGGCGACGATGACCTGATCGACCTCTTCGATCAGCTTGAAGGCGGGTTCCGGGAAGTAGGGAAAGCGTTCCGGCGCGGGCAGGTCGGCACCACGCTCCATGCGTGCCGGGAAGGTTTCGCAGTACAGGCGTGCGCCGGTCTTCGCGGCGATGCGTTGTGCGGCCGCCAGGCCGGCGTCGGACAGGGCGTCGCCACCGATGAGCAACAGTGGCCGGCCGCTGGACAGACGGCGCGCCGCGTCGGCAATGCTGGCTGCGTCGGCGCGCTTTTTCTCCGTGATCACGGCGGTGCCGATTGCGGCACTGGCTGGCACCGGGGCGGCTTGGGCATCGGCCGCAAAAATCACCGTGGCGATCTGGCCGCCATTAGAGGTGGCCTGTGCCACCGCCTCGGTGCCCAGTGCGGCGGCATGCGAGGCATCATCCAGATAGGCCACCCAGGCTGACACCGGCCGGGCCAGACTGTGGATGTCTGAGGTCAGGGCCGAATCAAACGGCAGATGGGCGACGGTGTGGTCGCCAATCACGTTGACGATGGCGGAGTGCGCGCGGCGTGCGTTGTGCAGATTGGCGATGCCATTGGCAAATCCGGGTCCGAGATGGGTCAGGGTCAGGGCTGGTCGCCCCAGCATGCGCGCATAACCATCGGCCGCGCCAGTGCATACCCCTTCGAACATGGCTGGCACGACGCGCCATCCGGGCACGTCGTCGAAAGCACGCACGAAGGCGAGTTCGGTGGTTCCGGGGTTGGCCAGGCAGAGATCCATGCCGGCGGCCTTGGCTGCCGCGAGAAAGGCGGCAGCGCCGGAAAGCGGTAGGGCCGGAATCGGTTTTTGCACGATTTTTGTTCGCGTTTATATTTACAATATTCTCAGATTACGATAATGTTTTAGCACTGTCAACGAATTATGTCGTGAATAAGATTGTCGAATTATCAGTAATTTGTCCGTGGCAACCGTCCGCAGTGGACCGTAATCGTTCTTTATGGCGCTGGAGTGCGGTACCCGAAACGGTCACATGAAACAGATGCACGAGCAGATAAATGAGCAGAAACATGAAGCAGCTTGCAGAATTTTTTCGAAAATGAGCCATGGTGCATTCGGATCGTTGGCGGTCGCTGCAGCATCATTGTCATCGCGCATTTTCATTTTGAGGGGGTGTCATGATCAGCAGGCTCAATCGCGTACTGTCGGTGCTTGAGGCGTTTGCCGATGGTAGCGCTGTATTGACTGCCGAACAGATCTGCACCCGCACCAGCAATGCGCCGGCGACGGGGTATCGCCATATTCGCGAGTTGTGCGATGCCGGACTGCTGGTGCGCCTGTCGCACGGCTATGTACCGGGACCGCGCATCATCGAATGGGATTACATGGTGCGCACCCATGATCCCTTGCTGATGGCAGCGCGTGATGTCATGGACAAACTGGTGGCGGACACCGGTCTGGAGTTGCTGCTCAGTCAGTTGTATGGTGATCGCGTCGTCAACGTGCATTACCAGCACAGCACGGCCAATGAACTGCTGCAATTTGGTCGCGGACGGGTTCTGCCGCTGTTTCGCGGTTCGAGTTCGCGCGTCATTCTGGCCGAGATGCCCACGCGCAAGCTGCGCCGGCTGTTCGAAGCGCACGAGCACGATCCTGATCTGCAGGCGATCGGTGTGCAATGGAAGACGTTCAGTAAGGCACTCGCGGATGTGCGCAAGCGTGGTTACGAGATTTCCAGCGGTGAGATGCATACCGGCAAGATGGGCGTGGCTGCCGCCGTGTTTGCCGACAAAGGCCGCGTGCTCGGCAGCCTGACCCTGATCGGCACGGTGCCGCGCTTTCAGGCGTTTCGTGAAGATTATCTGAGTGAGCGCGTGGTGGAGACTGCCAGGGAGATCTCACGCCGGATTTCGGCCTGAGGTGAATGGATTTCAGCGGGCGCTGTCGTGCAAGCCGATGAAAGTACACGAATTGAAGTGAACGAATCGAAGTGAACCAAGCGAAGTGAACCAAGCGAAGCAAACCAGATAGGGCAGGAGCGCGCTAAGACGCCATTCATCAATTTTTCAGGGGACACCATGAGCACCAATCGCCGTCAATTCATCAGCAATTTCGCCATGGCCGCAGGCGCTGGCGCCGCCGGGTGTGTACTACCCGCACTGGCACAGCGTGGCCCGATCCGGCTGCTGGTTGGTTTTCCAGCCGGCGGTCTGCCAGATCTCGTGGCGCGCGCCCTGTCCGAACAATACCGTCGGGTATTTGACTTGCCGGTGGTGGTGGAAAACCGTCCGGGTGCCAACGGCCGCCTTGCCGCTCAGGCTGTCAAGAACGCGCCTGCCGATGGCTCTGCCCTGCTGGTGGCGCCGGCCTCAAACATGGTTCATCTACCGCACGTCTACAGCGATCTTGGTTTTGATGTGATGACCGATTTTGTGCCGGTGGCGCAGGTGCTCGAGAATGACTTCGCCCTGGCCATCAGTGCCAAGCTGCCGGTCGAAACCCTGGCCGAATTTGCCGCCTGGTGCAAGGCCAATCCCGCCAAGGCCACCTTCGCTTCGCCCGGCACTGGCTCGTCGCCGCATCTGATGGGCCTGCAAGTGGCGCGCGCCCTCAACATTCCGCTCACGCATGTGCCCTACAAGGGCAGCAACTTTGCGCTCACCGATCTGGCTGGCGGTCACATCGCCTCGATGGTGGCTGCCACCAGTTTCATGATGCAGCCCCTCAAGGGCGGCACCCTGAAGATTCTTGCCACGACCGGTATGACGCGTTCCAGTGTCTTGCCCAAGGTGCCGACCTTTCGCGAACTCGGCCTCAATCAACTCACTCTGGTGGAGGGGACCTGGGTGCTGGCGCCAGCAAAAATGCCGCAGGCTCTGGTCGACAAATTCGCCGTCGCTTCGGCCGACGCCCTCAAGTCGAAGGAGATGGCCGGTGTGCTCGACGGCCTGACCGTGGCGGCGCCTCTCGGCTCGGCGCAACTGGCCAAGCTGATGCGCGAAGAGTTCGACAAACGTGGCGCCACAGTGCGCGCGTTTGGCTTCACGGCGACCGAATAATGTCCGCGCGTTACAACAATGTGTTGCTGCTCTGCTCGGACGAGCATGATCCGCGGCATTCGGGATTCATGGGCAGCACCGTCACGCGCACGCCCAACCTGGATCGGCTGGCCGCGGGCGGTAGCGTGTTCACACACGCTTACACCCCCAGCCCGATCTGTGTGCCGGCGCGTGCCAGCCTGGCCACCGGCCGCTGGGTGCACGATCACCGCTGCTGGGACAACGCGATTGCCTACGACGGCCGCCAGCCCTCGTGGGCGCATCGCCTGCACGAAGCCGGCGTGGGCGTCGAGTCGATCGGCAAGCTGCATTATCGTAGCGCCGCAGCCGATACCGGGTTTGATCGCCAGCGCGAGGCCGTACACATCGCCGATGGTATGGGTCAGGTCTGGGGTTGCGTGCGCGACCCCCTGCCCGAGCGCAGCGATGGTGCCGGCCTGTTCAAAAAAATTGGCGCCGGTGAATCCGATTACAACCGTTTTGACCGACGTGTCGCCGAAGGCACCATGGACTGGCTGGAGCAACGCGCGGCTCTCGGCGCGGCGGGTCGCGCCCGCAAGCCGGCGATGATTTTTTCCGGCTTCGTGGCACCCCATTTTCCCTTGATCGTGCCGCAGCAGTATCTCGATCTCTACCCGCTCGATACTTTGCCCTGGCCCAAGCTGCGACCGGAGTCGGGCTATCAGCGCCACCCCTGGGTCGAGCGGCAGGCGATGTTCAACCAGCTTGACGCGCAACTGGGTGACGATCAGCGGCGGCGTCTGGCGATGGCCAGTTATTTCGGCCTGATCAGTTTTCTCGATGAGCAGGTGGGTCGTGTGCTGTCCGCGCTTGAGGCCTTGGGACTGACCGATGACACTCTGGTGATGTATATCAGTGATCATGGTGACAATCTCGGCACGCGCGGCTTATGGAACAAGTCGGTGCTGTACCGCGAGTCGACCGGCGTGCCCATGGTGCTGTCGGGACCGGGCATCGCTCCACGCAGCGTCAGCACCAATACCACGCTGGCCGACATTTTCCCCACGGTGCTCGACGCCTTCGGTGTCGCGCCCAGCGCCGAGGATGCCTCATTGCCCGGCCACAGCCTGCTTGATCTGGCCGTGCGCCCGGATTTCGAGCGTACCGCCTTCAGTGAATACCACGCGGTAGGGTCTCCAAGTGGCGCCTTCATGCTGGCACGGGGACGCTACAAGTACCATCACTACGTCGGTTACGAACCGGAGCTGTTCGATCTTGTCGATGATCCGGAAGAAACCACCAGCCTGCACGACTCTGCCGAGCATGCTGGCGTGCTTGCCGATATGCAGGCACGGCTGCGCCGCATCGTCGATCCGCTGGCCATCGATCGACTGGCCAAGGACGACCAGAATGCGCTGGTCGAGTCCTACGGTGGGCGCGACATCGCGCTGGGCAAGGGCAAGACCGGTGCGACCCCGGTGCCGGGAGCGGCAGCATGATGGCCGTCAGCATGATCGAACAGCGCGCCACCGAGCTTGATGCCGCCCAGACCAGTGCCACGCCGATCGCCCAGCGTCCGGCCGATGCTGTGTTCAGCCTCGATGAGGCTTACGCCATTCAGGCCGTGCTGCGACGTCTGCGCGTGGCGCGTGGCGATGCGCGGGTCGGTTTGAAACTGGCCTTCACCAACCGTGCCGCGATGCTCCGGCTGGGCGTGCAGGAGCCGGTGCATGGCAGTCTGCATGCGAGCATGCTGATTGACCACGGAGCGCAGCTTTGCATGACCGGCCGCATCCGGCCGCGCATCGAGCCCGAGCTGGCATTCCGGCTCGGCCGGGACTTGCCCGCCGGCGCATCGCTTGAAGAGGCATGGGCTGCCATCGACGCCATTGCCCCAGCCATCGAAATCGTCGATTCACGCTACCGTGATTTCCAGTTCTGCATGACCGATGTCGCTGCCGACAATGCATCGGCGTCGGGCGTGGTGCTGGGTCCATGGAGGCGTGATGCCGGGGACATCGCCGCGCTCGCCGTGCAGGTCGAGATCGACGGCGAGCCGGTTGCCAGCGGCACCACTGCCGCGATCCTGGGTCATCCACTGGAGGCGCTGCGTGCCGCCGCCGACCTTGCCAGTCGCCTCGGATTGCCGATGCAGGCGGGCACCATATTAATGGCCGGCTCGGCCACCGATGCCATCCCGGTCAAAGCCGGTCAGCGCGTGCTCGTGCGGATCGAAGGATTGGGCGAGGTCGGGTTTTCGCTGGTGCGCTGAAGAGCACCGCTTGCGGCGTGCTGCTGGATTTAACTGTGTCGCGTGACATCAAACGCCATCGCGATGCGCGCATATTCGGCCAGCAGTTCGGGCGTGCCACCCTGAAAGGTGATGAAAAACCCCGTACTGGTGCGCAGCATCAGGCGCGGTGGCAACAGCCGATGCAGCAGCGGCACACCGAGCAGTCGTGCCGAGCGCACGTCGCGCCATTCCACCTTCTTGTCGACAATCCAGGTCTGGCGCAGGCCGGTTTGGTCAATGGTCACGGTCGAGTGCAGGAAAAACCACCAGGTGGTTACCAGCAGCAGACTCATGCCGCCCAGCAGCCAGAGTACACCGATGGAATATTGCAGCAACGGAAAACGCGTCGCCACCGACAGGCCATAGACCACCAGCACCAGCGTGATGAGGGTGGCAATGCGCTGGAACGACCGCGAATAAGCCGGACCGGTGATGGTCTGTTGCGGACGGTAGTTCATGCAGCGGGTTGTTGCAGCAGGCGGCGCCAGATGATGCGCTTGTCGGCCTCGCTGGTGGTTGACCAGGCGATGATTTCCTCCAGGCTGCGGCCGCAGGCGCTGCACAGGTCGGTGTCGCGCGCCAGCGTACAGATCGATACGCAGGGCGAGGGCACCGGACCCGGACTGGTGTCCGGGTCAAACTGCTTGAGGATTTCGTAGCGGCCCATGCCCGTTCAGTGCCGGCTCAGCTGCTGGCCTGATCGGCACGTTTGGCCGCCAGCGCATTGGCCACGCGCGAGCCGCTCTTGCGGTGCGTCAGGGCCGAGATCCAGTCGCCGGTCAGGGCCACGGCGTCGAGATCGATGCCGGTCTTGATGCCCAGGCCGTGCAGCAGATAGAGCACGTCTTCGGTGGCCACATTGCCGGTCGCACCCTTGGCGTAGGGGCAGCCGCCGAGGCCCGCGACGGACGAGTGATAAATGGCCACGCCCACTTCGAGGCTGGCATAGATGTTGGCCAGGGCCTGACCATAGGTGTCGTGGTAATGGCCTGACAACTGGGCCAGCGGGTAGACGGCGGCGGCGGCTTCGAGGGCCGCTTTGGTACGACCGGGCGTGCCCACGCCGATGGTATCGGCGATGTCGATTTCATCGCAGCCCAGATCGGCCAACCGGCGCACCACATCCGCGACGGCACTTGGCGACACCTCGCCCTGATACGGGCAACCGAGCGCGACCGAAATCGAACCGCGCAGGCGCAGCCCGTGTTGCTTGGTCGCGCGCGCGACTTCGGCAAAACGCGTGATGCTCTCGGCGATCGAACAATTGATGTTGCGCTGCGAAAACGCTTCCGAGGCCGCGCCGAAGATCACCATTTCATCGGCCTGTGCGGCCAGGGCGGCGTCAAAACCCTGCATGTTCGGGGTCAGGGCCGAATAGATCGTGCCCGGGCGGCGTGTGATGCCGGCCATGACCTCTTTGCTGGTGGCCATCTGCGGCACCCATTTGGGCGACACGAAGGAGGCCGCCTCAAGATTGGGCACGCCCGCAGCAGAGAGGCGGTTGCACAACTCGATCTTGACGGCGGCACTGATGACTTCCTTTTCGTTTTGCAGGCCGTCACGCGGGCCAACTTCGACGATTTTTACCTGGCTGGGGAGGCTCATGGGGGTTTTCCGGGAATGAGTGAAAGGTCAGTAGCCGCGCTGGCGATCGACGATGCCTGGAACCGGCTGGCCGGCTTCCATCCTGAGGATGTTGTCGGCGATCTGCTGCAGGCTGGTCGAGCGCAGGGTGCGCGCGGAGGTGTGTGGTGTGAGCGTGATGCGCGGATGTTGCCAGAAGGGATGCCCGGGTGGCAAGGGCTCGGTACGGAACACGTCGAGCGTGGCACCGGCGAGGTGGCCCGAATCGAGCAGTGCGATCAGGTCGGCATCGACCAGATGGGCACCCCGCGCGACATTGATGACATGGCCCTGTGCCTGCAGTTTGCCGAGCGTGTCGGCGTTCATGATGTTTTCGGTGCCGGCGGTCAGCGGCAGCACATTGACCAGCACGCGTGTGGCGCGCAGGAAGTCGTCAAACTGGTCTGCGCCGGCGTAACAGCGCACGCCGTCGATCTGGTGCGGCGTGCGTGCCCAGCCGGCCACCGGATAATCGAAGCCCGCCACGGCCTGCGCTACGCGCTTGCCGAGCACGCCCAGGCCCATCACCCCGACCGGATACAACGCGCGGCTGATCGGCTTGTGCAGGGTCCACGCGCCGGCGCGCGTGTCGGCTTCATACAGGTCGAGCTGGCGGGCAAACCGGATCACCGCCTGACAGACGTATTCGGCCATCTGTACGGCCATGCCGGCGTCTTCGAGCCGGATCAGTGGCACGGCGGGCAGGTTTGGCATGGCCAGCAGGCTCTCCACGCCGGCGCCGAGATTGAAGATGGCCTTGAGTTGATGTTGTGCTTCGAACAGGCCGGCGGGCGGGCCCCAGCACACCAGATAATCGGCCTGCACGGCGTCATCAGGCGTCCAGGCCAGCACCTCAAGCTGCGGCAGGCATTCTGCCAGTTCCCTGACCCAGGGTTCGGGGCGGCTTTGCCCTGTGGCCATGAGCACGCGTACTGGAGGTGGAGCGGGTGTGCGCGTCATGCTGTTTTCCGAGTCAGGGCGCCGCGACGACGCCGGTTAATCGATCATCATACTGTGCGTACCGGACGGTTGCGCGAGCAGACTGCGCACCCGTCCGGGTTCGAAATATAAATCATTTTCTGCGTCAGTCGACAAATTCGGAACCGGCAAGGTGCGGCATGCTGACCAAAGGCGTCGACCAGGCAGCGCGCTGATTCGGGCAGTGGCTGGAGAGGAAGGGGTGTGCCGGCTCAGGGGACAAGGTGATGCAGTTTGCGCATGTCTGAAAAGACGGCGACGGCGCCGGCATCAAGCAGCATCTGGGGCGACTGCAATGCGCCATAGGCAAACACGGTCATGCCGGCCGCCAGACCGGCGCTGATGCCGGCAGGCGAGTCCTCGATGACGGCGCAGCGTTCCGGTGCCACACCCATGGTCTGTGCGGCCAGCAGGTAGACATCGGGTGCGGGCTTGGAGCGCTTGACGTGACTCAGGGAAAACATGCGGCCCTCGAACAGCGGCAACAGGCCAGTGCGGCCCAGCGTGATCTGCATCTTGCCCAGATCCGCGCCCGACGCGACACAGTAGGGTACGGTCAGCGCGAGGATCGCCTCGCGCACATAGGGAATCGCCTCGACCGTGCTGCGCAGGGCGACATCGCGACGCGCCTGAAAGCCATCGTAAAATCCTTCCGGCGGCACGCGGCCGAGCACGCGTTCGGACAGCGCCAGATCTTCCTTGACCGACTTGCCCAGATAGATTGCGGTCGTCTGCTCCACACTCAGGTTCGCGCCGAGTTCGTTGAGGTAGTCACACAGCACGCGCAGGGTGACCGGTTCTGAATCAACCAGCACGCCGTCGCAATCGAAGATCACGAGGTCAAATTTGTTCGCCATTCCCTGATTCTTTCTTTCGGGTAGATCTGTTGGATCGTGTTGGTGCACAGCGCATGCTGCGCAGTATAACCAGCCCGGCCTGCATGCGGGCTGGCTCAGCGGACGGACAGTCTCTGGTGTGGCGCTCGCTGCTCAAGTTCAGTATGAACGCTTGCACCAACTTGCTAGAAACTGCCGTGGCCCAGCCAGCGATCAATCTGCGCGAGCCGGTCGTTGCCCCAGAAGGGTTCGTTGTCGACAAAGATGAAGGGCGCGCCGAATACGCCACGTGCCTGAGCGGCTTCGGTGTTGGCGCGCAAGCCGTCCTTGATGACCGGCTCGCTGAGCCCCTCGCAGACTGCATCGGCATCCAGGCCCAGTGCGGCGGCAATGCCGTGGATCACCGCGATGTCGTTGATGGGCTGGTTGTCGACAAAATAGGCGCGGCTGACCGCCCGCACGAACTCGCTGAGATGTTGCGGCAAGTGGGTCTTGATCCAGAGCGCGGCGCGCGCCGCGTTCACCGTATTGATGGGAAACGCCGTGGGCATGTTGAACGGGATGCCGACAAAACGCGCGCTGCGGGCAAAGTCATGGCGCGAATAAGCGCCCTTGAGCGGATACTCGACCAGCGGCATGCTGCCGAGGTTCTTGAAAATCACGCCGATCAGTATCGGCTGCCAGTTCACGCTGCGCCCGTGTTTGGCGGCCAGGGCTTCGATCTGCTGTATGGCGATGTAAGCGTAAGGCGAGGAGAAATCGAAATAAAAATCAATGGGTGCGGTCATGGGGTTCTCGTGAGGACGGGTTCAGGGAGGGGTCTGCTGCTCGGGCATGCTGCGTCGGTCAGTGATTTCGATTTCAATCTTCATGTGCGCATCGTTCAGCCCGGCCACCATCATGGCTTGAACCCGAGGAAATCAGGAATTTCTGCAAGACCAGCCTCGCTCTCAAAACAGTTGCGTGTGTCACGACGTGGACCGGCAGGTCTGTCCGCAACGGCCCGTTGATGTCCCGTTGACTGCGTGAAACGCCCCGCAGCGTTAGAATACGCGTTCCACTCCTGACATGACAAGCTGGATCGGCACGCCGCAGAATGACTCCGGAGT
>CANJOT010000128.1 GCA_947475815.1 Burkholderiales bacterium | reverse complement strand
GGCCCGATTCAACACAGCCACGCGCAGGATCACCATCTCGCGCAGATCGGCCGGCAGGCTGTTGCGATTGCGCACTGCCGAGAGCAGCTGTTCCCAGCCATGCGCCATGGCCGGGCTGTTAAGCAGGGTGCTGTAAACCAGCGAAATGCCGCCGCGCTCGGCGAGGATGCCCGCTTCAAGCTGAGCCAGTTCAGGACGCGTGCCAGGCACGACGGGTGGGATTCTCATGGGGTCCGGGTTGGAGTTGGATCGGGGAGCGCGAAGGATTTAGCCAAAGGGAGCGCGGATGCGAATCTGGCATACGATTGTGCCAGCTGGGTAACCTCAAATGCAGCAAGTCACAATGGCCTTGACTTGGGTCAACTGAAGCTTTAATGATTCGCTGCCTTTCTCTACGATATAAAGCTTCATCAAGGCAGAGGTATCGCAGAACAACATCATCCGCGATCTTCCAGCACCATGGTCGATACCGATTTGCCGCCCGGACTCAATCTAAGGCGTGCGCCCTTGGGCTTGCCACCGCCCCAGGTCGCCGCGCCGGCCGCGAGCAAGCGCGTGACCCCCTGATGTTCGGAAGAAGGAACACCGATGAGGCGCGCCACAAGCTTGCGATGCGAAGTCAGTTCAATGATCTCGCCAGATTGTGCTTGGCTGACATATCTGGCCAAATGTGACTTGAATTCGTGCAGCGAGATCATCATATTCAAACTGACTTTTGAAAAAATCGAGTTGATTTTGTCCCAAAAGGATATTGATGGTCAAGCAGAGCCCGAACCAGCAGAGCCCGAACCAGACTTCACCGCCGCATAAGCCGCGTCGATCAAGGCCGTGGCATAGGGCCCCGCATCGGCGATGGGCGACATGCGGTTGGGGCAATAGCTGAAGGACATGCGCCGCTCTGGGTCGGCAAAGACGAGCGCGCCGCCCATGCCGGGATGGCCGAAATTGGCGGCGTACCCGCCCATCCGGAAAGGCTCGCACGACAACATCACTCCCAGACCCATGCGAAACGGGCGTTTGGTCATGAACTCAACGGCGTCCCATTGTGGTTTGACCGCCTCGGCGAGAATAGCGGCATCGACAACGGTGTAGCCATTCAAGCTGCCGCCGTTGGCCAGGGCCGCAAACACACCCGCAGCACCGCGCGCATTGCCATGGCCGGTGTATTCACTGCGAAACCAGTTGTGTGAGTTGTAATCTTCATCAAGCGGCAGCGGCGTCCAGGCGCGGTACAGCGGCGAGGCGGTATTGCGCTTCATGCCTTCAAGGCTGGGCGTGCCAGGGGTTTCGATGTATTGCGCGCACAGCTTGAACTGCTCTTCTTCGAGGCCGATCCAGTACTCCGTGCCCAGCGGTTTGGCGATTTCTTCCCGGTAGTAATCGTGAATGCTGCGGCCGCTGGCGTGGCGCACCAGGGCGGCACACAGCACCGGGTAGGTGAAGGAGTGATAGCAGGGTGTTGAACCGGGCTCCCATTCGGGCTTTTGCACTTCCAGCGCCGCTTCCACCACGCCTGGCGTGTAGAGCGAGCCGCGCGGTGCGGCGTCAGCGTAAGGCAGGCTGGCCTGATGCGAGATCATGGCGCGCACGGTAATGCGTTCCTTGCCGTTTTGCGCGAACTCGGGCCAGTAGGTGGCAACCGGTGCGTCAAGATCAATGACGCCCTGCCCGGCCAGACGCAGCACACACAGGGAAGCCATCGATTTGACGACCGAGCGCAGGCTGGTGATGGTGTGACGCTCCCACGGCAGGCTGCGATGCGCGTCGCGGTAGCCGGCCCACAGGTCGACCACCGTCTCGCCTTCAAGGGTGACGCTGACGGCACAGCCGACTTCTTCGAGCGCGGCCATGTTGCGCTCGAGCGCGTCACGGACAGCTTCGAAGCGGGGATGGCAGCTGCCACCGATGGGGATATTCATGGCACTACTCCCGGTTAAAGTCGGAGGTCTTCGGTCAAGGTTTTTTCAGGCCCAGAATGGCGCGCGCCTCGTCGGGCGTGGCGATGCTCATGCCCATGTTCTCAACGATCGAGCGGGCGCGCTCGACCAGCTGGCCATTGGTGGCGAACACGCCGCGCGACAGATACAGATTGTCCTCCAGGCCGACGCGGATGTGGCCGCCCAGAATGGCAGCCTGCGCCAGCATCGGCATCTGGTCACGCGCGATGCCGAACGCGGCCCAGAGCGCGCCGGGTGGCAACAGGCTTTTCTGGTAGACCATGGTTTCGGTGGTTGCGGGCGAGCCCCACTGCACGCCCAATACCATCTGGTAGAGCGGCGGCGTGTTGACCAGGCCGTCCTTGACCAGCGAGTTGCCAAACAGGATGTCGCCGGAATTGAACACTTCCAGTTCGGGCTTGATGTTCAGTTCCTGAAAGCGTTTGGCCATGGCGCGCAGCGTGCGCGTGGTGTTGAGGTAAACAAACTCCAGCGGCCCTTCCACCTGGTTGCCGGTGGTGATGTCGAGCGAGGCGATTTCGGGCAGGCATTGTTCAAGATGGCGCATGCGTTCGGCCGGCGGAATCACATCACTGCCGGGCAGGCCGCGCGATTCATCTTCGGGGTCCGGCAGGAAAAATGCGCCCAGGCCGCAGGTCAGGTTGATGACGATGTCGGTGCCTGACGAGCGCACGCGGTCGACCACTTCCTTGAACAGGGCCGGATCACGGCTGCCGCCGCCGGTGGCGGGATCACGCACGTGGATGTGCACAACCGATGCGCCGGCCTGCGCGGCTTCAACGCAGGCCGCGGCAATCTGCGCCGGGGTGACCGGCATGGCCGGGTGCCGCGGATTGAACGGCGCATTGCCCGTGACGGCGCAGGTAAGGATGGCTTTGTGGCTCATGATTTCAGATCTCCCATTCGGAGTTGCCGCTGACGGAGATCAGTTCGCCAGTGACTTTGCGGGCGCCTTCGGAGGCGAGGAACAACACCATGTCGGCGATTTCGGACGGTTCGATTTTGGTGCGCATGGAAATGTATTGCAGGTAGCCGGCTTCGACTTCGGCGGCAGTGCGGCCCTGGGCGCGCGCATTGGTTTCGATGATGCCCTGCATGCGCGCATTGTTGATCATGCCGGGCAGGATGGCATTGCAGCGGATGTTAAATGGACCGAGCTCACGCGCGGCGTTGAGGGTCAGGCCTTCGACGCCGGCCTTGGAGGCGACATACGCAGCGCGCAGCGGCAGCCGGGTGCGTGTCGAGCCGGAAGAAAAATTGATGATGACACCACGCCCCTGCCGCTTCATGGCCGGTATGGCGTTTTTCATGCAATAAAACATGCCGTTGAGATTGATGTTGATGCAGGCGTTCCACTGCTCGTAATCAAGATCCTCCATGGCGCCGCGCGGCCCGCCGATGCCGACGTTGTTGACCAGCACCGTGACGTCGCCCATCCAGGCGGCGTCACGGAATACCTGCTCCACGGCCAGCGGATCACCGACGCTGGCCAGCGTGCCCCGCATGCCCGGGTTGTCGGCCAGCGTGGCGCTCAGGGCTTCGGCATTGACGTCGCAAATGTGCACGCGATCGCCGCGCGCCAGAAAACGCTCGGCCATGACGCGGCCAACGCTGTCTGCCCCGCCGGTTACGATGACGCTGTCAGTCATGACTTCTCCATTGTTTCATTGCAGCGTTGCAGTTCATGCCCGGCTTCAAATGCCGGCGGAAAATCCTTCGTCGGCCAGCACGTGCGAGCCATGCATGGCGCGACCATCTTCAGAGCACAGCAACAGGGCAATGTTGGCCATGTCTTCAACCGTCGAGTAGGTTCTGCCGCTCGGTGTGCGGGCGGCCATGAAGTCGAGGAATTCCTTGAATTCGGGCTGGGTGCGGATGTTTTCGTTCATCGGCGTGGCGGTGTTGCCGGGCGCGATGCAGTTGATGTTGATGCCGTGCGGTGCCAGTTCACAGGCGAGCGCGCGCGTCATCATGATGATGCCGGCCTTGGTGGCGCAATACACACCGAAGGTGCCCAGTCCCATCACGCCGGCGACCGAGGAAATGTTGAGGATCTTGCCGTATTTCTGCGCTTTCATGCCAGGGGCCACGGCGTTGATGGTCTTCCACGTGCCTTTGAGATTGATGTCGACCATGCGGTCGAGGTCGGCTTCTTCGGTCGTACCGGCGGGTGTGGGGTAAAACACCCCGGCAGCGTTGACGAGAATGTCGATGCGGCCAAAATCCCGCAGCACCTGATCGACCGTGTCGGCCACGGCAGCCGTGCTGCGCACATCACAGACATAGGCCTTCGCGCCGCCACTGAGTTTGCCGGCCACCGCCTGCGCCTTGTCAAGACTGGACGACGCAATCACCGCAACGGCCGCGCCCTCTTTGGCAAAACGCGTGGCAATCGCTTCGCCCATGCCCTGCGACGCTCCGGTAATCAGCGCAACTTTGTCTTGCAGTTTCATGGTTTACCTTTCAGGGTAGTGGACTGCGGGGATGGCGCATTGCTACCCCCAGGTAGATAGAGTGGGCCGGGCCTGTCTGAGCGCTACTGCACAGGCGCGCCGCTGTCCTGTTTGAGGAACAGCGTGGTGCGGTACCCCTGAGCCGCGTCGATGATGTCGAGCGACATGGCTTTGCTGGCGGCCTGCGCATCACGCTTGCCCAGCGCAGCCAGCAGCTCGAAGTGGTGCACCAGCGCAAAACTGTGCAGGCCCTCCGAGCGCTGCGCCGCGCTTTGTTCCTGGATCAAGGCGGCGATGTAAGGGCCGCTTTGTTGCCAGAGCTGCTCGATCATGGCCAGCAGCATGTCAGAACGCGCCGCTTCATAAATGCGGAAATGAAACTCCTGATTGGCGCGCACCAGCGCCGGCAGGTCGCCCAGGTCCACCGCTTTGCTGTTGCGATCGTTGGCGGCGCGGATCTCGGTGTAGTCCTGCGCGGTCATGCGTTCGCAGGCCAGCGCGGCGGCGCGCCCTTCGAGCGTGGCGCGCACATCGGTGAGTTCATCAAAGCGCTGCAGCGACAGGCGCGGCACGCGCATCGAGCGGTTCGGCAACAGCTCCAGGGTGTTTTCATGGATCAGACGGCGCGCGGCTTCACGCACGGGCGTGAGGCTGGTGCCCAGCATTTCGGCCAGCCCGCGCAGCGTGACCGATTCACCCGACGAAAACCGTCCGGAGCGGATGGCATGCCGCAAGGCCTGATAGGCCTGCTCCTGCAGCGAACCGGTGCTCAGGCGATTGACGGGAGAGTGGGACGCGGCGGCGCGCAAGGGTTCGACGGCGGCGGCTTCGGTCTTGTCGGACATCGTGGTGCTCCTCACGGATCGCGGTCTCCAGATACGGCTGGCATTGAACATCAAGGCGTGTCCGGGACAGTTCCCGCACGGCAAAGTTTGTGATCACATCATTTCGGGCGTTTCGCAATGCCTTACCGAAAGTGCATCAATCAGCCGATTATTCCGCTTATTCTGCTCGAACGTACTGCAAATTGGATTTTATTCTACCTTGACATGTGATCACATATCAAATTATTCTTCTTTCAGGCTGAGGTTCATCCGTGCTGCCGACGCGCGCGGGTGCCAGGCTTTTACAGGGAGATCAGGATGCGGTTTGCGGTCGATACCGGGGGGACGTTTACCGATCTGATCGTTGAAGACAACGACGGCGGCCTGCACATGTTCAAGGCTGCGACCACGCCCGACGATCCGATTCGCGGCGTGCTTGACGCCCTGACTGTGGCGGCCAGCGGTTTTGGCCTGGGCCTGCGCGCACTGCTCGGTCAGGGCGAGATGTTCATCTATGGCACGACGCATCCGATCAACGCCATCATCACCGGCAACACGGCGCGCACGGCCTTCCTGACCACGCTGGGACACCCGGACATTCTGGTGCTGCGCGAAGGCGGCCGCGCCGAGCCCTTCAATTTTACGGTGCCGTTTCCCGAGCCCTACATCCCGCGCGCGCTAACCTGGGAGGTACCCGAACGGCTGCTCTCCGATGGTTCGGTGCGGCGCGAACTTGATGAGGCTGCGGTGCTCGACATCATCAGCGAGATGAAAGACCGTAAGGTCGAAGCGGTCGGTGTGTGTCTGCTGTGGGCCATGATCAACCCGGTGCATGAACGCCGCATCGGTGAATTGCTTGATCAGCACATGCCGGGCGTGCCCTGGTCCCTGTCGCACAGTCTCAACCCGACCCTGCGTGAATATCGGCGGGCCTCGTCGGTCTGTATCGACGCCTCGCTCAAACCGATGATGGCGGCCTACATGGCGCGCCTGAACCAGCAACTCAAGGATGCCGGGTTCGCCGGGCGCTCTCTGGTCGTGACCTCACAGGCCGGCGTGATCGATGCTACCGAGGCTGCGAAAAAGCCGATCCACCTGCTCAACTCCGGTCCGTCCATGGCGCCGGTATCGGGGCGCTATTTTTCGTTGATTGATGAACAGACCGATACGGCCATCATCGCCGATACCGGTGGCACGACTTACGATGTCAGCCTGGTGCGGCGCGGCCGCATTCCGTGGACACGCGAGACGTGGATCGGCCAGCCCTACCGGGGTCACATGACCGGCTTCGCGTCGGTCGACGTCAAGAGCGTTGGCGCGGGCGGCGGTTCGATCGCCTGGGTGGACGATGGCGGTATGCTGCACGTCGGGCCGCAAAGCGCCGGCTCGGTGCCGGGGCCGGTCTGTTATGGCCACGGCGGTACGGTTCCCACGGTGACCGACGCGTCGATTGCACTGGGTTATCTGGACCCGCTGTTCTTCCTTGGCGGCTCGATGAAGCTGCATGCCGATCTGGCGCGCGCCGCGATTGCCCAACACATTGCCCAGCCTCTCAATCTGTCGATCGAAGAGGCTGCCGTCGCGATCCTGGCGATCGCCACCGAAAACATGGTGCAGGCCATCATGGACATCACCGTCAATCAGGGCATCGATCCGCGCAGCGCGGTGCTGGTCGGCGGCGGTGGCGCGGCCGGACTGAATTCGGTGCTGATTGCGCGGCGTCTTGAATCACCGCGCCTGCTGATCCCCGAAGTCGGCGCGGCGCTGTCGGCTGCCGGGGCGATGATGTCGGAGCTAACGTCACAGTTCCACGCCACCCTGTTCACGCGCAGCAATACCTTTGAGTATGAACGCGTCAACGCCGTGCTGGCCCAGCTCGAAGCGCAGTGCCGCGCGTTCATTGACGGCCCGGGTGCAGGCTCGTTCGAACAGACCATCCAGCTGTGGGCCGAAGCGCGTTACCCGGAACAGGTGTGGGAACTCGAAGTACCGCTGCCCGCCACACGTTTTGAAAGCACGCAGGACGTACTGGCCCTGATGCAGGCGTTTCATGCGACCCATCAGGAGATGTTTGCCATCAACGATCCGGGCTCGGACATCGAGGTGGTCGGCTGGAGTGCCACGGTGGCCTGTCGCATCCGCACCCGCGAAGGCGGATCGCTGGTCAAGCGTGGCGACGAGGCCTTGCCGCAAGGCGTGCAGCAACAGGTGCGCCAGGCTTATTTTCCGGGCCATGGTTTTGTCGATACCGCGATCCGCCGCTTCGAGGCCATGCAGGTCGGCGAATTACTGGCCGGTCCGGCGATTGTTGAGTCGTCCTTCACGAGCGTGGTGATCAACCCCGGCGCCACCGCCGAGCGTCGACCATCGGGTAGCCTGTCGATCGACCCCGGCCGCAATTGATGGCGACGTAAAGATGACAATGTAACCCGATGGCGCCGCACTCACCTTTCAAGGAAGTTCCCATGCCCGACCACACTGCCCCACCCCCGCCGCGTTCGAGCAAGGGCGTGCGGCTCGCGCTGCTCAACAACCGGCTTGAGGGCATTGCGCGCAAGATGGCCAATACCTTGTTGCGTACCGGCCGTTCGGGTGTGCTCAACATCGCGCGCGATTTTTCGTGCTGCATCGTGACGCACGACAACCAGTTGCTGGCCTCGGCAGAAAGCCTGCCGATCCACGTGCTCTCCGGTCCCGACCTGATGGCCGCGTCCATGCAGCAATTCCACCCCGTGCTGCGGCGTGGTGATGCCTTTCTGCACAACTCGCCCTACCACGGCTGCTCGCACGCGGCCGATCACACCATCCTCGTGCCGGTGATCGACGAAGCCGGGGTGCATCACTACACCGTGGTGGCCAAGGCCCACCAGGCCGACTGCGGCAACTCGCAGCCCACCACCTACATGGGCCATGCCAAAGACGTCTACGAAGAAGGCGCACTGATCTTTCCGGCGGTCAAGGTGCAGCAGGACTACCAGAACATCGAAGACATCATCCGCATGTGCCGCATGCGCATCCGCGTGCCCGATCAGTGGTGGGGTGATTTTCTGGCCATGGTGGGCGCAGCGCGCATCGCCGAACGTGAACTGCTGGCCATGGCGGCCGAGATCGGCTGGGATGCCCTGCAAACCCACGAAAGCGAATATTTCGATTACAGCGAGCAGTTGATGATCGCCGCGATCCAGCGCACCGCAGGGGGACACAGCACGCACATCAGCACGCACGACGCCTTCCCTGGCACGCCGCCCGAGGGCGTGCCGATCAAGGTGATGGTCGAGGTCGATCCGGCGCGCGCCGAAATCACGGTCGACCTGCGCGACAACCCCGACTGTCTGCCGAGCGGCCTGAATCTTTCCGAAGCCTGCGCGCGCACCTCGGCCATGATCGGCGTGTTCAACAGTCTGGACCATCAGGTGCCGAAAAACGCCGGCGCGTTCCGGCGCATCAAGGTGCTGCTGCGTGAAGGCTGCATTGTCGGTATCCCGCGGCATCCAACCTCCTGTTCGGTAGCCACCACCAATATTGCCGACCGGGTGGCCAACTCGGCCCAGTGCGCGATTGCGGCCATCGCCGAGGGCTATGGACTGGCCGAATGTGGCGCCGTCATGCCGCCTTCAGTGAGTGTGATCTCGGGCACCGATCCGCGCACCGGCAGGCTGTTCGTCAATCAGGTCTTCCTCGGATTTTCGGGTGGTGCCGGCGCGCCGGCGGTCGATGCCTGGCAGACCATTGCCCACGTCGGCAATGCCGGCATGTGTTTTCAGGACAGCATCGAACTCGATGAATTGCGCCAGCCGCTGCACATCAGCCAGCGCCGCTTTCTGCCGGACACAGAAGGCGCCGGACGCACCCGTGGCGCGCACAGCATCTATGTGGAATTCGGGCCGGTAGGATGCGACATCGACGTCGGTTATGTGAGCGACGGCGTGATCAACGGCCCCAAGGGTGCGCGCGGCGGATGGACCGGCGCAACCGCCATGCAGTTTCGCCAGCGCACGGACGGCACGGTGGAAACCCTGCCCAGTTGTGCCCAGGTCAGAGTGCTGGATGGTGAATCGATCCAGTCCTACTCGTGTGGCGGCGGCGGCTACGGCCCGCCGGGCGAGCGTGATCCGGCCCAGGTGGCGCACGACGTCGGCGAAGGTCTGGTCAGCCGCGAACGCGCCGCATCGGTCTACCGGGTAAGGCTGCGCGACGACGGCAGCGTCGATGTGGACGAAACCGGCGCCCTGCGTGCCGGCCCGGCCCCTGAGCCTGTATCCTGAACCATCAGACATCACCTGATTGCGCTATTTTTGCAGGAAAAACCAAAGGAGTTTCCCAATGAAGACGGCTTCACGCATCATCGCCCTGCTGGCTGTCACCCTGGCCCTGTTTACGGGCGCCGCCAGCGCGCAGACCTGGCCTACCAAACCCGTCAAGATCATTGTGCCCTTCGGACCAGGCGGCGCCGCCGATGTATTCGCTCGCCTGGTGGCGACGCAACTGAGCACGGCATTGGGACAACCGTTCATCGTCGACAACCGTCCCGGTGGCAACTTCGTCATCGGCACGGCAGCCGTGACCTCGGCCGAACCGGATGGTTATACCCTGCTGTTGGCGACCAGTTCACACACCCTGCTCGAAGCGCTCGGAGTGAACCGCGACAAATACAATCTGATGCGTGATCTCACGCCGGTAGCAACGCTCAACTACACGCAGATGCTGCTGGTGGTGCACCCGTCGCTCAACGTCCACAACGTCAAGGAACTGATCGCCCTGGCCAAAGCCAAGCCGGGTGTGCTCAACTACGCCTCCACCGGTAATGGCAGCATCCTGCAACTGGCGGCCGAACTGTTTCTGTCCATGACCGGTACGAAAATAACGCACGTGCCCTACAAGACCGGCGGCGCTGCGCGCACCGATCTGCTCTCCGGTCGCGTGCCGGTGATGTTCGGCACGCTGACCGACAGCGCGCCTTCGGTCACCGCCGGCCAGCTGGTCGCCCTGGGCCTGTCGGCGGTGCGCACCGACGTCATGCCAGGGGTGCCAACCATCGCCGAAGCCGGTGTGCCCGGGTATGACGTCTCGGTCATCATCGGGCTCATGGCGCCCAAGGGCACGCCCAAGCCGATCGTCGATCGCCTCAATCAGGAAATCGCAAAAATCGTCACCCGGCCGGAAGTGAAAGCGGCCTGGGACAAAATGGGCAGCATCTCGCTGGTGGCCTCGCCGGCAGAATTCGGCCAGATGTTTGATGCCGAGATC
>CANJOT010000127.1 GCA_947475815.1 Burkholderiales bacterium | reverse complement strand
GATGGCCGAGCTTGGTTATGACGCGGACGAACTCGATCGCCTGCAACAGTCCGGCGTGTTGATTTGTCCGCCCGAATCTACTGCGGGTTAAAGGAAAAGCATGGCCGGTCCGCTGCGTGGTTTGAAGGTTGTTGAACTTGCCGGTATCGGCCCCGGGCCGATGGCCGGCATGCTGCTGGCCAATCTGGGCGCCGAGGTCATCCAGATCGAGCGGCCGGGCAGCGCCGATATTGGCATCGAGATGCCGCCCGAATTCGAGCTGTTCAATCGCGGCAAGGAAAAACTCAGCCTGGATCTGAAAGACCCGGCCGCCATCGAGGCGCTGCTGGGCCTGCTTGAACAGGCCGATGTGCTCATCGAAGGCTATCGCCCCGGTGTGCTGGAGCGCCTGGGTCTTGACCCGGCAGTGTGTCATGCCCGTAACCCGCGCCTCGTGATCGCTCGCATGACGGGCTGGGGCAATCAGGGCATCATGGCCAAAAGCGCCGGCCACGATCTGAATTATATTGCGCTGTCTGGCGTGCTCGCCGCCATTGGCGCGCGGGATGGCAAGCCGGCGATCCCGCATAACCTGGTGGGTGATTTTGGCGGCGGTTCGCTCTATCTGGTGTTTGGCATCATGTCCGCGCTGTTCGAACGCCAGACCTCGGGCCGCGGCCAGGTGGTGGATGCCGCGATGATCGACGGTGTGGCTTCGCTGAGCACCTCGATGTTTGCCCAGCACGCGGCGGGTCTCATGAACCTTGATCGCGCCTCCAACCTGCTCGATGGTGGCACGCCGTATTACGATGTCTATCGTTGCGCCGATGGACAGTGGTTGTCCGTGGCGCCGCTGGAGCCGAAATTTTTTGCCCTGCTGATCAAGACCCTCGGCCTTGATGCTGGATGGATCGCGCGCCAGCATGATCGGGCCGCATGGCCTGAATTGCGCACGGTGTTCACCGAGTGTTTCGCGCAGCGTACGCGCGATGAATGGAGCGCCTTGCTGGGCCACCTCGATGTGTGTGTCGCACCAGTGCTCAATCTCGACGAAGCGCCGCATCATGCCCATCACGCCAGTCGTGGCACTTATGCCGCGATACCGGCGGGTAGCAACAGCATGCTGGCGCCGGCGCCAGCGCCGCGTTTTGACCGCACGCCGGCAGCCGCCACGCTCGTGACCATCGATCAGCCCGATCCGGGTGCGACGCTGCGGCGCTGGGGTGTGGCCGAGCAAGCAATACAATTTGCCTTACTGACCTGAGCGGGCACCTGAGCGAATTTTTCGCCTGATGGTCCCCTTCGCGATTCAAAAAACGGAGACAACGTCCATGCCCACAGAACTCCAGCCGGTCGCCGGCATGTCCCCGACCGAACTGCTGGACGCGCGCGTGGCCAGCCAGGGCAACCAGACCTGCCTGATCGAACAGGGCCGGTCCATCAGCTGGGCCGAGGTGGATCGGGCCAGCCGCGCCGTCGCCGCCGGTCTGGCTGCTCAGGGTGTCCGGCCCGGCGATCGTGTGGCCATCTGGATGCCCAATCGCAGCGCCTGGCTGTTTGCCTTTTTTGCCTGCGCGCAGCTGGGTGCCATTGCCGTGTCGGTCAACACGCGTTTTCGCAGCGTCGAGGTTGCCGATCTGTTGTACCGCTCGGGCAGCAAGCTGCTGATCTACTGGCCCGGATACAAGGACATCGATTTTGCCGGCATTCTCGCGCAGTGTCCGGCCGAAAGTCTGGCGAGCCTGCAGGCCCTTGTGCTCTATACCGAGGAGGAGGGCGTCTTGCCACGCGAGGTGGTCGGCCGGCCGGTGCTCGCCTGGAGTGACCTGATCGACAGTGCGCCGCTTGCGCGCTGTGACGGCCGGGCCGATAGCCCCTGTGTGATTTTCACCACGTCCGGTACCACGCGCGCGCCCAAGCTGGTGGTGCACAGCCAGCGTAATGTGGTCTTGCATGCGCGCAATGTTTCGCGCCAGTATGGACTCGGCCGCGACGATTGTTTCCTGCTCCTGCCACCGTTTTGCGGCGTGTATGGTTTTTGTAGCGCCATGACGGCGATGTTTGCCACCACGCCGCTGATTCTCGAGCCCACCTGGAACGCAGCGCTGTTCGCCGACCTGATTGACCAATACGGCGTCACCCATCTGGCCGCTTCCAATGATGCCGTCACCCAATTGCTGGCGGTGCGCGCGGAACGCGCGCCGGCCTACCCGGGCATCAAATTCATCGTCTCGGCCAACATCAACCCGGCGCACGCCGATGTGCCCTCGCGCGCTGCACAGCGTGGTGTTGAAGTGCTCGGGCTGTATGGCTCGTCCGAGTTGCAGGCGCTACTCTCGCTGTGCGATCGCGACGGCAATCCGGAACGTCGCGGCCGCGCCGGCGGCCAGCTCGCCAGCCCGCTGGGCAAGGTGCGCGCGCGTGATCCCGAAACCGGCGCGGTCTGTCCGCACGGCCAGTCGGGCGAGCTGGAATTCAATGTTCCGGAAAATTGCTTTGTGGAGTATTTCAATGACCCCGAGGCAACGCGCGCTGCCATGGCCGACGATGCTTATTTCAGGACCGGCGATCTCGGTTTCACCGAAGCCGACGGCAGCTTCACTTACCTGGGCCGCATGGGCGATACCCTGCGTCTGGGCGGTTTCCTGGTGGCGCCGGCAGAGATCGAACACGTGATTCAGGATCACCCCGATGTTGAGGCCTGCCAGCTGGTTGGCGCGCTCACCAAAGACTCGCTCAAGCCGGTCGCTTTCATCCGCGTGCGTGCCGGTGCGCACGTGACCGAAGCGCAGATCCAGGCGTATACCGCCGGGCATCTGGCCAAATACAAGGTGCCGGCGCGCGTCATCGTGGTCGAGGAATACCCGACCACGCCGAGCGCCAACGGCTTCAAGGTGCAAAAAAACAAGCTGCGCGAAATGGCCGAGGCCCTGTTCGCGGCAGCCTGATGCGCAAACAGCGCGGCCTGCTATGCCGTCAGATCACCTGACAGGCCGGGCGCTGCGAATACACCTGATACCAGGCGGTCAGGCGCGGGTACTGGTCCCGCCATTGCAGGTCGGGGTAACGCAGGTCGAGATAGCGCAGCGCGCAGGCGAGGGTGATGGTACCGATGTCCACCCGGCCGCCAAACCCGCTAACGCGTGTTTCGAAATGCGTTAGCGCGGTGGTGAATTTGTCGAGCTGGCCGGTGATCCAGTCCGCCCAGCGATACTGCTCCGGACGCAGCGTGGTTTCGTAGCGCACCAGCAAGGCGGCATCAAGGATGCCATCGGCCAGCGACTGGTCGGTCAGGGCTGTCCAGCGCTGCCGCAAATCCTGCGGGTAGAGCGAACCACCGGCGAGGTTGTTGAGGTATTCGCAGATCACCCGGCTGTCGTAGAGCACCTGACCGTCATCGGTGGTCAGGGTCGGCACCTGGCCGAGCGGGTTGCTGGCGATGATGTCGCGGTCGCGCGTCACCGGGCTGGCGGCGCAGGCCAACCGTTCAAGCTGGTCGGACAGACCCAGTTCGGCCGCCGTGACCAGGCATTTGCGCACGAATGGGGAGTTGGAAGAGTGGTGCAGTTTCATTGTTGTGTTGTCTCCGGTTGGTTATGGGGGCGCCTGCGAGTGTAGTACGGATGTGCAGCCCCTGCAGGGGGCGCGCGGCGGACAATCCGACAATTCCGTGTTGCGATACCGGCCCGGGTCGGATATGGTGTCGCCAGCAAACAAGAAGAAACAGACAGCCGCAATTTTTTTTGACGGAAACCACCATGAACTTGCATCCATCGCGCCTCCGGGCATCCTTCTGCCTTTCGATTCTTTTCGGCCTCGGCCTGACGGCCCTGCAGGGTCCTGCCAGCGCCCAGTCCTACCCGTCCAAACCCATCCGTCTGATCGTGCCTTTCCCGGCCGGCGCGACCGACAGTGTGGCGCGTGTGCTGGCCCAGCGTCTGACGGTCAGCATGGGTCAGCCCGTGGTGGTGGAGAACCGTCCCGGTGCCGGTGGCAACATTGGCGCCGATGCCGTGGCCAAGTCCGCAGCGGATGGTTATACCCTGCTAATGGCCGCGGCCAGTCTGGTCACCGCGCCCATCCTCAGTCCGCAACTACCCTTCAGTCCGAGTCGCGATCTGCAACCGATCGGCATGGTGGCGTCGGCGCCCAATGTGCTGGTCACCGCGCCTGATTCGCCGTTCAAGACTTTCCCCGAAATGGTGGCGTATGCCAAGGCCAACCCGGGCAAGCTGTCGTATGCCTCGGCGGGCAATACGACCCTCAGTCATTTGCTCGGCGCGTGGCTGCGCAGCGAGGCCGGCATCGATATCGTGCACGTGCCCTACAAGGGGGGTGGTCCGGCCGCCATTGATGTGCTGGCCGGTCGCGTGCCGCTGTTTTTTGATGTCGTGGCCACGGCGCAGGCCAATCTGCGTGCCGGCAAGTTGCGCGGTCTGGCCGTCACCTCGGCGCAGCGCGCCGCGCTGGCGCCGGAGATTCCGACCATCGCCGAGTCAGGTTATCCCGCGTTTATTGGCGCGTCCTGGCTGGCCTTGCTGGCGCCCGCAAAAACACCGCCGGCCATCGTCGAGCGCCTCAGTGCCGAATTGTCCAAGGCCCTCGCCTCCGCCGAGATGAAGCGCGATCTGGGTGGCGTGGGCATGAACCCGGACTTTTCCACGCCGGAGCAGTTTTCGACGTTCTTCCGCGCCGAGACGGTCAAGTGGACGCGCATCATCGCCGCGGCCGGCATCAAGGCCGACGACTGAACTGTGAGCCCGTCATGATTCAATGCGCCATTCTTGATGATTACCAGAACGTTGCTCTGCAGTATGCCGACTGGACGGCGCTGCGAGGCCGTGTGCAGGTGCGGGTGTTCAACGAACATTTCGAGACCATGGAGGCGCTCGAAGAGGCGACCGGAGATTGCGAGATCATCGTCGCCATGCGCGAGCGCACGCATTTTGATGCGGAGGTGTTTGCGCGGTTGCCGCGTCTGCGCCTGCTCGCCTCAACCGGCGGGCGCAATCCGGCGATTGATCTTGCAGCAGCGAAAGCGGCTGGCGTCACGGTGGCTTATACCGGCAGTTTTCTGAGCGGAACGCTGGAACACACCTGGGCTCTGCTGCTGGCGGCGGCGCGCAATATTCCGAATGAGGTGGCCAATTTTCGCGCGGGCGGCCCGTGGCAGCTGAGCGTCGGCGCCGACCTGGCGGAGCGTCGGCTGGGCATTATCGGTCTGGGACGCCAGGGTTCGGCGGTGGCGCGGGTGGCACGTGCCTTCAACATGCGTGTCTCGGCCTGGAGCCAGAACCTGACCGAGGCACGCTGTGCCGAGGTCGGTGTTGAACATGCCGGCTCGCTTGAGGCGCTGCTGGAACAGTCCGACGTCGTGACGATTCATCTGGTGCTGAGCGATCGTACGCGCGGCCTCATCAATGCCGCCGCGTTCGAGCGCATGCAGCCGCATGCCATTCTGGTCAATACCTCGCGCGGACCGATCATCGATCAGGCAGCGCTGGTGGCCGCGTTGCAGCAGCGGCGCATTGCCGGTGCCGCCATCGATGTGTTTGAACCCGAGCCGGTGGCGCTGCACGATGCCTTGCGCGGGCTCGACAATTTGGTGGCCACGCCGCATCTGGCCTATGTCACCGAAGGCTGCTACCGCGTTTATTTTCAGGGCGTGGTGGAAAACATAGAGGCCTGGCTGGAGCAGCGGCTCACGCGCATCCTCGCTTGAACACGTCCGCTTGAGCGCGGACCGGCGGTCTTGATCAGGCGCCGGTATCAAATATTTTTGCGCCGCTCGAACTTGCGGCGCGCCAGAGCGGTGCCGGTGCCCTGAGCGTAGCACCGAGTTCAGCCGCCGCGGACCACATCCAGCGCGGATTCATCATGAAGGCGCGTGCCATGGCGATCATGTCGGCGTCGCCGCGCGCAATGATGCCCTCCGCCTGTGCCGGCGTATTGATCATGCCCACCGCCATGGTGGTGATGCCGGTGGCCTGGCGGATGGCCCGGGCGTGCGGCAACTGATAACCGGGTACGGGCTGGACCTGCTGCTGTGGCGAGATGCCGCCCGACGAAACATCGAGCCAGTCGCAGCCGCGCGCCTTGAGGGCCGCGGCGAAGAGGATGGTTTCGGCCAGGGTCAGGCTGGCCTGACTGGTGTGTTCCAGCCAGTCCGTGGCCGAGACGCGCACCCCGACCGGCATGCCCGCAGGCACGGCCGCGCGCACCGCGTCAAACACTTCGAGCGGGTAGGCCATGCGCTGCGCGAGGCTGCCGCCATACTGGTCGGTACGCTGATTGGCGACCGGCGAGAGAAACTGGTGCAGCAGATAGCCATGGGCGGCGTGCAGCTCGATGGCGTCAAAGCCGAGCCGCACAGCCCGCTGGGCCGCAGCGACAAACTCCTGCCTGACGCGGCCGAGGTCGTCCTCGTCCATAGCGCGTGGCGGCTGGTCCGTGTCGTAATGACCCACTGCGGACGGGGCGAGGGTGGTCCAGGCACCTTCACGCAACTGGCGCCCGCCATTCCAGGGCGTGGCGCACGATGCCTTGCGGCCGGCGTGCCCCAACTGGATCGCCAGCCGGGTGTTGGCGACCGCACGCACGCTTGCCAGCAGCGGCTTGAAGGCGGCTTCGTGGGCCGCAGACCACAGACCCAGACAGCCGGGCGTGATGCGGCCCGCGGCACTGACTGCCGTGGCTTCGAGGCACAGCAGGCCGGGGCTGCCGACGGCCAGGCTGCCCAGATGGACGACATGCCAGTCGTTGGGCAGGCCATCGACGGACGAGTATTGGCACATGGGCGCCACCATCACACGATTGTCCAGAGTGAGGGAGCGCAGCTGAATGGGGGCGAATAATGAACTCATGGCGATAGGCGCGCTGGCAGGCGACGGAAATTAAAGTGGGCAAAGTGTAGTACGGAAAGGGCGTGACCCTCAGGCAATCACGCCCTTGCCGCGCAGCGTGGCGATGTTTTCCTCGCTCAAGCCCATTTCGCGCAGTACGGCATCGGTATCTTCGCCCAGTCCCGGCGCGGCCCGGCGGATCGAACCGGGCGTGCCGGTCATTTTGGGCACGATGCCGGGGACTTCGAGTTCATCGCCATCGCGCGTTTTCTGCTTGAGGATCATGTCGCGCGCGCGGTAATGCGGGTCTTCGTAAATATCCCTGGCGGTATAAACGCGGCCGGCCGGCACGCTGGCCGCTTCCATCACGGCGAGCACCTCGGCGAGCGTGCGACTTTGTGACCAGGCGCCGATGGCGGCATCGAGTTCTTCGCCGCGCGGGCCGCGACCCGCATTCGTGGCCAGGCCGGGGTCGCGCGCCAGATCGGGCCGGCCGATGGCGTCCATCAGGCGTTTGAAGATGCTGTCGCCGTTGCCGGCAATGAGCACGAAACCGTCGGCGCAGGGGTAAGCATTGGTCGGCGCCACGCCCGGCAGGGCGCTGCCGCTGGCTTCGCGCACCGCGCCAAAGGCGCTGTATTCGACGATCAGGTTTTCCATGACGTTGAACACCGCCTCGTGCAGGGCAACGTCGATCACCTGACCTTCGCCGCCGTTGGCGGCACGATGGTAGAGCGCCATCATCACGCCGATCACGCCATGCAGGCCGGCCAGCGTATCGCCGATGGACACGCCACAGCGCACCGGCACACGCCCCGGTTCACCAGTCAGGTGGCGCAGTCCGCCCATGGCTTCGCCGATCACGCCAAAGCCCGGCCGGTCGCGATACGGCCCGGTCTGGCCGTAACCGGAGACGCGCAACATGATTAGACGCGGATTGAGCTTGCGCAGGTCTTCCCAGCCCATGCCCCAGGATTCGAGCGTGCCGGGCCGGAAGTTTTCTACCAGCACGTCAGCTTCGGTGATCAGGCGTCGCACGATGTCCTGGCCTTCCGGACTGCGCAGATCGAGCGCCAGCGAGCGCTTGTTGCGAGACTGCACCTGCCACCAGACCGAGGTGTCGCCTTTCATCAAACGCCAGATGCGCAGCGGGTCGCCGCTGCCGGGTGGCTCGATCTTGATGACATCGGCGCCAAACTCGCCCAGGATCTTCGCCGCGAATGGGCCGGCGATCAACTGGCCCATCTCGATCACGCGCACCCCGGCGAGAGCCGAGGGCGACAGGGTAGCTTGGTTCATGCACAACTCCAGAAGGACATCGAGGCGAATGATGCCTTCAGCGGCTGCGCATGGCAATCAACCCGTGTTCAGTCTAGGGTAGCACCCGATTCCCGGGTCACCTTGGCCCAGCGGGCGATTTCGCTTTTCAGGAAGGCCGCGAACTGGTCCTGACCCATGGTGATGGTCTCCGAACCATTGCTGGCCCAGACCTCGCGCAGTTCGGGTGTCTGCAGGGCCTTGAGGGCTTCGCCATGCGCGCGGTCCAGCACCTCTTTGGGCGTGCCCTTGACGCCCCAGATGCCATACCAGGTCGATACCTCATACCCCGGCAGGCCGGCTTCGGCCGCGGTCGGAATCTCCGCAAAGCCGGGCGCGCGTTTGGTCGATGCCACGGCCAGCGCGTGGATGCGTCCCCCCTTGATGTGCTGCGCAGACGAGCCGAGTCCGTCGAACATGATTTCCACCTGGCCGGCGATCAGGTCCTGCAGGGCCGGTCCTGCGCCACGGTAGGGAATGTGGATGATGAAAGTCTTGGTCTGCTGCTTGAACAGTTCGCCTGCGAGGTGGTGCGAGGTGCCATTTCCGGCCGAGCCATAATTGAACTTGCCCGGACTGCGTTTGACCAGCGCGATCATTTCCTGCAGGTTCGCGACCTTCAGCTTGTCGGGATTGACGACAATCACCTGCGGCGGGTTGGCGATGACCGTGAGCGGCACGAGGTCGCGTTCAATATCGTAATCCAGCTTGTTGTAAAAACTCGGCGCGATGGCATGATGCAGCGCGCCGATGAGGAAGGTGTAACCATCGGCGGGGGCCTTGGCCGCGATGGACGCCCCCAGCGTGCCACCGGCACCGCCCTTGTTGTCGATGATGAACTGACGACCTAGTTGCTTGCTCAGTTGAGCGGACAGCGGTCGCGCGAACACGTCAGTGCCGCCGCCCGCCGGGAAGGGCACGATCAGTGTGACCGGTTTGGAGGGCCATTGCTGCGCCATCGCCGGAAAGGCAGTGACCAGGGATATCAGGGTTGCTGTGAGCAGTTTTCGCATGTTGGCTCCTCTTATTGTTCGGAATTGCACCGCGGCATAGTATGAACGGCTTGGCCGTGCCACGCAATTGAGCTGTCAGCCAGCTTTGCACTGCTACCCGGTAGTATTGTTAAACTCGAGTTAAGCTTAAGTTAAACTGAAGATCGCACGCAAGAACCGGGACACAGCCATGGACAATAACAACCCGCCGCCAAACGCCACGGCCGTCGCCCGCACCCGCCGAACCGTGCTGCGCCGCCGCTGCTTGTGGGCCGGTGGCGTGCTGATCGCTGCGCTGGTGCTGCTGGCAACGTTTGCCTGGCTGGCCGGCCCGCCCATCATGCGTTCCTACGTGGCCGGCAAGATCGGTGAAACGCTGGGCCGTCGTGTTGAATTTGGCGAGGTGCACATCAACCCGCTCAAGCTGTCGCTGGACGTGCGTGACATCTCCGTGTTTGAGCCGGATCAGAAGGACAAGCTGGTGTCGATCGGTGGCCTGTATGTCGAGACCTCGCTTGCCAGCCTGTGGCGTCTGGCGCCTGTGATCGATGCCCTGCAGATTGAGCGCCCGGTCGTCCGGCTGGTCCACCTCGAGGGCCATCGTTTCAATTTTTCCGACATCGTTGATCGCCTCAATGCGCAGCCGGCCAAACCCGACAGCGGGCCGGTGCGCTTTTCAGTCAACAATATCCAGATTACCCAAGGGCAGATCAGTTTCGATGATCGACCCCCTGGCGGGCTTCATGTCTTGAGCGAACTGGATCTGGCCCTGCCTTTCCTGTCGAATTTGCCCTACGCCGCCAACCTTTATACCGAACCGCGCTTCAAGGCCAAACTGGATGGCGCGCCGCTGGCCATTCAGGGCAAGACGCTGCCCTTTGCGCCCACACACCAGACCTCAATGCAGTTTGATCTGGAGGGACTGGCGCTCGCACCCTATGCCGGCTTTCTGCCTGCCATGTTCAAGTTCAAGCTGGTGTCCGGTCTGCTTGATACGCGTGTGCGGGTAGAATTTGAACAGAAGCAGGCGCAACAGAGCGTGTCCATATCCGGCTCTGCCGCGCTGCGCTCGCTGCGCCTGGACGAGGGCAGCGGCGGCCCCTTGCTGGCCTGGGAGCGGCTTGATCTGGCCTTTGACAAGACCGAACCACTGGCGGCCCGGATCCGTGTGCATGAAATCAAGCTTGCGGCCCCGCAGGTCTGGCTCAAGCGCGATGCTGCTGGCCTGTTGAACGTGCAAAAAATGCTGGAATTGCCGGCCTCGCCAGACGCCCCGGCCTCTGCCACTGCACGCGTGTTTGAGGTCGATCAGTTTGATCTGCAGGGTGGCAAGCTGTCGTTTCAGGATGCCGGCTTCGCCGATGCCAGAGGTCAATCTGCGCAGGTCGAGTTGCGCGATCTGATGGTCAG
>CANJOT010000126.1 GCA_947475815.1 Burkholderiales bacterium | reverse complement strand
GTGCGTGTGCGGGTCGAATTCCGGGGGCAAAAATTTGCCGGCACGGGTTCGGCCTGGCACGCGTGCCCCTCCTGAGAGACGCGCAGATCAGAACCCGAAGTTGGCGCCCGCTCCCATCAAGGTCGCCAGTCCAAGCAGAGCGAAGATCAGCGCGGCAATCGAGTGCACCAGCTTCATGGGGATGCGCCCGGCCAGCCGGTCGCCGAGGAACACCGCGGGCACGTCGGCAATCAGCATGCCCAGTGTGGTGCCGATGACCACCAGCACCGGCGCGGCGTAGTGCGCCGTCAGGGCCACCGTGGCGATCTGGGTCTTGTCGCCCATTTCGGCCAGAAAGAAGGTCACCAGCGTGGCACCAAACACCCCAAAGCGTTGGGCGACCGCAGTTTCCTCTTCTTCGATCTTGTCGGGAATCATGGTCCAGATCGCCATGGCGAGGAAAGACAGGCCGAGCACCCAGCGCAGCACGTCCGGGCTGACGGCGGCAGTAATCCAGGCGCCCAAGGCGCCGGCCAGACCGTGGTTGATGATGGTCGCGAGCAGAATGCCGGCGATGATGGGCAACGGCTTTTTGAAGCGCGCGGCCAGAATGAAAGCGAGCAATTGGGTTTTGTCGCCGATTTCGGCGAGGGCCACAACACCCGTAGAGACGAGAAGGGATTCCATGGAGCTTTCACAGCCGGGTGGTGAACGATTGATCACAGGACACCCCCGGCTGGTCTGGTGTCCCGTGATCAAAGGTCTTGCCAGGCAGGTGGCTGCTTGCACCATGGCCAGTTTGGCCAAGTATGTTGACGCAAGCCTCTTCGAGACGAAGAGCGGCTACTCCCCAATGATGTGCCGATCATACCAGAGGGACGTTTGGCTGCCCGGTTTGCCCGTGGCGGAACAAAAAAAAGCTCCGTTCGCTTGCGCGGGCGGAGCCCAGAGCAACGGAGCGGCGCGAGCCGCGCTGTTGCAAGCCTGTGCGGGTCTTGCTTTTAGAACCGATAGCCTACGCCCACACCGGCGGTGATTGGATTCAGGCCGAGGGTGCCGATCTTGGCGCCCGCGACGCGCACGTCGGTTTCCATCTTGATGGATTTGATGTCGACGTTGAGCGACCAGTTTTTGCTGAGCGAATAGTCAAAGCCGGCTTGGAGGGCCAGGCCGACGCTGGAGCGGTCGATTTCGGCCGCTCCGGCGAGAATATTGTTGCGTTTGCTAAACAGGGTGTAATTTACGCCCGCGCCGAGGTAGGGCTTGAAGGCGCCCAGTTCGGTGAAGTGGTATTGAACCAGCAGGGACGGCGGCAGGGCCTTGACCGTGCCGGCCTTGGCACCACCAACCTTGATGTCCACATTTTGGGGCCAGGTCAGGACCAGTTCGACGGCAATGTTCTTGGTGAAGAAATAGCTCAGGTCAACTTCCGGAATCCAGCGATTCTCCGCTTCGACGCGCGCGGCGAGGTTGTTCTGGGCATTGCCGAAATCAATATTGACGGCGCGCGCGCGCACCATGAACTCGCCTTCGGCCTGGGCGGCGGTGACGGACAGCAGGCTGGCGGCGACCAGAGCAGCGATGAGGATCTTGTTTTTCATATTGGTTTTTTTAATGGATGGGTTCGATAAGAGCTCAATTATCAAAGTCGGATAACGACCGACTTTTGACCTGTGTCAAATTTCCACTACAAAACTAAGGGTAAACCCTTAAATGGAGACAAACCACCAGAAAGCAGACCGGCAGGCGGTCAGAGTGTGTGCAATACGCAACGATTCTCCGAACCGGCCCCGTTCGGTCTGGCGTTTTTTGGACGTCACGGGATCTTCGTACGCCTGCGATAATGGCCGGCTTGAGAACCAAAAAGGACATCGGCATGCGTCACTACAAGACTCCCGCAGTGTTTCAGCGCGGTGGCACCAGCAAGGCTCTGATTTTCCATCTGCGCGATCTGCCGGCCGACCGGGCCGACTGGGATGCCCTGTTCATCACGGCCATGGGCAGCCCCGATCCCTACGGGCGCCAGCTCAACGGCATGGGTGGCGGCGTCACTTCGGTGTCCAAGGTTTGCGTCATCGGCCCGCCCACGCATGCCGATGCCGACGTCGATTACACCTTTGCACAGGTCATCGTCAAGGAAGCGCGCGTCAGCTACAAAAGCAACTGCGGCAACATGTCTTCGGCCATCGGTCCGTTCGCCGTGGATGAAGGGCTGGTGCGTGCGCCGGACGGGCTGACCACCGTGCGCATCCACAACACCAACACCAAGAAGATCATCAACTCCACCTTTACCGTCGAGAACGGCCGCGCCGCCATCGATGGTGATCTGGTCATTCCGGGCGTGGCGGGCAGTGGTTCGCCGGTCAAACTGGATTTTCTCAACCCCGGCGGTGCCGGCACGGGCCGATTGCTCCCGACCGGTAATGTGGTGGATACGCTTGAAGTCGAGGGCGTCGGTCCGGTTCAGGTGTCGATGGTCGACGCCGCCAACCCCTGCGTGTTTGTCAGTGCTGCAAGTCTGGGCATGAGCGGCATTGAAATGCCTGAGGCGCTGGAGGGCGACGCCGGCATGATGGCCAGATTGCTGGCCATCGGGGCGCATGCCGCCTGGGTGATGGGGATCGCCGAGAGCATCAGCGCCGGCCATACGCGCCTGCCCCTGATTGGCATCATCTCCGCGCCGCAGGATAACCCCATGTTGTCGGGCGACGTGGTGCCGGCCGCCAATGCCGATCTGGTGGCGCGCATGTTGTCGAACGGCCAGCCACATCGTGCATTGCCGGCCACCGGCACGATCTGCACCGCGGTGGCCGCGCGCATTCCGGGCACTATCCCCAATCTTCTGGCGCGCGCCGGGACGGTTGGCGCGGTGCGCATTGCGATGCCCTCGGGGGTCATTACCGCGGATGCCAGTGTGCTCAGCGAGGCGGGCGGTGTGCGCGCCGAGTATGGCAGCCTGTACCGTACGACGCGGCGTTTGTTTGAAGGGTTTGTGCACTGTTGAACCGCGGTACGCATTAATATGAACAAGGGAGTCCCGCTGTGGATCTGAACTTTACCCCCGAGGAAGAAATCTTCCGCAGCGCGGTGCGCCAGTTTCTGGCCGACAAGCTGTCGCCGCAGCTCGCCAGCACGGTGGCCCAGGGCAAGCATCTGGGCAAGGTCGAGATGGAACAGTGGCACGCCGTGCTCAACGAACGCGGCTGGCTGACCAATCACTGGCCGCGCGAGTTTGGCGGGCCGGGCTGGAGCGTCATCGAGAAATACATCTTTGAAACCGAATGTGCGCTCGCCCATGCGCCGCGCGTCCTGCCCTTCGGCGTCAACATGCTCGGCCCGGTGCTCATCAAGTACGGCACCGCAGCGCAGAAGCAGTACTGGCTGCCGCGCATCCTCGATGGTTCGGACTGGTGGTGCCAGGGGTATTCGGAACCCGGTGCCGGCTCCGATCTGGCCGGCCTGAGCACGAGCGCGGTGCGCGGTGTCGATGCCCAGGGCGAGCATTACCTCGTCAACGGCCAGAAAACCTGGACCACGCTGGGCCAGCACGCCAACATGATTTTTTGTCTGGTGCGCACCAACCGCGAGGCAAAAAAGCAGGAAGGCATCAGCTTTTTACTGATCGACATGAACACGCCCGGCATCAAGGTGCGCCCCATCATCCTGCTTGATGGCACGCACGAAGTGAACGAGGTGTTTTTTACCGATGTGCGCGTGCCCGCCGAAAACCTGGTGGGCGAGGAAAACCGCGGCTGGACCTGCGCCAAATTCCTGCTGACCTACGAACGGACCAACATCGCCGGCGTCGGTTTTTCGATGGCCGCGCTGGAGCGCCTCAAGCAGGCGGCGCGACTGGCCCGGCGCAACGGCCGGCCGCTTGCCGAGGACCCGCTGTTTGGCGCGCGTCTGGCACGCGTTGAAATCGATCTGGAAAACATGAAAACCACCAATCTGCGCGTCATTGCCGCGGTGGCCGGTGGCGGTGCGCCGGGTGCCGAGAGTTCGATGCTGAAAATCCGGGGCACCGAAATCCGCCAGGAAATCACCGCGCTGATGCGCCGTGTCGACGGGCCCGCCGCGCGCGCACTCGAGGCCGACGACGTCGGTGCCAGTGCGGCCGCGCAGTATTTCAACCATCGCAAGCTGTCGATTTTTGGCGGCTCCAACGAAATCCAGAAAAACATCATCGCCAAGATGATTCTTGGGCTGTGAGGGCGGCACCATGAACTTTTTACCTACCGAAGACCGGCGCATGCTGGCCGACAGCCTGAACCGCTTTTTTGCCGAGCAGTATGATTTTGTCGCGCGCGGCGCGATCTGCCGCAGTGCCGAAGGGTATAGCCCTGCGGTCTGGCAACAACTGGCCGAACTGGGCGCTCTGGGCGCCATGTTCCGCGAAGAGCAGGGCGGGCTGGGCGGCGCGGGGTTTGATCTCGCAGTGGTGTTTGAAGCCGCTGGTCGCGCTCTGGTGGTGGAGCCCTTGCTCGCCACCCTGATGGCCGGTGAGGCCATCGCTCTGGCGGGCAACAGCGGCCAACAGCAGATCCTGACGGCGATGCTCGACGGCAAGACGCTGGCTGCGTTTGCGCATGAAGAGCCGGGCGGGCATTATGAGACCGACCACGTTGTCACCCGCGTCGAACCCCACCACGGTGGCTGGCTGCTCAATGGAGCCAAGGCGGCGGTGCTCGCCGGTGCTCGCGCCGATGTGTTTGTTGTTTCCGCCGTCAGTGATGCCTGCGCGGGCCAGTCGCTGTTTCTGGTGCCCGCCCGAGCGGCCGGCCTGAGCGTGCAGGACCAGGCTCTGATCGACGGTGGCCGCGCCGCCGAGTTGCGTTTTGACGGCGTGGAACTCGGGCCCGATGCCCTGCTGGGCAACCTCAGTGCGGCCGGTCCGGTGCTTGAATCGGTGCGGGGCCGTGGCGTGCTCGCCCTGTGCGCCGAGGCTGTCGGCGTGATGGACGTGATGCGCGCCCATACCGTTGAGTATCTGCGCACGCGCAAACAGTTCGGCGTGCCGATCGGCAGCTTTCAGGCCCTGCAGCACCGCATGGCCGATGTCCTGCTGGAGATCGAGCAGGCGCGTTCGGCCGTCATCAATGCTGCTGCCGCGCTGGATGGCGAGCGTCTGGCACGCGAACGCGCCCTGTCAGCCGCCAAGTTCAGCATTGGCCGCATCGGCAATCGCGTGGCCGAGGAGAGCATCCAGTTGCATGGCGGCATCGCCATGACCTGGGACTTGCCGCTGGCCCATTACGCCAAGCGTTTGGTCATGATCGACCATCAACTGGGTGACGAGGACCATCATCTGCAGCGCTTCATTGACCTGGGTCTTGAGGCCGCGCGGGAAGCCGGCGCTTGAGTCCAGCGCTTGAGGCTGGCGCTTGAGGCCAGCGCCCCGTGCTGTGCCGCGGGCACTGCCTCTGAGCAGCGTGCTCAGGTCGCTGCGGTGTGGCGCAGACTCTGAAAATGGATCGTCTGCGTCTTGATGCCACCGAGCAGCCAGTCCATCAGGTCTTGCACGGAACGGATCTCCTGACCGAAGGGCAGAGTGCCGGCGCCGCGGAAAAACAGACCTTTTTCGGTGTCGCCTTCGAGCGCGTGGCCCAGATGCGTGGCAATGCAGAACTGGCCAATCTCGGCCTTGCCGTCGCGCAAGCCGCAGTGCGTCAGGCAGTCAAACGACATGTTGCATTTCTTCTTTTCATGCGCCACGGCTTTGAGTTTGGCTTCGGTGCGCAGGTATTTGTTGAGCCAGCGTGTGCGCACGGCACGTGCCGGCAAACCGGCAACGCTGATGAATTCCACCATGTCGGACGGGGTTGCCTGAGCCAGCACGCGCTTGAACTCGGGCGAAGCGTCACCCTCCTGTGTCACAGCGAAGGCCGTGCCCAGTTGCACGGCGCTGGCGCCCAGACCCTGCAGGCGCAGGATGTCTTCGCGGCTGCTGATGCCGCCGGCCACGATGAGCGGAATTTTGCCTTCAATCCCTGAGGCCTTGAAAAATTCCAGAACGGCCGGTAGCACGACATCAAAATCGAAACGTTTGTCCTGCAGGTCGGCGACCTTGGCCGCGCCCAGATGCCCCCCCGCCAGACGGGGATGTTCAATGACGATGGCGTCGGGCAGGCGCCCTTTCTTTTCCCACTTGCGCACGATCAGTTGTACACCGCGTGCGTCGGACAGGATGGGAATGAGGGCCGTGTCGGGGTAGTCTTTCGCCAGTTCCGGCAGGTCCAGCGGCAGGCCGGCGCCAACCACGATGGCATCGGCACCACTGGCCAGCGCCTGGCGCACGTGCGGCTCGTAGGCGCTGAGCGCCTTCATGACGTTGACGGCCACCAGCCCGTGGCCTTCGGAGATTTTTTTGGCGCGCTGGATTTCCCGGTCGAGCGCCACCAGATTGGCGTTTTCGATGCGTTCCTTGGCGTCCGGCTCTTCATCGAGATGGCCGGTCTGTGCCATCAGATCGGGGTGCAGGCGCCGCAGTTCCACCGACGACACCGTGCCCACACCGCCCATTTTTGCGACCGTGCCGGCGAGCGAGCCGGCCGAGATGCCGACACCCATGCCGCCCTGCACCACGGGAATCAGTTCGTGGCCGCGCAGCTGCCAGGTTTTCAGGCCGCCCGTTTGGGCCAGGCGCAGCAGTTCATGCCAGGGTTGTGGCACGCCATCAATACTGATGGCCGGGAGTTTCAGGGCAACTGCATTCAATAGCGAGGTGGCGTTCATCATGCTCGACAGAAGGTCAACAGAGTCGGGCCACCGGCCGATGATTGGCATCGCACCGTGTGACCGCCCTGCATTTTCGCGCCAACGGCGTCGCATGCAAGACTAAAAGAAGGGATGCATGGACGGATTTTGATCTGGATCAAAAATGCGCGGGCCGGGCGCGGCATTCGAGGGCGTCTGCCTGCCCTTTTGCGTCGGCGGGCAGGACGATCAGTGCGCCGCTCAAGTAGCGCTGTTGGGTGGGCTTGGTATTTTTCGTGGCTTCGCGTAATAATCTGTCTGCAGCGCCGTTAAAAATAAAAGTTCTGTTTATAATCGCTGCTGCCTTTGCTGGTGCCGTCGTTGATGTAGCGCTTGTGCAGTCGTAGCCGCAGTCGCATCCGCAGTCGCATTTGTTGTTGTTCTTGTGTTTAATCCCAAAAAAGAATCGGCGCACGACGCCAGTACATGGAGCCCAAAATGATCGTCAGATTCCCGGTTTGCCGCAGTCAATCTCTGGTGGCGGCAGGCCTTGCCGCGTGCCTGATGCTGCTGGCCCCGCTGGCCCGCGCCGCCGACCCGCTCACCGTCAAGCTGGGTTATTACGCCAGCAGTGCCTCGTCCATTCCCACCTACGTGGCTGCGGCCAAGGGTATTTTTGCCAAGCATGGCCTGAACGTTGAACTGGTGTTGTTTGCCAGCGGCAGCGCGGCCGGCACGGCCTTGCTGGCCAACGGCATTGATGCCGCGCCGCTGGGCATTGAGGAAATCGCACCGATGACCGCGCGCGGTGAGCCGGTCAAGGCGATTCTTGGCAACTGGGCCATCGTTGGTGAATCCATCATGGGCCGCGCCGACCTGTCGTGGCCGCGCGCCAAGGCAGGCTACCCGGCGGTCATGCAGGATCTCAAGGGCAAGACCATCGGCATCACCGGTCCCAACTCGCTGACCGACTATACCCTCAAGAATCTGCTGGCCGGCGCCGGCATGGTGCCCTCGGACGTCAACAGCGTTGCCGTCGGCGGCCCGGCCAATGCGCTGGCGGCCTTCAATGCCAAACAGATCGATGCCTACCTTGCCAGCGAGCCGCTGGGTTCGCACATGGAAATCAGCAAGCTGGGCGTGCGTCTGATTGACGTGGGTGCGGGCGAAGGTCCGGCCGTGCTGCAGGACTACACGGCCAACTGCGTCACCGCCAAGGTGGCGTGGGTCAAGTCCCATCCGGAAGAGGCGCGCCGCCTCGCCGCCGCCTTCGTCGAAGCGCACCGTTATATCCGCGACTTCAAACAGCACGTCAACACCGACGTCAAGGATCTGGCCAAATACTTCCCCGGCATTGCCGAAGCCACCCTGAGCGATACCCTGCTGCGCGTGGCCAACTGGTATAACCCGATCATTACGCCCAAACAGGTCGCCAACGTCAATCAGGTGCTGCTCGGTTTCAAGATTCTCAAGGCGCCGATTGCCTTTCTGGACGCGGTCGATACCAGCTACATGCCGAAGGTTTTCCCTTGACCGTAGAAATTCGCGCGGTCAGTCACGAATTTCAGCTTGAGTCTGGCGAAACCACGGCGGCTATCGACCAGGTCGATCTGCAGGTGGCCGATGGTGAGTTTGTCGTCCTGATTGGCCCCAGTGGCTGCGGCAAGACCACGCTGCTGAACCTGGTTGCCGGCCTGTACGCGCCGACCCGCGGGCAGGTGTCCATTGATGGCCGGCCCGTGTCAGGGATCGCCGCCTCGACCGGCTATATGCTGGCGCGGGATTCGCTTTATCCCTGGCGCAGCGCGCTCGACAATGTGCTGCTGGGTCTGGAATTGCGCAACGTACCGCAAGCCGAGGCGCGCGAGCGTGCTCTGGCCTGCCTCGATCTGGTTGGTCTGGCCGATTTTGCCGGCCACCACCCGGCGCAGATGTCGCAGGGCATGCGTCAGCGCGTTGCTCTGGCGCGCACCTTCGTCATCGAACCGCAGCTGCTGCTCATGGATGAACCCTTCGGTGCCCTCGATGCCCAGACCAAGGTGCTGCTCGAGCAGCAATTGATGGACCTGTGGGAGCGACGCCGGCCGACGGTGATGCTGGTCACGCACGATCTGGAAGAGGCCGTCATGCTGGCCGACCGTGTGATTGTCTGTTCGGCGCGGCCGTGTCGCATCAAGGAGGTATTGAAGGTTGATTTCGAGCGTCCGCGACGGGTCGACGCGCTGCGCTTTAACCCGGAGGCCCAGCATCTGTTCGAACGACTCTGGTATTCGCTCAAGGAAGAAAACCATGACTGAGCAGATCGTGGGTCAGCGCAGCGGACCAGAGGACTTGCGCCTGCGCCGGCGGCGTGAGGCCGTGCGGATTTTTGTGCTGCGCCTGGTCTTTATCCTGACCGTTCTGGGCGTGTGGCAGGCGGCGGCCAGCTGGCGCTGGATCAACCCCTTCTTTTCAAGTTCGCCCGCCGAGATCGGCGAACATCTGTACGAACTGTTCTCCACGGCGGAAATTGGCCGGCACCTGTGGGTCACTCTCTATGAAGCCAGCATCGGCTTCATACTGGGCAGCGTCTCGGGGATCCTGATCGGCCTGACGCTGGCGCGCTTTGCCCTGCTCAACAGCGTACTCGGCCCGCTCATCGGCATGCTCAACAGCGTGCCGCGCATCGCGCTGGTGTCGCTGTTTGTGCTGTGGTTTGGCATCGGCGTGAGTTCGAAAATCGCGCTGGTCTGGAGCCTGGTGGTGTTCACCATGCTGGTCAATACCTACGGTGGCGCCACCAACGTCGATCGTGATCTGCTCACCATGACGCGCCTGCTCGGCGCAAGCCAGCGCCAGATCATGCGCAAGCTGATTCTGCCGGCCTCGGTGCCGTGGATTTTTGCCGGCCTGCGCCTGAGCGTGGCGCACGCGCTGACCGGCGCGATCGTCGGTGAAATGATCGTCGCGCAGTCGGGTCTGGGCTTTTTGATCAGCTCGGCCGCGGCCACCTTCAACACGGGCGGCGTGATGGCCGTGCTGGTGGTCGTGGCGATTGTCGCCGTGTTTCTCAATCTGGCCAGTGAATGGCTGGAGCGGCGCCTGATGGGCCAGCGCAATGCCCGCCAGGGCGGCGCCTGGGGCGGAGCCGCCTGAAGTACGGATTCATATGAGAACAACCAACCAAATGGAGAGAACATGAATCAGGACATCCTAACCTTGCCGGTGCAGTTTTTCAGTGGCGGCCAGCCGATTGTGGGCGACCTGTTCCTGCCTGCCGGGCCGGCGCCCGCCGGGGGTTTCCCGGCAGTCATTTGTGCCCATGGGTATGGCGGCATACGCAAGACCACGACGCCCGATACGGCGCGTGCGTATGCGCGTGCCGGTTTTGCCGCGATGATTTTTGATTTTCGCGGCTTTGGCGACAGCGGTGGTCAGCGCTGGCTGCTGCTGCCGCGCAACGAGGTCGAAGACACACGCAATGCCATTACCTGGCTTGCTGCCGATGCGCGCATTGATGCCAGTCGCATCGCCATTCACGGCTCGAGTTTTGGTGGTGCTGTGGCGGTGGCGACGGCGGCGGTTGATGATCGCCTGCGTTGCGTCATCTGTTCGGTCGGCATTGGCAATGGCCGGCGCTGGCTGCAAAGCCTGCGCCGCAATCATGAGTGGCTCGAGTTCTGCGCTGAGGTCGATCAGGACCGCGTCGAACGGGTGCGCACGGGTACGTCGCGCATGGTCGATCCCTACTACATCATGATTTCCGATCCGTTTTCCGTGCAGCGCCATGTCGAATTGAACCGCGATTTTCCCGAGCGCATTTTTCAGTTGCCGCTCGAGAGCGCCGAAGCCATCATGGACTTTGTGCCCGAAGACGAGATGGCGCGTGCCACACCGCG
>CANJOT010000125.1 GCA_947475815.1 Burkholderiales bacterium | reverse complement strand
CTGCGGATCCAGTGCATCCATGAACCATGGCCGCCATGAAACAGGACCAGCGGTGGACCTGCTCCCCAGATGCGCCAGCTGAGCGACCCTTCTGCGCACGGTGAGTGTTCCTTGCGGGCAAGTTGGTCGATGCGTGCGACTTCTTCGGCGGGCGTGCTGGCTGCGGTCATGTCGCGGGTCTCGTGATGCTCCGTGTCATGGCTGGCATGCCGGAGAAAATTGGCTGGTCGCAGTAGTTTACCGCCAAGCGCGCATCAGGACTCTGACGGGGCGGCAGCGGGATGGCGGGTTGCGGCGGTGTTCATCGCCCCGGCAGCGCGCGACGGTACTGGATCGCTTCGGCAATGTGCTGGCTCGCGATGCTGTCCGCTGCTTCCAGATCAGCGATGCTGCGTGCCAGTTTGAGCACGCGATGGTAGGCGCGTGCCGACCAGGCAAAGCGCGTCATGGCGGTTTGCAGCAGGCGCATGCCGGCCTCGTCGGCGGCGCACCACAGGTCGATTTCGGCGCTGCTCAGGGCGGCGTTGGCCTTGCCTTGACGCGCCAGTTGCAGAGCGCGCGCGGCACTGGCGCGCGCGTTAACCGGCGCCGACGGCTCGCCCGGACTGCTGGCGCTGATTTCGCCCTGTTCCAGCGGCGCCACTTCGATCTGGATGTCGATGCGGTCAAGCAGTGGCCCGGAGATGCGCCCCTGATAGCGCGCGACCGCATCGGCACTGCAGCGGCATTCGCGCACCGGATGGCCGAGCCAGCCGCAGGGACAGGGGTTCATCGCCGCCACCAGCTGAAAGCGTGCCGGAAAATCGGCCTGATGGGCGGCGCGCGAAATGGTGATGTGGCCTGACTCGAGGGGTTCGCGCAAGACTTCAAGGACACGCCGGTCGAACTCGGGCAACTCGTCTAGAAACAGCACGCCGTGGTGGGCCAGCGAGATTTCGCCCGGCCGTGGCGGACTGCCGCCCCCCACCAGCGCCACGGCCGACGCGGTGTGGTGCGGTGCGCGAAACACGCGCGTGCGCCAGCGCTCCGGCCTGAAGCTGCCGCACAGGCTGAGCAAGGCGGCCGATTCCAGCGCCTCGTCATCGCTCATGGGCGGCAACACGCCGGGAAAGCGCGCGGCCAGCATGGATTTGCCGGTGCCCGGCGGGCCGATCATCAGGATGCCATGGCCACCGGCAGCGGCCACTTCGAGTGCGCGGCGCGCCTGACGCTGGCCCTTGACTTCGCTCAGGTCAGGATAGCGCGGCGCCTGCACCGATTGATCGATGCTCAGGGGCGTGAGCGGAAAGCGACCCTCGAGGTGGCCACAGACATCGAGCAGGCAAGTGGCTGGATACACCGCCGCGCCACGCACCAGCGCCGCTTCGGCGGCACTGGCGGCGGGCAGGATGAAACCCCGTTTGGGCCCGGGCTGACGGGCCACGGCGTGGGTCATGGCGAGCGCACCGCGCACCGCGCGCAGGGCACCCGAGAGCGACAGCTCGCCGGCATATTCAAAGTCGGCCAGACGCGTCATGGGAATCTGTTCCGAGGCGGCCAGGATGCCCAGCGCGATGGGCAGATCCAGACGCCCGGACTCCTTGGGCAGGTCGGCCGGTGCCAGATTGACGGTGATGCGCCGGCTGGGGAACTCGAAGCGCGAGTTGAGGATGGCGGCGCGCACGCGGTCCTTGCTTTCCTTGACCTCGGTGTCGGGCAGGCCAACGATGTTGAAGGCCGGCAAGCCGTTAGCCAGATGGACTTCCACCGTGACTTCGGGCGCCTGCATGCCGGCCAGGGCGCGACTTTTGAGGAGGGCAAGCGACATGGCATGAGCGGTGATGAAAACACCGATCATGCCAGAGGAACAGCACAATAAAGCAAGAACCGGCAATATTGATCAGGAGTGTGCATTTGCCGCGACAGCGGCGCTCCCGCGAGGTTCCTCAGGGCATGAACTGCCCGCCGGTGACATCAATGATCGCACCGCTGATGAAACTGGCCTCGTCCGAAGCCAGAAAGGCCACCGTGGCGCTGACATCGGCCGGCAGGCCGATGCGGCCCATCGGCGTTTCGGCGATGAATTCGGCGTCGATCTTGCCGGGGTCGGCCACCGTTAGAGCCATGGGGGTGGCGATGCGTGTTGGTGCCACGCTGTTGACCGTGATGCCAAACGGCCCGACCTCGTCGGCCAGGATGCGCGCAAAGCCGAGCACGCCGGCTTTCGACGCCGCGTAGTAGGCCGCGGCGAGGTTGGAGCGTGTGCGGCCGGCGCGCGAACTCATGTTGATGATGCGGCCCCAGCGGTTGCGTTTCATCAATGGAATGGCAGCACGCGTCACCAGGAAGGTGCCGGTCAGATTGGTCGCGATGGCGCTGTTCCAGATGTCCAGCGGCGTGTCTTCGACCAGTGCTTTTTTGCCGTTGACACGCGGCGCGATGCCGGCGTTATTGACCAGCACATCAAGGCGGCCAAAACGGGCTTCGATGTCGGCGAACAGCGCCTGAACGCTGGCTTCCGAATTGACGTCCAGTTCGACAGCCACGGTGGCGATGAGGCCATCGTCGTGCATGGCGGCGACGACCCGCTTGCTGGTGGCCAGCCGGGTGGCGGTGACGATCACGGTCATGCCATCGCGCGCCAGGCGTCGGGCGATGTCTTCGCCCAGACCCTTGGACGCACCGGTCACCAGTGCGATGCGTGCTGGCTTTGCTGCAGGGGTCGTCGCCATGTTCATGCTTTCACCGCCTTGATGCCGGCATCGTCAAAACCGAACTCGCGCAGAATCTCTTCGGTATGTTCACCCAGACAAGGCGGCGGCCGGCGCAATTGCGGCGGCGATGCGCTGAACTTGACCGGAATCGAGGGCGTGACCAGCGGGCCCGCCTGGGGATGGCTATAGCGATGAAAATATCCGGTCTCGACCAGATACGGGTCGGTCGGCAAATCGGCGAGCCGGGCCGCCGGCGCGTTGGGGATGTCGGCACGATCCAGCCGTTCCTGCCAGTCTGCTGTGGAGCGCAGCGTGATCGCCTCGCCGACCGCCGCGTACAGTTGCGGGAAATGTGCCGAGCGTGTGGCGACCGTGGCAAAGCGCGGATCTGCTGCCAGATCGGGGCGTTCGAGCGCAACAAACAGTTTCTGCCACTGGGTATCAGTGGTGGCCATCAGACAGATGTGGCCATCCAGCGTGGCCATGGGCCGGCGGTGTGGCATGAGGGCGCGTTCATAACCGAGCGCACCCATGGGCTCGTCAAAGTTGCCGGTCCAGAGGTGTTCAATCAGATTGAACGACAGCATGGTTTCGAGCATTGGTACTTCCACAGCCTGTCCTTCGCCGGTGCGCTGGCGATGAAACAGCGCCATGCCGATCGATGAAGCCAGCACATGACCGCAAAATTTGTCGGCGATGACGGTCGGCAGGTAGCGTGGCTCGCCATAGGCCAGCAGATTCATGCCGGCGATGCCGCTTTGGCCCTGAATGACGTCATCATAAGCGGGACGATTGCGCCGCGGTCCGTCCGACCGGTAGCCCGGCGCGCTGGCATACACGATGGCCGGATTGATCGCGCGGATGTCGGCGTAGGCCACGCCGAGGCGTTCGGCCGCGTCGGGCCGCAGGCTGTGCACAAACACGTCGCATTCTTTTGCCATGCGGTACAGGGCCGCGCGCCCGGCCGGGCTTTTCAGGTCGAGCACGGCGCTGCGCTTGTTGCGGTTCATGCCCATGTAAAGTGCCGCCATGGCGGGGATCGGACTGGGCCCGATGTGGCGGTTCTGGTCGCCGTCGGGGGATTCGATCTTGAGAATGTCGGCGCCCATGTCACCGAGGATCTGGGTGGCCACCGGACCGAGGATGAACTGCGTCAGGTCGAGCACGCGGATGCCGGCCAGCGGGCCGGTCGCGGCCGCGACCGGCTGGTTTTGCTGCGTGCTCATTGCGGCACGTTCCGGCATTTGACCATGCGTACCGGCAGGTAAGTCAGGATGACGGTGCCGTCCTGGCGCACCACGCGGTTGCGCGTGCGCAGGATGCCGCGCCCCGGTCGGCTATTGCTCAATCTGGCTTCAAGCACTTCCACTTCGACGTGGATGGTATCGCCGACAAAACAGGCGTTTTCCATTTTCATGTTGACTTCGAGCAGCGCGAATGCGGTGTATTGCATGGTGGCCTGAATCAGCAGGCCCTCGGCAAAACCCTGGGCCAGCAGACCGGGCACCAGACGGCCCTTGATGTCGGATTCTTTGGCGCGAAACTCGGCATTGGTGAACAGCACCTCAACCAGACCGAGACAGTTGATGTAGTTGATCAGGTCCGGCTCGGTGACGGTGCGGCCGATGGTGCGGAAGGTTTTGCCTACCGGCATGTCCTCGAAGTAAAAGCCCAGGCCCACGGTTTCCATGCTTGATTCCTTTTTTGCGTGTTTGATGGCGCCCCGGGTGACAGGGCAGTCGCCCGTGTCTGGGATCATTGCCGGTTTGTACTGGCCGGTATCAGATCATCTCACCCCGGCCCAAACCAGTCTTGTATTCCAGCTCTGTCCTGCGCGGCACCCCGGGTATGATCACTGAACGAACGGTCATTCAGTGCGGATTGTGGTGGTGTGCAGCAGCGGTGTCAAGCTACGCCGGCGCGCGCAACGCGTGCGCCCCGAGAGCGCCGCGCCGTAGCGCGCATGCTATATTCGGCACAACAAGAACGAGCGGAACGAGCGCTTGCGTGCCCGTGCATGCACGCTTCGGTCTCGATATAACCCGATGGATTAGAGTTCCGGCTGCCGCCATGATTTCCCACGTCAAGAGCAAAGTTGAAGTGCCCGAACTGATCGAGCGGCGCCGCGCGCAGTTCATCGATGCCGCCATCACGCTTTTTGGCAAACAGGGTTATCACGTCACCACCATCCGTGAGATTGCCGAAGCGGCCGGCGTGAGCATCGGGCTGATTTACCAGTATGTGCAGGACAAGGAAGACATCCTCTACCTCGCCCTGATCAGCGTACTCGATGCCTACGAACGTGAAATCCCGGCGGCTCTGGACGGCCTGAGCGATCCCCTCGAACGGCTCAGTGCCGCCGTGCACGCCTATTGCCACGTGATTGCCGCCAACGTCAACGGCACGGTGCTGGCCTACCGCGAGACCAAGTCGCTGCGCAAGGAACGGCGTGCCCTGATCCAGGAAAAAGAACTCAAGACCAATGCGCTGGTCGCCGCCTGCATTGTGGAATGCGTCGACGCTGGCCTGTTTGACGCCGACATTGATGTGGAACTGCTGACCTATCAGATCGTCATGTTTTCGCATGCGTGGGCGCTGAAGGCCTGGCGTTTTCGCACCATGATGAATGTTGACGAGTACGTCGATCGGGGCCTCAAGCTGATGCTGCACGCCGTCTTGTCGACGCGCGGCAAACGCACCTTCGCCCGACGCGCGGCAAACGCACCTTCGCCCGTCGCGCGGCCAAAAAATCTTCCTGAGCCATCGCTGCTCAAGCCCTGCTGAGCCGCCGCTGGCGGGCCTGCGCCGTGCCGCAAACCACCCTCTATTGACACACCAGAACCATGATGTAAAATCGTTCCCCACAGACTGAACGAACATTCATTCGCCCGAATTTGATCGATCCGAAGCCTTCTCATCCGGATCTCAACACACGCTGTGCGACCAATTGTCATGGGAGACAGGGTCTTGATCGATCTGCAGGTCCATCAAAAAATCGCCACGATCACGCTCGCGCGCGCGCCGGTGAACGCCATCAGCACCGCCTTGCTTGCGTGCTTTCAGGAGGTGCTCGATACCATCGAGGCGCGCGGCGATTGTTCGGTTCTGCATATCCGTTCAGCGCAAAAAGTGTTCTGCGCGGGCGCCGACCTCGATCAGGTCCGCGCGCACTTCACCGATCCCGATGGTCCCAACAAGATGTACGCCGAGATCGAGCTTTTCCATCAGCTGTTCGACCGGATCGAAGCCCTGCCACTGGTCTCGCTGGCCGAAATCGGTGGCGCCGCCCTGGGTGGCGGACTCGAACTGGCTCTGGCCTGCGATCTGCGTATTGCCGCCCACGAAGCCAAACTGGGACTACCGGAAGCGCGCCTGGGTCTGGTGCCGGGCGCCGGCGGCACGCAGCGGCTCACGCGCCTGTGCGGCAAAGGTGTCGCCAATCGTCTCATTCTCGGCGGCGAGATCGTTGATGGTCAGACGGCCTGCCAGCTCGGCATCGTGCAGTGGGCCGCGCCGCGCGCCCAGTTGGCCGAGCGCGCCGCTGAAATCGCCAACAACATCGCCGCCCTCGCGCCGGCCGCGCTGGCGGCGAGCAAGGCCTGCATCAGCGCCGCCCATGACAGTACGCGCAATGGCTTCCGGGAAGAACTGGAAGCGACCCGCACCCTCATGCAAGACCCGGAGACCCGTACACGTGTCGCCGCTTTTTTCAACAAACCAGCCTGAACAGGCAGATACCGCCAAGGAATAAACATGCAACTCAAGGGTAAAGTCGCAGTGGTCACCGGCGCAGCGTCGGGCATCGGCAAGGCATGCGCCTTGAATCTGGCCAGCAAGGGTGCAACCGTGGTGGTGCTCGACATTGACCGTGCCGGCGGCGAGGCGATGCTGGCCCACGGTGAAGCGTTCGAATACGTTCACGTTGATCTGTCCGACCTCGCTTCGATCCAGGAAAGCGCGCGCATCATCCTGGCGAACCACGACCACGTCGACATTATCGTCAACGTCGCCGGCTGGGACCGCATCCAGCCCTTCGTTGAGAACACGCCCGAGTTCATGGACAAGGTACTGGCCATCAACCTGACCGGTCCGCTGCGCCTGACGCGCGAACTGCTGCCGTCCATGATCAAGGCCAATTACGGCAAGATCGTCAACGTCTCGAGCGATGCCGGCCGGGTCGGCAGCATGGGTGAAACCGTGTACGCCGCCGCCAAGGGAGGCTTGATGGCCTTTACCAAATCGCTGGCCCGCGAAGTGGCGCGTTATCGCATCAACGTCAACTGCGTCTGTCCCGGACCGACCGACACGCCCCTGTTCCATGCCCAGCCGGAAAAACTCAAGGATGCGCTGATCCGCGCCATTCCGTTCCGCCGCCTCGCCGCGCCGGAAGAAACCGCAGATGCCATCGCCTTCTTTGCCGGTCCGGAATGTGATTACGTCACCGGCCAGATCATGAGCGTCAGCGGTGGCCTGACCATGGCCGGCTGAGCGGCGCGACCGCATTTTTCAATCGCCAGTCCCCTACCCTTCGATACGAGTTCTCATGACCGACATCACTACCTCTTTTCGCCGCGCCGGCGTTGACTTCAGCAACTACCAGCCGCGCCATTTCAAATGGGAATTGCATGGCAAGGTTGCCACGATTACCCTCAATCGTCCGGAGCGCAAGAACCCGCTCACGCTCGAGTCCTATGCCGAGCTGCGCGACACCTTCCGTGACCTGGTGTACACCGATCTGGTGAAAACGATTGTCATCACCGGCGCCGGCGGCAACTTCTGTTCAGGCGGCGACGTGCATGAAATCATCGGACCGCTGGTTGGCCTGCAGCGCGAAGGCGACATGAATGGTCTGCTCGCCTTTACGCGCATGACCGGCGATCTGGTCAAAGCCATGCGAGCCTGCCCGCAAACGATCATCAGTGCCATCGACGGCATCTGCGCCGGTGCCGGCGCCATTGTCGCGATGGCCTCGGATCTGCGTTACGGAACGGCTGCAAGCAAGGTCGCCTTTCTGTTCGTGCGGGTTGGCCTGGCGGGCGCTGACATGGGCGCCTGCAACATCCTGCCGCGCATCATTGGCGCAGGTCGCGCAGCAGAGTTGCTGTTTACCGGACGCGCCATGGATGGCGCCGAAGCCGAACGCTGGGGCTTCTACAACCGTATCTGCGCGGCGGAAACGCTGGTCGCCGATGCGCAAGGACTGGCCGCCACGCTGGCCGCCGGCCCGACCTTCGCCAACGCCATGACCAAGAGCTGCATTCATCAGGAATGGAGTATGGGCATCGATGACGCCATCGAAGCCGAAGCCCAGGCTCAGGCTATCTGTATGCAGACGCGCGATTTTGAGCGCGCATATATGGCCTTTGTGGCGAAACAAAAACCCGTGTTCGAAGGCAACTAGGAACAGCGTGCGCGACGACAGCTACCTCGCCTGGCCCTTTCTTGAGGCCCGCCATCGCGAGATCGCGGCGGCGGTAGACCGCTTCGCGCTCAGCGAACTCGCGGGCGCGGCGGGCGGTGACGAGAGCAATGAACAGCTCGATGCCACCTGCCGCGAGCTGGTGCGCAAGCTCGGGGCTGCCGGCCTGCTGCGTCATACCGTGCCCGCGGCTTATGGTGGTGCGAGCGCACAGCTTGATGTGCGCGCCCTGTGTCTGGTGCGCGAACGTCTGGCCTTTCATGGCGCCTTGCCGGACTTCAGTTTTGTCATGCAGGGACTGGGCAGCGGCGCCATCTCGCTGTTTGGCAGTGAAGAACTGAAACAGCGTTATCTGCCGCCACTGGCGCGTGGTGAAACCATCGCGGCGCTGGCGATGTCCGAAGAAAATTCAGGATCCGACGTGGCGGCCATGAGCACCACCGCACGACGCGACGGTGAGCACTATGTCATCGACGGCGAAAAGACCTGGATCTCGAATGGTGGCATCGCCGATTTTTACCTCGTGATTGCGCGCAGCGGTGAGGCGCCTGGCGCCCGCGGCCTGTCTGCCTTTGTGCTCGACGCCGATACGCCCGGTTTGCGCATCAAGGAACGCATCGATCTGCTCGCGCCGCATCCGATGGCGACGCTTTCCTTTGAGGGCTGTCGCATCCCGGCCGGCAATCTGGTTGGTCGCGCGGGCGAGGGTTTCAAGGTTGCGATGAGCAATCTCGACATCTTCCGTACTACCGTCGGCGCCGCAGCCCTCGGCTTTGCACGCCGTGCCCTGGCTGAAACGCTGGCACGGGTCGAGCAGCGGCAGATGTTCAATCAGAAGCTCGCCGACTTCCAGCTCACGCAAGTCAAGATCGCAGACATGGCAACGCGCATTGATGCTGCCGCGCTGCTGATCTACCGCTCGGCATGGACGCGCGACTCGGGTGCGACCCGCGTCACCCGCGAAGCGTCGATGGCCAAAATGTATGCCACTGAAATTGCCCAGGAGGTGGTCGACGATGCGGTCCAGCTGTTCGGTGGTCTGGGCGTGAAAAAAGGTCAGGTGGTCGAACGCCTGTATCGCGAAGTGCGCGCCTTGCGTATCTACGAAGGGGCAACCGAAGTGAACAAGTTGGTCATTGCCGGGCAGGTGCTGCGTCAATACCGGGAACTGAGGGATCAGACGCGGCAGGATCCGCTCGGACAATAGCAGCCACGCTGCAACCAAGAAAACGGTGCCGGCCCCAACGCCGGTTCTGTTGCCGGGCATGACAACAAAAGGCAGTCAACAGGCATGATCGACACCACCTACCTCAGGGGCCACACCGGTGACGCAAGGCGCGACGTCCTTGGCGTCGCGCCGGTCGATGTCGCCCGCGAGGCAGGCAGGTTATTTCGGCAACAGCATGTCGGCCAGCACCATGACCATTTCAACGGCGCCACGGGCGCACAGGTAACACAGCGGCGCGCCGGCCACGATCAGCAGCGACCAGATCCAATGCAGGCCGACGGCCTGCATCAGCGCGGCAATGAAGATCGGCGGGAGCACTCCGGCGACCAGTGCCAGCAACTTGCCGTGTTTGACGATGAAAGCGATGGCCGGGTATTCGTTCATGGAGTCAGTGCGCAAAAGAAGTACATGGATGAAAAGAACCGCCGCACATGGCGAACCCCCGGATGGGGGAGTTCGCCGCGCTTGGCCTTATTTGGTGGCAGCGGCCGGCTTGAAGGAGCGGATCAGGTTGCCCCATTTTTGCATGTCGCGCGCAATGACTTGGGCGAATTCATCGGGCTTGTTGCCGATCACTTCAAACCCTTCGCCGGTGATGAAGGAGCGCACGTCCGCTGCCTGCAGCGCGGTGGCGATATCCGATTGCAGCTTGGCGATGATGGCGGGTGGTGTGCCGGTGGGGGCGAGCACGCCATACCAGCTGGCAGCTTCAAAACCGGGAATGGTTTCGCTTACCGTCGGCAGGTCGGGAAAGCTGCTCCAGCGTTTCGGGCTGCTGATGGCGATGGCGCGCAGCTTGCCCGAATCAACGTGCTGCTTGACCGTCGAGATGGCGCCGAACATCAGCTGGATGTGGCCGCCGAGCAGGTCGAGCACGGCCGGCGTGCTGCCCTTGTAGGGCACTTCGACAATCTGCGTGCCGGTCAGCGACTTGAGCAATTCCATCGACAGGGCCGGCGACGTGCCCGAACCGCTCGAACCGTAGGTCAGGGCGCCGGGTTTGGACTTGGCCAGGGCGATCAGTTCGCTGACATTTTTGGCCGGTACGCTCGGGTGAACCAGCAACAGGTTGGGCGTCGATGCCACCTCGATCACCGGAATGAAGTCCTTGACCGGATCGTAGTTCAGCGTGCGCTGGAAGGGCGTGATGGTGTGGGCGTTCGAGACCATGACCAGGGTGTAGCCATCGGGGACCGCGCGCGCCACGAGTTCGGTGGCGATGGCGCCATCGGCACCGGGCCGGTTGTCAACCACCAGCGGATGGGCCCAGGTATCGGCGAGTTTGCGGGCGATGATGCGCGACAGCACGTCGGTGCCGCCGCCAGTGGCAAATCCCACCACCAGCCGCACCGG
>CANJOT010000124.1 GCA_947475815.1 Burkholderiales bacterium | reverse complement strand
GCCCGCGGACCGCTGACCACCACCGATCTGAAGGGCTTTCATGTCGGCGTCGGCCGCGGCCAGACGCATGGTCTGGTGCTGCGCAACGCGCAGCGCCATCCCAGCCATTATTTTCGCAGTGATGACGCCAGCGGCGGCATCGAATACACCGGCATTGGCCATTCGCGCACCTCATCGGCGCGCCAGGTGGGGGCACCGGCCGCCTATGATTATGGGCCGGCGCGGCTGGCCTGGCTGGCCACACTGGTGTCCAACTGGATGGGTGATGCCGCCTTCCTCAAGCGCTTGCGTGGCGAAATGCGCATGTTCAATCTGGTCGGTGACACGACCTGGTGCAAGGGCACGGTCAAACGCAAGTACGAGAAAGATGGTTACGCGCTGGTTGATCTGGAAATATGGGCCGAGAATCAGCGTGGTGCCGTGACCGCGCCCGGCCTGGCCACGGTCATGCTGCCTTCGCGCGACATCAACCACCGGCCGGTGGTGAACGGCGCAGGCCTGTCACTCGACCTGCCGATCATTCGATGAGCATGGAGACACCGAACATGAGTCAGTCTTCCCCAGCCCAGTCGGCCGCGCCGCTGGCCGATGTTGTAGTGATCGAGCACGGCAAGGGTGTGGCCGCCTCCTATGCGGGGCGCATCATGGCGATGATGGGCGCCACGGTCATCAAGCTCGAGCAACCGCGTCAGGGTGATGAGCTGCGCTATGAGGCGCCGCTGATTGGTTCAGCGCAACGCGTGAGCGCCATGTTCACCTACCTGAATGTCAACAAGACCATGGCCACGCTGGACCTGACCAGCGCAGCCGGCCAGGTGCTGCTGTCCGAGCTGCTCGCACGCGCCACCATTTTCATCGATGACACCGCACCCGCGCAGCGCGCCGCGCTCGGCTTCAGTCCCGAAAAAATGTGCGCCCGGTTTGAAAAGCTGATCTACCTGTCAGTATTGCCCTTCGGCGCGTTTGGGCCTTATGCGCAATACCGGGCGACCGAGATCAATGTCTTTCACAGTTCGGGCGAGGGCTATCTGCTGCCCAACGGGCTGGCGCTGGAAATCTTCCCGGACCGCACGCCGCTCAAACCCTACGGCCATCTTGGTGAGTTTCAGGGTGGTACCTCGGCCGCGCTGGCGGCGCTGGCAGCCCTGCTGGCCGTACCCGGCCATGGCGGGCAAAGCGTCGATGTCTCCGTGCAGGACGCCAATGTCGCCCTGAGTGCCATGACGGTGCAACGCTACGGCGACGGCGTGCTCGAAACCCGGCCCACGCGTTCCTTCACCTATGGTGGCGTACTCGAGTGTTCCGATGGCTTTGTGCAAATCCTCCTGCTTGAACAGCGACAGTGGAATCTGATGATCAAGATGCTCGACGCGCCGGACTGGGCGACAGGACCCGGCATGGATGAACCGATGACCCGTGGCAAACGCGGTGCGATGATCAACCAGCATCTGCGCGCCTGGGCAAGCGACAGGACGGTCGATGAAGTGGTGCGCCTGGCGCGTGCCGCCGAGGTCCCGCTGGGCAAGTATTTCTCCCCTGAAGACATCAGCTCGTCGCCGCATGAGCGCGCGCGTGGCTTCATTGGCGACATCCGTTTTGACGATGAACTGACGATCAGCATGCCGACCTTTCCGTTCCGGCTGGCCGAGTCGCCAACACCGGTGCTGCGGCATGTCGCCGGCAGTCCGGGTGAACATAATCCCGAAGTTTATGCAGGCCTGCTGGGCCACACTGCAGCCGAGTTGGGCATGTGGCGCTCCCTCGGCGTGATTTAAGGAGCCATGATGGCCAAACCTCTGGATGGTGTGCGCATTTGCGATTTCACCCTGCACGCTGCGGGCCCGTACGGCACGCAATATCTGTCGCTGCTCGGTGCCGAATGCATCAAGATTGAAAGCCGCATGCGGCTCGACATTCATCGCCGGCCGCATCCGGTCTACGGCCGGCTCGAAGCGGCTGAGTTTGATCAGGGCAATGGCAACAAACTTGCCATCGAACTCAACCTGAGGTCGGCCAAGGGTGTGGCACTGGCCAAACGCCTGGTCGCCCTGAGCGAGGTGGTGACGGAGAATTTCCGTCCCGGGGTCATCCGCCGGCTCGGTCTGGATTACGAGGTGCTCAAGCCTTTGCGTCCGGGTCTGGTGATGGCATCGGTGTCGGCCTCGGGTCAGACCGGGCCCGAGTGGGCCGATCCTGGTTATGCGCCGATTTTTGCGGCGGTCGGTGGTCTCGGCCATCTCACCGGGTATGAGGATGGGCCACCGGTCGAACTGCGCAACATGATGGACAACGTGACCGGGCTGACGATGGCCTGCGCCGTCGTGGTGGCCCTGTACAAGGCACGCCGTACCGGTCTGGGCGACCATGTCGATGTTGCCGCGCGCGAGGTGGCCAGTTCCTTTATTGGCGACGCCATCGTTGCGGCATCGGCGGGCGTACCGGTGGCACGCAAGGGCAATGACATGCCTTACGCGGCGCCGCACGGGGTTTATCCGTGCGCGGGTGAGGATCGCTGGATCACCATCAGTGTTAATGACGATCAGGGATGGCGCGCACTGCTGCAGGTGCTGGGCGCGACCGGCCCGCTGGCCGACGAACGGTTTGTCGACCGTACCGCGCGCTGGCTGAACCGGGGCGCGCTTGATGATGCGCTTGGACTGATCACGCGCACCCACGATGCGCGGCAACTGACGGCTGCACTGCAGGCCGCAGGGGTCGCGGCATTTCCTTCTCTCAATGCCCGTGATCTGGTGGAAGACCCGCATCTGCGCATGCGCGAGACCATCGTCGATCTGGTCGGGCCGCAGGGCAAGAGCCGCTCGATGATCGGCGCGCCCTGGCGTTTTGACAAGACCCCCGTGCGCATGGAGCGCTGGATGCCCGGGCTGGGTGAACACAACGAGTATGTTTTTGGCGAGTTACTGGGCTTGTCGACCGCGCAGATCAAGGCGCTGGCCGAGGAGGAAGTCATTTATTGAAATCCGGTGGGGGTGGCCCGCGCTGTGGCGCGGTGTCTCACTCCCAGACAACAAGGAGACGGAAATGAAGCGGAACATACTGATCGGTATCGTGATGGCGCTGTGCGTCACGGCTGCCGGCGCGCAGTCGCTGCAGGCCAAGCCCATACGCTTCATTGTGCCGTATCCACCCGGCGGCGGCGGTGACACGATTTCGCGTCTGGTGGCGCAGAAGCTGGCTGAAACGGCCGGTGTTGCCGTCATCGTCGAGAACCGCCCGGGCGCGGGTGGCCTGATCGGCACCGATCTGGCTGCCAAGGCGGCCGGTGATGGTTATACCTTGGTGATGGGCACGCCCTCGCCGCTGACCGTGGCGCCCACCCTCAACAAGAAGATGCCGTATGACCCGGCGCGCGATCTGGCGCCGGTGACGCTGATCACCATCCTGCCCGCCGTGGTGCTGGTCAACCCGACCTTGCCCGTTAAGAATATCGCCGAACTGATCGTCTTTGCGCGCGCCAAACCGGGACAGGTGAATTACGGGTCATCCGGTAACGGTGGCACGGGCCATCTTGCGGGTCTGATGCTGCAGAACATGGCTAACCTGGACATGGTGCACGTGCCCTACAAAGGCACCGGGCCAGCCGTGACGGCCCTGCTGGGTGGTGAGATTAACGTCATGATTTCGGACATGACAGCGGGCCTGCCTCTGGTCAAAGCCGGCCGCCTGCGGGCGCTCGCGGTGACCAGCGCAAAACGCTCGGCAGCATTGCCGGATGTGCCGAGTGTGGCCGAAACCATACCGGGCTACGCGGCCGGGCCGTTCTACGGCATCCTGGCGCCGGGCAGCACGCCGCGCGACATCGTTGCCAAACGTCGCGAGGAACTGGTACGAGCACTCAACTCCCCCGACATCAAGACCCGGATCGAACACGATGGTGGTGAAATCATGGCCAGCACGCCCGAAGAGTTTTTGGCCCTGATGAAGGCCGAGACGGCGCGCTGGGCAGTTGTACTTAAAGAGGCCAAGTTCCAGGTTGAGTGAGGTCTGGCCGTTGTGGAATCGGTTGTTCGATGGTGCATCGGACAGGCCGGTTCGATATGACGATGCGGCGCGCAGCGCGCGCGCCGGCAGGGTTTACTTTGCGGTATAGATCTGGTCGAACGAGCCGCCGTCGGCAAAGTGCTCCTTGTCGGCCTTGGCCCAGTTGCCGAACGCCTGTTCCAGCGTGAACAACTGCAGCTTCGGGAACACCTTGTCGTACTTGGCCTTGGCTTTGGCGCTGGTCGGACGGTAGAAGTTTTTGCCGGCGATGTCCTGGCCTTCGTCGCTGTACAGATACTTCAGGTATTCCTCGGCCAGTTTGCGGGTGCCACGGCGGTCGACAGTGCGATCGACGATGGTGACCGGCGGTTCGGCCAGGATGCTGATCGACGGGTAGACGATGTCGATCTTGTTGCCGAATTTTTTTTCCAACAGGTAGGCTTCGTTTTCCCATGAGATGAAGACATCACCCTGCGCGCGCTGGGCGAAGCTCACCGAGGAGCCGCGCGCGCCGGAGTCGAGCACCGGTACGTTCTTGTAGAGGGCTGCGACGAATTCTTTGGCCTTGGCGGTGCTACCGTATTTGCGGCGGGCGTATTCCCACGCGGCGAGGTAGTTCCAGCGCGCACCGCCCGAGGTCTTGGGGTTGGGGGTGATCACGCTGATGCCGGGCTTGACCAGATCGTCCCAGTCCTTGATGCCCTTGGGGTTGCCCTGACGCACCACCAGCACGATGGTCGAGGTGTAGGGGGAAGCGTTGTTGGGCAGGCGTTTTTGCCAGTCGGCAGGGATGATCTTGGCCAGATTGTGGATGGCGTCGATGTCGCCCGCCAGCGCTAGAGTGACGACGTCGGCCTCCAGTCCGTCAATCACCGAACGTGCCTGCTTGCCCGAGCCACCGTGCGATTGTTTGATGGCCACATCCTGACCGGACTTTGCCTTCCAGTATTTTGCGAAAGCAGTGTTGAATTCGCTGTACAGCTCGCGCGTCGGATCATACGAGACATTGAGCAGGGTTTGCTGCGCGGTGGCCAGCCCCGATGCGGCCACCAGCGAGGCGGCCACCGTCAGGTGGGTGAGGTGCTTGATCAGTTTCATGGATATTCTGAAGGGAGAAGGGGGATGGTAAAGAACCAATCATCGGCCGCTTGCAATTCCTGCCCGGCACGGCGCAAGCTGTCGGCATCGCTGCGCATGAACAGTTCCACGCCGGACGGTTTCGCGCATAGAGCGGAGTTGCTGAAAGTTCATGGGATGATTAACGCCAATGGGTTCGCTTAAGCCGATTCTGGGTGCAAAAAGCAAAAAAGAAAAAGACAATGTTCTGGTTTGTTAATAACCATGATATCTAATGATTGGTTCTGTTAGCTCGATTTGAATATAACAATGCAGTGCTATTTTTGATGGGGACCCATGAAGCTGCTGAGCTTTGAATTTTCTGGCCGCACCCGGGTGGGTGCGTTGCTAAGCGGAGAAGGCGCTGGAACGGTGGTTGACCTCACGGCTTTGCGTCCCGCCTGGGGCGATGACATGCGCGCCGTGCTGGCCTGGGCCATCGACAATCCGGAGGGCTTGCGTGCGCTGGTGCAGCAGGGGGATCGGGTGCCTTTCGATCAGGTGCGCTTGCTGGCACCCGTGCTGGCACCGGGCAAGATCATAGGCGTGGCCATGAACTACCATTCCTTCATGGAGGCGGCGCGCCGTTCCGGTCTGCCCCTGCCGCCGACGCCGATCTGGTTTACCCGGCCGCTGTCGGGTCTGGTGGGCACGGGTGCGGCAATGATCGCGCCGCGCACCAGTGCCGCACTGGACTACGAGGGCGAGCTGGCCATCGTCATCGGCAAACGCTGTCACGGCGCGACGGCAGCGACAGCGCGCCAGTTCATTGGCGGTTACACCATCGCCAACGACGTCACCGTGCGCGACTGGGCAGCACGCTCGCCGATGCTGGGCAAACTGTTTGATACCCATGCGCCGCTTGGCCCCTGGATCGTCACGGCGGATGAAATTGCCCATCCTCAGGCGCTTGCCCTGCGCACCTGGGTGAATGGCGAACTGCGTCAGTCGTCGACCACGGCAGAGATGATTCTCGACTGCGATGCTCTGGTGGCCGAAGTGAGCACTATCTGTACGCTGGAACCCGGCGACATCATCATTACCGGCACGCCTGATGGCTGCGGATTGTTGTTCGACCCGCCCCGATTCCTCAAACCGGGTGACGTGGTGCGCATCGAGATCGAAGGCATCGGCGTGCTGGAAAACAGCGTTATTGCCCAGGATGCAGCCTGAAACAAATCCTCCCAGGCCAGATGACCGGGGAGGGTGAAGCGGGAAGCATCAAGCAGGGAGGAGAAAACAGGGAGGAGAAATCAGGGCCGGTGCAGACTCAGGCCGCGAGGCCTTCTTCCTGTTCCGCCGGCACCGGTCGCGCTTAGATCTTGCCGACGAGGTCGAAGGAAGGCGTGAGGGTGGCAGAACCTTGTTGCCACCTGGCCGGGCAAACCTCACCTGGATTTTCGGCCACATACTGAGCCGCCTTGACCTTGCGCAGCAGTTCGCTGGCATCGCGGCCGATGCCGTTGTCGTGAATCTCGGCAATCTTGATCTGGCCTTCCGGGTTGATGACGAAAGTGCCACGCTGCGCCATGCCGTCTTCTTCCACCATGACGTCAAAATTGCGCGTCAGGCGGCCGGTCGGATCGCCGATCAGCGGGTATTTCACCTTGCCGATGGCTGGTGAGGTGTCAGCCCAAGCCTTGTGGGCGAAATGGCTGTCGGTCGACACACCGTAGATCTGCACGCCCATGGACTGAAACTCGGCGTAAGTGTCGGCCAGGTCTTCGAGTTCGGTCGGGCAGACAAAGGTAAAATCCGCCGGGTAGAAAAACATCACGGACCATTTGCCCTGAAGGTCAGCCTCGGTCAGTTCGATGAACTGGCCAGTCTGGTAGGCGGTCGCGGCGAAGGGTTTGACCTGGCTGTTGATGATGGACATTTGAAGCTCCTGAGTGAATGAAAGGATGTTCGTTCGGACAGGACGAATAGTAGAGACTGGCTATCAATAACTCCAATTGATAGTCGCAATCTAGGCGATAGGGAAAGCAAAAGCCGGGGCAGGCGCAGTGCGCCTGCGTGCGACAGTCGTGCAATTTGAACGGCGCGCTTATTCCTTGGCCGGCGGCAGCTTTTCGAGAATCTTGCGGTAGATCGAGGTTTCGCTGGCGAGTTTTTGCTGCATCTCATCGGCGCTGGAAATTTTCACCTCCATGCCCTGCGCAGCCAGGGTATCGACAATCTTCGGCAGCTTGCCGACCTTGACGAGGGCGGCATTGACACGATCAACCACTGCCTTGGGCGTATTCGGTGGCGCGATGAAACCCTGCCAGGTAGTTGCTTCGTAGCTGCCCAGACCCGCCATCCCGCTTTCGGCCACGGTCGGTGTGTTGGGTGTCGCGGGGGAACGATTGCGGCCGGTGGTGGCCAGCAGCAGCAACTTGCCATCCTGAACAAACTGGGTGTTGCCGACCATCGAGGTAAACATCACGTCAACGCGGCCGCTGAGCAGATCGATGAGGGCTGGTCCGGCGCCTTTATACGGTACATGGGTCATGCTGATGCCAGCCGCCGCGGCAAATGATTCACCGGCCAGATGCTGCGCCGAGCCATTGCCCGACGACGCGAAGTTGATCTTGCCCGGATTGGCCTTGCCATACTCAATGAGTTGTTTGACCGTGCGAAACGGCCGGCCGGGCGGCACCAGCATGCCGAGCGACTGGATGGTCGTGACGGCCACCGGCGTGAAGTCCTTGACCGGGTCGTAGCCCGGCTTGGCCTGCATCAGCGGTGTGATGACAAAAGCATTGGTGCCAAACAGGAAGCTTGAACCATCGGGCGTGGCGCGGCGCACCGAGTCCGAGCCGATCAGGGTGCCGCCGCCGGCGCGGTTGTCGACCACCATCGAGACGTTCAGCTCGCTGCTCAGTTCGGCGGCCAGCATGCGCGCGACGATGTCGGTCGCACCGCCTGGGGCATACGCCACCACCAGCTTGATGGTACCGGGCAAGGCGGTTTGCGCCAGCGCGGCTTGTGCGCCAAACAGAGCGAGGCCCGTTGCCAGAACAAGTTTGCACAACAGCGCCGCGCTGTTGCGGCGCTGCTGGCTACGTCCCTGCAGGATTTGGCGAATGTCGTCACGAACGGGCATGAGTGTTCCTCTGGTGTGGATGTATTGAATGGGCAGTGAAAGGGTGTTTGGGTTCAAGCCTGTTGCCGCGCAAACATCCGCGGCACGCGTGTGCCGGCCTCGCCATAAAAACGCGTCGCCATCACCTGACAGCGTTGAATGTAGCGGTGTTCGTCACGCGTGTAATCGGCCACGGCATTGTGGGTTGTGCCGATGTTGTCCCACATGAGCACGCTGTCTTTGTTCCACGAGTAGGTATACAGATATTCGGGACGCGACTGGAATTCAAACAGGTAGTCGAGCAGCTGGTCGCTTTCATCGGCGGGCAGTTCATTGATCGCTACGGCATAACCCGGGTTGGCGTAGAGCACGGTGCGCCCGGTGATGGGGTGGGTCAGCGCAGCCGCGTGCACGGCCGGCGGGCGCTGGGCGCGCTCTTCTGCGGACAGCGGTGCGCGCGGGCTGCCCGGACGCTCGCGCATCAGTTCCCAGAACTTGTTGAAGTCGTGGCTGATGGTCTTGCCTTTGAGCCGTTGTTTGATGTCGGCCGGCAGGTCTTCATAGACCTTGTGCATGTTGCGCAATTCGGTGTTGCCCAACGGCCTGCCATCGCGTTGTGGAATGGTCGTGCCGTAGAGCACATTGGTCAGGGCGATGATGTTCGAGTAGGCCATGTCGGTATGCCAGGCCTGGCCGGCGTCGGACAGGCCAACGGCCTTGCCCTCTTCGAGCATGTTGGAGAGGATCATCACCTCCGGGAAACCGGCCGCCTGCGCCCGCCCGCCCGGACTCAGGTAGAGCTCGCCGAATTTTTCGCTGAAGCGCTTGAGCTGGCGTGTACTGAGCGTCTGGCGCGGAAACTCAAGCACGCCGTGCGTGGCCAGCAAGATCATCAGATCATCCACCTGGCTCGGGCCGAGGTCGGTAGCGAGGTCAAGGTCTTCCACCCGGGCGCCGAGAATTTTTCCGGTCGGTATTACTTTCATGCGGGTTCCTGTGGTCGGGGAGGGTCGGGCAAGGCGCCTTCGCCTGGGGTGTGATTGAGCGGGCCCTTCACGGGCTCTTACTCAGGCACGATTCCCGCAGCACGGAAGATTTCGCGGTTGGCTTCGATGGTGCGTGCGATCAGCTCAGCCAGATCCTTGCCCGCGCTCGGTTTGGTCTCCAGTCCTGCGCTGAGCAGTTTCTGCTGGTAGGCCGGCGAACGTGTCACGGTCGCCATGTCGGCGATGATCTTGCGCACCACTTCCGGTGACGTGTCCCTGGGCGTGAAGATGGACAGCCAGTCACCGGTTTCATAACCCGGAAAGCCCTGTTCGGCAATGGTCGGAATGTTGGGCAGATGCGCCGAGCGCTGTGCGCCGCTGACTCCCAGTGCCACCAGCTTTGACGATTTGATGAAGGGCAGGGCGGTCGAGACGGCGACAAACATGGTGGGTACGTGGCCACCCAGCACGTCAGTGAGCGCCGGCGCGCCGCCCTTGTAAGCGATCTGGTTGAGCTTGATGCTGGCCGCACGTTCCAGCATCGCCATCGAGATGTGATGCGATGCGCCGGTACCCGACGAAGCGTAGTCGATCTTGCCCGGTGCGGCCTTGGCTTGCGCCAGAAAGGTTTTCAGATCGCCCGCTTTCATCACTTCGGGGTTGACCACCAATACCATCGGCACGACACCGGCGGCGGCGATCGGCACGAGGTCTTTGAGCGAGTCGTAACCGAGTTTGGCGGTGAGAAATTGCGAACGTGTGATCGAGCCTTCGTTGGCGAGCACCAGCGTGTAGCCGTCTGCTTTGGCCTTGATGGTTTCCTGTACCGCCAGCGCGCCACCGGCACCCGGTTTGTTGGCGACGATGACGGGCTGGCCCCAGATTTGCGAGAGCCCCTCGGCCAGCGTGCGCGCGATGTTGTCGGCCGCGCCCCCGGCCTGCAGGCCGACGTTGATCTGCACAGAGTGTGACGGGAAAGCCTGAGCCTGGGCGCTACCGATGGTGGCCGCCGACAGCGCGCCCAGCAGGGTGGCATGCATGAAGCGACAGACTGCTCGCCGGGCCGAAAAATGAATCATGTATTTGTCTCCGTGTCGTCAGGCGCTTCGGGCCATTAAGGCGGCCTTTTAATTGATTCTGTCCGGCTCAGGCATGCAGGGGACAGGCCTGATCATAGACGAGCATTTGCCGGAGTGGCAAGAAGCGCAGTCGCAGGCCGGTCCATGGTCCGGGTGGTCATGGACCGGCGCGTCATCAGAGAATGATCGACATCCTGCGCTGGATGCGCAGCGAATCCACATCAATCACCGTGAACTTGCGCTGGATGCGCACGCCTTCGCGCTTGCCGCTGCCGTCGGTGACGACGTCATACACGCTGTGCCCGGGGAACACCTCGGAGCCACCCTTGCGACTGCGGTAGGCAACGAAGTTGCAGCGGATGCGGGTCATGCCCTGCTCGCCTGCTTCGACCTCAACATTGCTGATCATGTGGCGCACGACCGAATGTGGAAATTCGGCGTGTGCTGTTTTTTTCAGCAGGCGTTTGGCGCGTTCGCCCAGACGGAAGCGATCGTCGTAGACCAGAAACAGGGTGACGCCGGCGACGCCATCGGG
>CANJOT010000123.1 GCA_947475815.1 Burkholderiales bacterium | reverse complement strand
GCCTCCTTGAGTCCTTGCGCTGCCGACTTGCGCAACCATTCCAGTGCAACGCTGTCGTTTTTTGAGACGCCTGCTTCGCCGTTCAGATACAACCGGGCCAAGCTCAGTTGCGCCTGCGCATCGCCATGGCGCGCCCTTGAGATGACAGTGAGATAGGTGCGAGTGACCATCCTGAGCCCTGTTCGAGTCTTGTCGGAAATGAAAAAATTTTAATAAATTTAGCGCTCAACATACTTGCTTAAAATTGCTTAATAGTGCTTGAGTCGCGCTCATCAATTCCATTTAGGATAACTTGAACAATAAAATAAAAGCAAGAACAAGCAACCAAATACGGTGTAGTTTGGATTTATTTTTTTACGGGTAGCATTGTTAAATTATCCAAAACACAACGCACAAAAGCAATTTTAAGCAAATTAATAAAAAATGTTTTCCTGATCTGACGACGGCCTATCTCTAGCGGTTTCTTGCGCCTAACTTTCGCTTATCCGCCCAATGCGGATTCGTCTGAAACTTTTGAGAGGAAGCACATGAACAAGAAACTGATCGTTGCCGTGCTCGGTCTGGCGTTTGCCGGCGTGGCGCAGGCACAGTCCCAGAACGGCGTTGTGCTTTATGGCCTTGTCGACGGCGGCCTGCGTTTTGACCGCACCAATGCGGGCACCCTGAGCAGCGTGACAGGCGGTGGCGCCTCCGGCAGCCGTCTGGGCGTGCGTGGTTCGGAAGACCTTGGCAACGGCATGAAAGCCAATTTTGTACTGGAGCAGGGTGTCGACATTTCCGACAGCAGCGTGCCGCAGGGCGACGTGAGCCTGGCGACGGCGAGCTCGTCGAGCACGCCGCGCACCTCCACCGGCGGGCGCTTTTTTGGCCGCGTTGCCACGGTAGGTTTGTCGGGTGCGTTTGGCAATGTGCGTTTGGGTCGTGACTACACGCCGTTCTACAACGTGTGGTCGGCGGCCGATCCGTTTAGTGCCGGTACCGTCGGTACCGTGCAGAATATTTCGGTCGGTAACGTCACCCGTTTTGACAACGGCATTTATTACGACGCTCCAAGCGAATTGCTGGGCGGCTTCAAGGCCGGCCTGGCGCTGCGTCTGGGGGAGTCGAGCACCAACAACAGTGCTGCCCTGGCGGCCGGCGGGTCCACGGCCACGGTGCCGTGTACCGTAACGGGCGTACCGGCCAGCGTGGGTGCAAGCTGCACGGTACCCACGGTCAACGGTGCCGGGGTGGCGACGCCGCCGAACGTGGTGGGCGCATCAAAGTTTGGCGGTAATGCCGTCAGTCTCTCTGTGGCCTACGCCAGTGGCCCGGTGTACGTGGGTTACGGGCACAACCACGTACGCAACTCGCTCGACAACGGCCGCACCCGCTCGCACACCCTGGCAGGCACGTATGACTTCGGCATCGTCAAGGCGCATGGGCTGTACTGGAGCACCAAAGACAACAGCCCGGCGTCGGCCAACCTGGTTCCGGCGGATGCCAACTCTTGGTCCATTGGCCTGAGCGCCCCGGTGAGCGGCTTCAATCTGATGGCCGATTATGGTCGTTTGGACGACAAAACCGCGAACAACTTTGATGCACGCTTTTTTGCTCTGGGCGGTACCTATGCTCTGTCGCGCCGCACCGACTTTTATGCCGTGGCCTCACACCTGGCCAACCGTGGCAATTCACACTATCTGATTGCCGACGCCACCAACACCGGTCTGCAGACCTCCAGCAACGCCGGTCTGCCGGTGCCCGGCTTCTTTGGCGGCAACGTCAATGCCGGCTTCAGCCCGAGTTCGTTTCAGGTTGGCATGCGTCATCGTTTCTGATGACCTGAGCGCAGTTTGATGCAAGACGCAATGGCGCTCGAAAGAGCGCCATTGCCGTTTTTGAAGACCTGCCAACGAACGTCAGGAAGCGTGCAATTCCTGACGCAGAACTTCACGCAATTTCTCGACCGTAAGCGGTATATCTTCTTGCCGTTTTGCGTTGGTTGGCGTCAGCGCGGCGCGCAAAGCCGTATTGATCAAGGTTTGATAGCCGGTTCCGAGCGCCTCCGCGCGCGTGCGAAAGTGCTCAAGAATGTCGTCGTCAAGCATGATGGTGATGCGGGTTTTGCCGCTCGATGGCAGCACGGCGCCGCGCTTGCCTTGACTGAAGTCGTATTTTTTACGCATTGAGGGTCGAATTCAATTTCCATTTTCCTATTATGCATATGCTATGCATATGGTCAATGGTCATCCCTGAAGCGCGCTTGAAAACGCTCAGAGCCAGCGCACGATCACACTCATCAGCGCCGACAACACCAGCGTCGAGGCAAAGGGCAATGACCACTCGCGGCCGAACAGTCGAAACTGGAAATCACCAGGCAGGTGGCCCAGGCCCAGGCGCTTGAGCCAGGGGGATGCGGCCGTCAACACCACGAGAGTGACAAAAATGGCGAGGACGTAACGCAGCATGGGGTATGGCCCTTAAAGCGTATGGCAACGATCGCCGCGCCGAAAGCCCAGCAGCCCGTCCGGCAGGCCCCGCCCGAGGGCGATCACCTTGAACAATTCACCCATTTCGGCCTCGGAGATCAGGCGCTGCAAGGCATTGGTTTGCGGCAACCAGATTGCGGGTTGTGAGGGATCCCCTTCTATCAGTTCGGTAATGCCGCAGTTGATCAGAAAATGGGCCTGGCTGGTATAACCGAGCAATTCCAGACCGGCCTGCACGCCGGCCTGCGCGATGGCGCTGAAATCGACATGCGCGGTCAGATCCTGCAGACCGGGCAGGATGAGCGGGTTGTCGTGGGCACGGTGGCGGTAGTGCGCCATGAGCGTGCCGCGATGGCGTTGCACATGAAAATATTCGTGCACCGGAAAGCCATAATCAATCAGCAGCAGCGCGCCGCGATCTAGGCGTTCGGCCAGACTGGTGATGAAGGCCGGCGCGGCCAGATTCAACTCGGTCAGATATCCGGGCGCAATCTCCAAGGCATCGTCGATGCGCGTTGCCATGCCCTTGTGCAAGCGCGGCTCGGCCGGACGGTCGACAAACACAAACTGTTGTTCCGGTCCGCTGGCCACGCCACGTTCCAGCCAGCCCGCGGCGGTGTCGGCCTGCGGCCACACCATCAAATGGACCGGCATGGCATCAAGCACCTCGTTGGCCAGCACCACGCCGGCCAGCCGGTCTGGCAGTTGATCGAGCCACTGCACCCGTTGGGCCAGATGCGGCACGCGCTGTTCCAGCAAGGCCTGCTGGCGCGCGCGCAGATCCCCGGACAATTCGAGGATGCAATAGCGCTCGGGCAAGGCATCGAACCGTTCCAGTTCAGCCAGCAGATCGCAGGCCAGTTTGCCGCTGCCGGCACCAAATTCAAGCACCTGCGGTGAAGTCAGCGCGCACACCTCGGCCACCTGCCGCGCCAGCGCCCGGCCAAACAGGCTGCTTAGCTCCGGTGCGGTGACAAAATCGCTGTCGTCTTTCAAGCCACTGCCCAGCTTGGTCGAGGCGCCGCTGTAATACCCCAAACCCGGTGTGTACAGGCAGGTCTCCATGAACCCGGCAAACGATATCCAGCCGCCATGGGCGGCGATCTGCGCGTGGATTTGCGTCGCGAGCCGTGCGCTGCGGGCCGCGGCGTCGGGGCCGGGCATGGGAAGGGAGGTGGGCATCGGCGTCATTCTAACGGACCCGTCGCGCTGCGATGGCTTAAACTCACGCCTGCGCAAGCCAACATTGTCCAGCTACGTTGACCCGACATGACTATTAAACCCACCTCCAAAGCACGGATCATCCTCGTCACCGGTGGCGCCCGGCGCCTTGGGCGCTGCATCGCGCTCGCCCTCGCCAGGAGTGGCTGGGACGTGGCCGTGCAATACCGCGACTCCCAAGCCGAGGCGCTTGAGGTCGTACGCGCCATCGAGGCCCTGGGCCGGCGTGCCGTTGCCCTGCAGGCCGATCTCGAACACGAAGACCAGGTGGCCGCCTTGCCCGAGGCCTGTGCCCGCCAATTGGGTGAGCTGCGCGGCGTGGTCAACAATGCCTCGCTGTTTGAGCACGACGATGTGACCAACATCGATTATGCCACCCTCGAGCGCCACACCCGCGTCAATCTCGGCGCACCGCTGGTGCTGGCACGTGAACTGTTTCGCCGCCTGCCCGACGATGCGACCGGCGTAGACGCCGGCGTGGTGATCAACATCCTCGACCAGAAACTGTACAACTACAACCCCGATTTTCTTTCCTACAGCCTGGCCAAGGCCGGCCTGCAGGCTGCCACCACCATGCTGGCCCAGGCGCTTGCGCCCAAGGTGCGTGTGGTGGGCGTGGCGCCCGGCCTGACCATGATCTCGGCCTACCAGTCAGAAGAAAATTTCAGCGCCGGCCAACGCCGCCTGCCGCTGGCGCACGCCACCACCCCTGACGATATTGCCGCGGCTGTCTGCTACCTTGCTGCCGCACCCGCCGTCACCGGCACCACATTGCTGGTCGATGGCGGCGAGCACCTCGTGGCCGCACCACGCGATGTGATGTTTTTGCCTGCCCACGATTAAAACCGGAACGCCACCATGCCCAGTGCCCTTTATCATCCGCTGTTGAGTGATTGCCGGCGCCTGTTTTTGCAGAATTTCCGGGTTGACGCCAACATCGGCATTTATGACTTTGAAAAGCGCGGCGCGCAACGTGCGGTCATCGATGTCGATCTGTTCATCCCGCTGGTGTACACCACGCCGCGCCACGACAAGATCGGCGAAGTGCTCGACTACGATTTCATCCGCGACACCATCCGCGCGCGCCTTACCGCCGGCCACATCAATCTGCTCGAAACGCTGTGTGACGACGTGGCCCAGACCCTGCTGGCGCACCCGCAAGTGCGCGCCGTGCGCGTCTCGACCTGCAAGCCCGACGTCTATGCCGATTGTGACGGCGCCGGCGTCGAGGTGTTTCACATCAAGGACCAGCCATGAACGCCCCGGCCCGCCCCGAAGAAACGCGCGCCGCCCTGACCGCGCGCCATGCCGACAAGGCCGCCTTCGAGAACAACAAGCTCGGCAAGCGCCTGCACCGTCTGGTGGGTCAGGCGATTGTTGATTTCAACATGATCGGCGAGGGCGACCGCGTCATGGTCTGCATGTCCGGCGGCAAGGACAGCTATGCCATGCTCGACATTCTGCTCACCCTGCGCCAGCGCGCACCGGTGTCGTTCGAAATCATCGCCGTCAATCTGGACCAGAAGCAGCCCAATTTTCCGGCCGAGATATTGCCCGATTACCTGAGCAAACTCGGCGTGCCGTTTCACATTGAGGAGCAGGACACCTACTCGATCGTCAAGCGATTGATACCCGAGGGTAAAACGACCTGCTCATTGTGTTCCCGGCTGCGTCGCGGCATTCTCTACCGTCTCGCCGACGATCTGGGCGCAACGCGCATTGCGCTCGGCCATCACCGCGACGACATTCTCGAAACCGTCTTTCTCAACATGTTTTACGGCGGCATTCTCAAGGGCATGCCACCCAAGCTCATGTCGGACGACGGCAAGCACATCGTCATCCGACCGCTGGCCTATGTGGCCGAGGAAGACCTGGCCCGCTGGGCCGCCATCAAGCAGTTTCCCATCATTCCCTGCGACCTGTGCGGCAGCCAGCAAAACCTCAAGCGCAACGAGGTCAAGGCCATGATGCGCGATTGGGACAAACGCTTTCCAGGGCGCATTGACAGCATGTTTCGCGCGCTGTCACACGTGGTGCCCTCGCATCTGATGGATCCGGCGCTGCACGCCTTTGCCGGTCTCGAAGCCACGGGCCAGCCCGATCCCGCCGGTGACATTGCTTTTGATGACGAGCCTTGTGCCACCACCGGGCCGGGCGTCGAAGGCGTGGCCGACATCGTGCAGGTGGTACGCCTGCACAAGGTCAGCTAAAAACGGATCAAGCCCGCCGCATCAAGCCTGCATCAACTCAGCTTGAACGGCGTGAAGTTGGTGTTGCGGTCGTAATAGTCCTCGGCTTCTTTTTTCTTGAGGAATGCGACCACCCGGTAGGTCACTGGCGTCATGACGATTTCCCAGCCGGTTTTCAGGAAATACTGGGCGATGGTGATGGCAATCACCTGCTTGAGCGGCCAGATGCCGTAAAAGGCGATGAAATAAAACAGCCCTGAATCGACCGCCTCGCCCACCAGCGTGGAGCCGATGGTGCGCGTCCAGAGGTGTTTGCCATTGGTCCAGATTTTCATTTTCGCCAGCACGAAGCTGTTGGCGAAACTGCCGCACCAAAAGGCCAGTATCGAGCCGATCATGATGCGCGGCGCGTTGCCGAAGACGGCTTCAAGGTGGCCCTGATAACCGCTGTTGAACGGGTCACTCGCTGCCGGCAGGCTGAGCACAACGATCGACATCACGCTGGCAAACGCCAGAGCGCCAAAGCCGGCCCAGACGACCCGCCGGTCGCGCCCGTAACCGTAGACCTCGGTCAGGATGTCGCCAAAAATATACGAGATCGGAAAGAACAGCACGCCCGCGCTAAACGTGACCGTGCCCAGCAGCGGCAGCGTCACTTCAGCGGCTTTGGCGGCGCCGATCAGGTTGGAGCACAGCAGCACGCACACAAACGCCGCCATAATGAAGTCGTAGTATTTATAAGTGCGCATGGCACTGCTCTCCCTCAGTTTTTGGTGCGTTAGTATCGCCTGTTTCCCGCTTTCGCGTGAGCCGCGTGCGCGTGCGTCAACCCGGCCCTCTGGCCGGGCCGGGGTCAACCCAGGGTCAACCTAGAAACAGACGGTAGGCCGGATGCTGGCTTTCGTCCTCGTACGGGTAACCGAGCCGGTCGAGAAATTTCTGGAACTCGGCGCGCTCATTGGCCGGCACCTGCAGGCCGACCAGGATGCGGGCATAGTCCTGCCCGTGATTGCGGTAATGAAACAGGCTGATGTTCCAGCTCGGGTTCATATTGGCAAGAAACTGCGTCAGCGCACCCGGCCGTTCCGGAAAAATGAAGCGGTACAACAGCTCTTCCTGTGCCAGCGCCGAGTGCCCGCCCACCAGATGGCGCAGGTGCAGCTTGGCCAATTCATCGTGGGTCAGATCGATGGCCGAAAAACCGTTGGCGGCAAAATGCTGCGCGATCAGCTCGCCCTCGCCGCCGCTCTGGGTCGTCAGGCCCACAAAGATGTGCGCCTCTTTCGAGTCGGCGATGCGGTAATTGAACTCGGTGACATTGCGCTCGCCGAGCAGTGCGCAAAAGCGCCGGAAACTGCCGCGCTCTTCCGGGATGGTGACCGCCAGCACCGCTTCGCGTTCCTCGCCCACCTCGGCGCGTTCGGCCACAAAACGCAGGCGGTCGAAATTCATGTTCGCACCGCAGGCAATCGCCACCAGGTTTTTGCCGGTGAGGTGTTCGCGTTCCACATAGGCCTTCAGGCCGGCCACGCCGAGCGCCCCGGCCGGCTCGAGGATCGAGCGCGTGTCCTGAAACACATCCTTGATGGCCGCGCATACCGCATCGGTATCCACACGGATAATTTCATCGACAACCGTCTGGCACAGGCGAAAGGTTTCCTGACCGACCGTCTTGACCGCCGTGCCATCGGAAAACAGCCCGACCTCGGCCAGCGTGACGATGTGGCCCGCTTCGAGCGACTGCGCCATGGCGTCTGAATCGCAGGTCTGCACACCGATGATCCTGATCTCCGGCCGCACCGCCTTGACATAGGCGCCGATGCCGGCGATCAGCCCGCCCCCGCCAATGGCGATGAAAATGGCATCGATTGGCCCCTGCAACTGGCGCAGGATTTCCATGCCGATGGTGCCTTGACCGGCAATGACGTAAGGATCGTCAAACGGATGCACAAAGGTCAGGCCGCGTTCCGCCTGCAGCGTGACGGCGCGCGCGTAGGCATCGCTGTACGAATCCCCCACCAGCACGAGTTCGACATTGCTACCGCCAAAACTGCGCACGGCATCGATCTTGACCGCCGGGGTGGTGATCGGCATGACAATCACGGCCTTGCAGCCCATGCGCTGCGCCGCCAGCGCCACGCCCTGGGCATGATTGCCGGCCGATGCCGCGATCACGCCACGGGCGCGCTCCGTTTCGGAGAGGTGGGCCATCTTGTTGTAGGCGCCGCGCAGCTTGAAGCTAAACACCGGTTGCGTGTCTTCGCGCTTGAGCAACACTGTGTTGCCCAGCCGGGCCGACAGGCCGGGGGCGACTTCCAGTGCGGTTTCGCGCGCGACGTCGTAGACCCGTGCGGTCAGGATGTGTTTGAGGTAGTCAGGATGCGTCATGAGTTGGAATCGAGCCGATCAGCCGCTGGCCACAATGCTGCAAAGCCACAAAGCGTAGCCCTGATTTGCCCGGCGAGCAAATGCCGTCCCGTCAACAACCCAGGACACCCCTCAGCTGCGCCGCCCGGCCTTCCAGTCTTCCAGCGAAATGCGCGGCAGGGCAAACGCCTGATCGGTATTCAGGTAGCGATTGTCCATGCGCCCCACCAGACCGAGCTTGAGGGTATCGATATAACACTTCTCGGCGTTGATGACCGCCTCGTCAGCCACATGCGCGGCCAGCACGCGCCCCAGAATGATGTGCTGGCCACTCTCCATGGCGTGGTCGTGGTACAGCTCACATTCGAAGGCCACCGGGCTCTCGGCAATGCGCGGTGGCTTGACCATGCTCGAGGGCAGCACCGACAGGCCGGCGACATCGAGTTCATCCACCCCAGGCTCGAACTCCACCGCCGTCAAATTCATTTCATTGATCAGTTTGGCCGGCACCAGATTGACGACAAACTGTTTTGTTTCGTTGATATGCCGGGCGGTATCCTTGACGTTCTGGCCATGGGTGGTCACGCCGATGCCAAGAATCGGCGGCTTGCTCGTCAGAACGTTGAAAAACGAAAACGGCGCCGCATTGCGATCGCCATTGGCGCCCACCGTCACCACCCAGGCAATCGGCCGCGGCACGATGGTGTAGGACAGAATCTTGTAGCGGTTATTGGTGGACAGTTTGGTAAAGTCGAAAAGCATGCGGGCTCCTGGTTAGATAACGCCGGCGGATTCAAGGTCATCAAGTTGTTGTGTACTCAATCCCAACCGCTCCTGCAGGATGGCCCGGCTGTCCGTACCCAGCGGTACGCTGGGGCGCTCCGGCAGCGAGGCCTCGCCGTTGTAACGCAGAGGGCTGGCCGGCGCTGCAATGCGGCCGTATTCCGGGTGTTCGATCCAGCGCAGCGAACCGCGCTGATGCAGGTGCGGATCGTTCATCACTTCATGCAGGTCGCGCACCGGCGCGCACGGCACCGTCACCGCGATGAGGCGCTCGAACAGATCGGCGCGCTTGTGCGGCGTGGTCCAGCTGGCCACCATGTCATCGACTTCCTGCATGTGCTTGACGCGATCGGCGTTGTTTTTGTAGCGCGCATCGTCCACCAGCTCCGGGTGACCAAAACTGGTCACCAGCGCGCGCCAGTGTTCATTATGGTTGATGATGATGGCGATGTAACCATCTGCCGTCGGGTAGACATTGTACGGGCAGACCACCAGCGCGCCATGGCGGTTGCCGGTGCGTGCCGGCGCGCCCGGCACGGCGGCGTGAATCATGCCCAGGTTGGAGCTCAATGAAAAATAGGTCGCTTCCATCATCGACACTTCTACCGTCGGGGTGGAGCCATTGCGCTCGCGGTCGAGCAGGGCCGTGACGATGGCGCCGTACAGATGCACGCCCGACATGAAGTCGCACACCGCCGGGCCGGCCTTGACCGGCGGCGAGTCGGTAAAGCCCGTCGCGTTGATGACGCCGCTCATGGCCTGCACCGTCAGGTCCATGGCCGGATAATCGCGGTAGGGACCATTGGTGCCATAGCCTGTTGAGCAGGCATAGATGATGCGCGGATTGCGGGCCTTTAAAACCTTTTCACCCAGACCGAGACGCTCCATCACGCCGGCGGCAAAATTTTCGACCAGCACGTCGGCTTTTTCTACCAGATCGAGCAGAATCTGTTTGCCCTGCACGCTTTTCAGATCCAGCTTGAGCGAGCGTTTGCCCGCGTTGAGCATGGCGAATGGTAGCCAGCTCGCCTTGCCGATGGTGCGTTTGCGCAGATGCTCCCCATCGTGCGGTTCAATCTTGATGATTTCCGCGCCGGCTGCGGCCATCATGTAGGTGGCATAAGGGCCGTTGAAAATCTGCGTCAGGTCGAGCACGACCAGACCCTTGAGCGGCATATGCATTACGGTGTCTCCAGCGATGTTTCCAGCGATGTGAATAGGGATGCTTGCACGACTGCCCCGGCGGACAGGTCAGGCAGTCGAAATAATGAAATCGCGCACGTCTTCGATGTGTTCTTCCACCGCCTTGCGCGCCCGTTTGGGCTGATTGTTGCGAAACGCCGCTGCAATCGTGCGATGGTGATCCAGCACTGCCTGACGGCGCGCCGGCGCGCGCCATTGGTAGAGACGGTAGGCCAGCGGCATTTGCAGCGTGTCGAGCATCCGGTTGACCAGATTATTCGGGCTCGCCTTGAGGATGGTGTGGTGAAACTGCCGGTTCAGTTCGAGCAGCTTGCCGATCTGGTCCAGATCGTTGCTGCCTTCCTGATTGATGCGTTCGAGTTCGGCGATGGCCAGTGCCATCTCCTCGCACTGCGCTTCCAGCAGCGGCGCCAGCGTGGCGCTTTGCGTGCGGCAGGCCATTTCCGCCGCATACCCTTCCAGCAGACCGCGCAGCGAATACCGCTCGATCAGTTCTTCCTTGTCAAAGCGCTGCACCACCGCGCCGCGATTAGGCAGCATGCGGATGATGCCATCGGC